>CACYWW010000049.1 GCA_902778145.1 uncultured Ruminococcus sp.
CCTTTGTTGCTTGGATTATTACTTGAATTGAACCGCCGTATGCCGAACGGCACGTACGGTGGTGTGAGAGGTACTACTTGTTAGCGCCTACTCGATTTTCGTAATATTTAGGAGGAACCCTGTATGCAGGAAGTAAAACGCCCGAAAAAACCACTATCTGATGAACAAGCAGGAGCTGGAGAACAAGATCGCAACATTCACCGGCGGCCGGGCGGCGGAGGAACTGGTATTCGGTTCCATTACCACCGGAGCCGCCAACGACATCGAGCAGGCGACGAAGCTTGCCCGCGCCATGATCACCCGCTACGGAATGAGTGAGGATTTTGACATGGTCGCCATGGAGACCGTCACGAATCAGTATCTTGGCGGCGATACGTCCCTGGCCTGCTCCGCCGAAACGCAAAGCAGGATCGATGCGCAGGTTGTCGAACTGGTACGGAGGCAGCACGAAAAAGCGCTGAACATTCTGAAAGACAATCGCGGTAAGTTGGATGAGCTGGCGTCCTATCTGTACGAGCACGAAACCATCACGGGAGAAGAGTTCATGCGGATCCTGAACGCAGCTTAAAAACCGCAGGCTGAAAAGAGCAGATCCGTTCGCACGAACAGAGCGCAGAAGAACAGAAACAGAAAGCCCCAAACCCGAGAATTTCACTCTTGGCTCGGGGCTTTCTGTCATCTGTTAGTGAAGAGTGAAGAGTGAATAGTGAATAAGGAAAAATCCTGCTTGCGCAGGATTTTTGGAGGCGCCACCCGGAATCGGACCGGGGAATGAAGGTTTTGCAGACCTCTGCCTTACCGCTTGGCTATGGCGCCGTATGAAAATGAGCTTCGATCTCTCGAAGCTCATCTGATGGAGCGGATTACGGGGCTCGAACCCGCCACCTCGACCTTGGCAAGGTCGCGCTCTACCAAATGAGCTAAATCCGCAGGTACGCACTCTGCCTGTTGGCGGAGCACGTGGTGCCTCCGGTCGGAATTGAACCAACGACACGGGGATTTTCAGTCCCCTGCTCTACCAACTGAGCTACAGAGGCAAACTTGGCGACCCGAAGGGGGCTCGAACCCCTGACCTCTAGCGTGACAGGCTAGCGTTCTAACCAACTGAACTACCGGGCCGTAAAAAGACTTGGTGGGAACAACAGGGCTCGAACCTGTGACCCCATGCTTGTAAGGCATGTGCTCTCCCAGCTGAGCTATGCTCCCATTACCGGGCCTCGTCGTGCGACGGTTGGTATTATAGCATATGAAAGACGAATTGTCAAGGGCTTTTTCAAAAAAAATCAAAAAAATTTCGGGCTCGTCCGATCCGCCTCTAAATGTAGTTCCGACGAGCTGTATATTGATGCAAAAAACGCCCGAAGGCGTTTTTTGCATCATGTAGATCACTGTCTTTACGCTTCGCCGGGCGCCTTTTTGCGGAAAATGATCGCTCCGCACACGGTCACTATCGTCAGCGACACGAGCATACCGCACGCTACGTCGGACAGAAAATGCGCTCCCGCCATGATCCTTGACGTCATGATGACCGCCATCCAGACGAGATGGCAGATCCTTACGACGTTCCCTGCCCTTCTCTTTCCGAGCGCGTCGAAGAAGAACGTCATCGGCATGATCAGGAAGCTGTTTGCGGTGTGACCGGACGGGAATGACTTGAACGCGTCGCTTGCCGGCTTTTCGTTCACACGGTACCAGGGGTACATATCGACCTTTCTGTCGGCTGAGATCCAATCCCTGTATCTCATCCTTCCGAAAACGAGCTTCATCCCCTCGATTATCGCGAGCTCGGCGAGCAGGCAGATCACGCAGAAAGCGAGGACGCGCGCCGTTTTTTTGAGCGTATCGAACGGGATCCTCGAGGCGATATAAACGAACAGGCACGCGATAAGAAGCCCCGCCAGAGCGCAGACGGCTTTTACCCACGGCTTGTCCGTGGCGAACGGGCCGGGTGAGACAGTCCAGGGCTGCGTGATGTCGACCAGCTTGCAGTGATATTTCACTATCCTGTAAACAACCTGGTATGAGAGCACCGCGCAGGCGAACATCAGCCCCGAGCCGAGTATCATCGAAAGCCTGCCCTTCGCCTTTGAACGGATGCAGAACACGGACGCCGCGGCGATTATGAAGCACATCGGCAGAAGAGTCACGGGCTCCGCCCATATTTCGAGTATGTTTCCGATCGTATATGTTACGCTGCCGCCCGACGTCAGGGCGCGGGAAACGTCATAATCAATCGCCGGCTTCACGGCGGTGACGATCATGATCGTGATCAGCACGACGTATAACACGATGACCGGTATGAGAAAACGTTTTTCCTTAAGCATCAGAGGCCTCCCGTCAGAGATTTGCGGCGCCGATGAGGCCGGCGTCGTTGCCGAGCTTCGCTATCCTGATCTCCGTCGACTTTCCTATGCCGTGGATGAAGATCTCGCGGTCTATCTGCTTCTGAAGCGGGATCATGAGCCCGTCGCCTTCGTTCGAAATGCCTCCGCCGATGCTGAGCACGTCCGGCTGAAGCAGGTTTATCACGTTTACTATGCCGCACGCGAGCATCTCAATGTAGTGATCGACGACCTTCTGAGCCGTCGCGTCCCCGCGTCTCGCCGCTATGAACGCCGTTTTTCCGCTGACCTTGCCGAGCTCCGCCGCGACCTTGTGCAGCTCCGAGCCGGGATCCCCGTCCATCGCCTCACGCGTCATCGCGATGAGCGCCGTGGCGGAGCTGTACGCCTCCCAGCAGCCTTTTCTGCCGCAGTTGCACTGCCTTCCTCCGGCGCGGATGACCATGTGCCCGAATTCGCCGCCCGTGTAATTGAAGCCGGAGTATACCTTGCCTTCGATTATGAATCCGCCGCCGACTCCGGTGCCGAGCGTTATCATTACGGAATATCTGCTTCCCTTCGCTGCTCCGGCGACCGCTTCGCCCAGCGCCGCGGCGTTCGCGTCGTTTTCAACGCGTATATCCTTTATACCGGTGAGGCTTCTGACCTTATCGGCTATCGGGAAGTGCTCCATCATAAGGTTGTGAGCGCGCTCGATATACCCGGTTTCAGGGTTTATCGCTCCCGGCGCGGCTATGCCCATGAACGGTATGTCGCCTGCGGAAACGCCCGCCTCCCCGCAAAGCCCGAGTGCGAGCCGGGAAATGTTTTCCGCCACGCAGTCGCTCCCGCGTTCGGGATCTGTCGGCACGGAAAGCTTCTTTACGATCCTGTTTTCTTCATCTACAAGCGCCGCGGCGATCTTGGTCCCGCCGAGGTCGATACCAATACGATACATAAAAACACTCCTTTCAGTGGTCGGGAAATATTATAACAGAATTTTTTATAAAATGCAATAGCAAAAGCAAAAATTGAAAGCCGGATACGTCAAAACGTCGCCTTTTGCGGCATTTATACAAAAATATTTATAAAATATTTATAAAATAAGAGGCGCAGTTCATTGTAATGATGACCTATAGGTGATATAATAAAAATAACGTATAATACGGAAAACAGCATTTGAAACGGAGCTGATGCAATGGCTTACACATTCTCCGGCGGCCTCGACCTTTCGAGCAGCAGCCGGATCCCGAACGGAAAGATAACAAAGCTGCCCGACCCCGGAAGGATCGTCCTGAGAGCGCCGGATGACGGCGTTACCCTGTTTGAGTGCGCCGTGTCGCCTGGTGAGGCGGTTGCGGCGTATCAGAGCGTCGGATCCTTTATCGACCGCGGCGACGTTATCCCGGTATATTCCGGGATCGCCGGACGCGTTTCGGAGATACTGACGGAAAAGGATAGGACCGTCGGCATCGTCATAGAGTCGGACGGCTCGGGAAGACGAGCGGAGCTCGCGGGATTTGACGGGACGCTTGACGGGCTTTCGCCCGAAATGATCTGTGATATACTGAAAAATGCCGCGATACCGTGCCGCGGAAGCGCCGGATGGATCTTCCGCAGGATACTCGCGACGGAAGGAAAGACCTCGAGATTCATCCTCAACTGCTGCGAGAGCGAGCCGGGGGTGACCGGCAGAAGGGCGCGGATCTGCGAGGATCCGGGGACCGTCATTTCCGGGGTAAAGCTGTTGATGCGCGCGCTTGACGTCCGCAGATGCGAGATAGCCGCTGAAAAGGACAGCCCCGTGTGCGACGTTCTTTTGCCGTTGATCCGCAAGGATCCGCTTTTCGAGCTCAGAAAGGTCAAGCGGAAATACCCGCAGGACGAGGAGCTTTCACTCATTTACGCCGTTACGGGCGTCAGACTGTCTGACGCCGGGCACCCGGAGAGATCGCTCTGCTGTGTGATAGACGCGGAGACTGCCGCCGCGGCTTACAGGGCCGTCGTATACGGCGTCCCGTACTGTGAAACGGTCGTTTCCGTCGGTGACAGCAACGTGATCTGCCCGGTCGGAGTACCGGTCTCCGAGATCCTCGATTACTGTTCCGTCGATCACGAACGCGCGGAGCGCATAGTTCTTGGCGGCCTTCTGAGAGGGCGCGCCTGTAAAAACGCCGACGAACCGACGGATAACCTGACCGACGCCGTGAGCGTGATATACGCGAAGGACGGAAAAGCTATCCCGGAGATGTCGCCGTGCACACACTGCGGACGCTGCGTCGCCGTCTGCCCGTCAAAAATCATGCCGTATTACCTCGCCGCCATGTCGATGAAGAAAAAATACCGAGTGTGCGCCGATTACAGCATGAACGCCTGTACCGGATGCGGCTGCTGCGACTTCGTCTGCCCGGCGTATATACCGATCAAAAAGCTGATAAAACAGGCGAAACAAAGACTTTCAATAAATACGGAAGAATAACGGTTATGAATATAAATAAACTGCTGAAAAGAGATATGACAGTGATCAAGCGCGGCAGGAGCGGCCCTTTTATCAGCGGATCACCGTCGATCCGCGGGATAATGCTCCATGTAGCCGCCGCCGTCACGCCGGCGCTGATCTGGGCCGTATACCTCTTCGGGCTGCGCGTGCTGATCATTACGGGGATAAGCGTCGCTTCCTGCGTCGCCTCGGACGCGCTTCTGACACTGCTGATCTATAAAAAGCCGCTGATATCGGATCTGACCGCGGTCATATCCGGACTGATGCTCGCTCTGACGCTTCCGGCGGCGACGCCGCTGTGGATCCCCGCCGCGGGCGGCTTTGCGGCGATGCTGATAAAACAGCTCTCCGGCGGACCCGGGAACAACTTTCTGAACCCCGCGCTGTTTGCAAGAACTCTGATCATGCTGATATTCGGCAGGATGATGATCTACACCGCGCCGGGCGTTCAGCTCCCGCTGTTCGGAAACGTCGATCCTTCTCTCGCGTCCGAGACGGCGATGACCGCCCTGAACGACGGAAGATTCCCGAACGAGTCTGTTTTTGAGCTGCTTTACGGCAAATGCGCCGGAAATATCGGTGAAATTTCGGCCCTTCTCATACTGCTCGGCGGCGTTTTTCTGATAATACGCGGGATAATCTCATACAAAATACCCGTTTCATTCGCCCTTACCGTCGTTCTGATAACGTATCTTTTCCCGAGGATCGATATAGATTCAAGCTACGCGGTGTATTCGATACTGTCGGGCGGAGTGCTTTTCGCGGCGTTCTTTATGGCGACTGACCATGCCACGTCACCGTGTACCGGGCTCGGACAGATATTTTTCGGGATCGGATGCGGCGGTCTGACGGTGCTGTTCAGGTATACCGGCGTATTTTACGACGGAGCGTACCCGGCTGTACTCATAATGAACGAGCTGGCGAGACCTCTCGATCTGCTTGCATTCAGGATAAATGGGCCGTCAAAGAAGAAAAAAACAGCAAAAAAGCAGAAAAACGACAAAAAAACGCCGGATACAGCGGAAGAGACCGCTGAAATACCGGAAACGATCGAATCGGATGAAGAAAACGTCGATGACGGACTTAAAACAGAGATAATTGAGCTCGACGACGCGGAGGACGGAAAAAATGGGTAAGATAATAGCGTTTGCAAATCAGAAGGGCGGAGTCGGAAAATCAACATCCGCGATAAATACAGCCGCGGCTGTCGCGCTGACGGGCAAAAAGGTATTACTTGTAGACTGCGACCCGCAGGGAAATACGACGAGCGGCGTCGGCGTCAACAAGAAAACGATGACGGCGTCGACGTATGACGTACTTATATCACGCACGGATCCCGCCTCCGCCGTCATAAAAACGGAATTCGACGGGCTTTACATAATGCCGTCGAATATCAGCCTTGCCGGCGCAGAATTCGAGCTCGTTGACGCCGAATCACGAGAGGCAAGGATGAAAAAGGCGCTCGCACAGATAAGCGATAAATATGATCTGACCGTCATAGATTGTCCGCCGTCTCTCGGATTGATAACAGTGAACGCGCTTGTAGCTGCTGACGGAATAATCGTGCCGATGCTTTGTGAGTATTTCTCGCTTGAAGGCCTCACACAGCTGCTGATGACAGTGAAAGAGGTAAAGCGGCGTTACAACCCGTCGCTTGAGCTTATCGGGATACTTATAACGATGTATAACGGCAGACTGAATCTGTCTCAGGAGGTCGCCGCCGAGTTGAAGAGATACTACGCCGGCAAGCTCTTGTCCACGACGATCCCGCGGAGCGTTAAGATTTCCGAAGCCCCCGGCTTCGGCGAACCGATACAGTACTATGAAAAGCACGGTAAAGGCGCCGAAGCTTATAACGCAGTGGCAAAGGAGATCATGAAACGGATAGGGATGTAATGTTCCACGTGGAACATTCCGTATGTTACGCGCCTTGATTGTTCCACGTGGAACAATCATGATATGTCAGATATTTGTGACGGCTCTTTATATATATTATTCTATTATTATGTGATCAACACGGAGGAAAATATGGCAACGAAAAAGAAAGCAATGGGACGCGGACTTGACGCGTTGTTCGAATCCAATTCGGTGGAACAGACCGGAGGCGTATCTGTTCTCAGCATTTCCGACATAGAGGTAAATAAAAATCAGCCGAGAAAGAATTTTGACGAGGAGGCGATAGCGGAGCTTGCCGAATCGGTAAAGGCGCACGGTGTGATCCAGCCGATAATCGTCAGATCGGCGGGAGACGGCTTTTACGTTATCGTCGCAGGCGAACGCAGATACCGCGCGGCGAAGCTCGCAGGACTGAACGAAGTGCCTGTTATAATCACGGAGCTCACGAGCGCGGAAGCGGCTGAAGTCGCTCTGATCGAAAACATACAGCGCGCCGACCTCAACCCGATCGAAATTGCTCAGGCGTACAAGGCGCTGATAGACGATTTTTCTCTGACGCAGCAGCAGCTTGCCGAACGGATAGGAAAGCCGAGGTCGTCCGTCGCGAATTCGCTCCGTCTCCTTGATCTTCCGGAGACGATCAGGGAATACGTCGCGGAAGGAAAGCTGACAGACGGGCACGCAAAGGTGATCGCCGGGCTTGACGACGAAAACGTAATGAAACAGGCGGCGGAGACGGTCATAAAGCTCAATCTGACCGTCAGAGCAACGGAGTCGTATGTAAAGAAGCTTAAAGAACCGGCGCCGGTGACGCCTGTGGATCCTCAGACCAAGAGCTATGAGACCGCCTTGCGCGAACGTATGTTCTCTATAATCGGCAGAAAAGTGACTATAAATAAAGGCAAAAAGCACACTCTTGAGATCAGCTACGGCGACAACGACGACCTCGAATCGCTGCTCAAACGCATCTTCGGAGACGATGTTTTCGACTTTTGATACTCAAATTTTAAACTGAGTTCATAAAAATATCAACCCAAATATACATATAGGGGTTATAATAGCCCTGTCAATGTATAGCAAAAGAACCACAAAAACGGCAAAAACGCTACATATAGTGCGGCACAACATGAATTGAACCTAATGTTGTGTTTTGCCGCCATTGTTTATACGGAGTACCCATGAAAACGTTTCCGTTCGCCCTCATATCATATCCGGGATACGCCAAGAACGTATACGTCATAATAATATGCCTGTTCATCGGCGTTGTCGCCGCCGCGCTCGTTTCTCTTTATCACAAATACGTGCTCGGCTCTTTCGTGAGATTTCTTCTTGAAAGCGGCGCGAAGGATGAGGACAGCGCGATAAGGCTTGACAGTACGAAATTCGACAAAAACTTCTTTGTCCGCCGGGCGATAATGAACGGCAGGACCTACGCAAGCGTCCTTCGGCAGATCGCGCCGGACGGTGCGCCCGCGGGAAAGCAAACGCGAAAACAGCGCGCGGCGCAGCTGTCCGCCACGTCGTTCTATATCCCGGAGGATCTCAGCTTCAGGGCGGACAATATGTTCTCGAAGCGCGGCACCGGCGTCGGCTCAGCGATATTCGGGGTGCTCATTTTCGTCATCGTCGCGGCTGTGTGTCTTCTCGTCGTCCCGGCGATAGTCGAAATGTTCTCGTCTTTCATTTCGTGATGTGATAATCGGCGCCTTTGCCGAATATCATATAACAGACGAAGAGAAAAAAGACGGAAAAAACGGAGACTCAAAGTGAAAATCAAGGAAATAAAAGTAAGTAAAGCCATAAAAGCGGTCCTGATAGTGCTTGCGCTCGCACTTGTGCTCCTCGGGCTCGTGTATCTGGTGATCTATCTGTCCGGTTACAGGATCATAAGATACGCGTCGGAGTCGGGCGAGACGCGTTTCTTCGGCAAGGTCGGAAAGGACGGTCAGCCCATGACCGGCACGGTCTACTTCGCCGACGGCACAAAAGCGGACGTGGATATGAAAAACAACAGGATAACGTATTCGGACAAATCGGAATACGTCGGCGAGACGACGGATCTGATCCCCGACGGCAAGGGCAGGCTGACGTTCCCGTCGGGCGAGTATTATGACGGGGATTTCGTCATGGGGGACATGACCGGATACGGGACGTACGTTTATTCGCCCGTCATCGGCGACAGATACGAGGGCTTCATGAAAAACGGCAAGCGTGACGGCAAGGGCAAATACACCTGGTCCGACGGCTCCGTTTACGAAGGCGGCTTCGCCTCCGATATGAAGAACGGCGAGGGCTCGTGCACCTGGTCGAACGGCTCGAGCTATATCGGCACGTTCGTAAACGACGTAAAGGACGGCACGGGAGTCTATGTGTACCCGAACGGAGACAAATACGAGGGCACGTTCGTCCGTGACGTGAGAGAAGGCACGGGGACGTATACCTGGCAGAACGGAGAATATTACACGGGAGAGTTCAAGGCGAACATGATGGACGGTCACGGAACGTATTACTGGACGTCCGGAAGGACGTATGAAGGCACCTTTAAGGAGAACAAGATCGTCTGGGAACTCGGGTGACCCGTTATTCTATAAGAAAAGGAACAGAGTTTTGAAAAGGCTTATATCACTTTGCGGAGTGTTTCTAGCGATGGCGCTGATAGTGCCGTCCGTGATAACGCTTACATACAAGACAGCGGTAAAGGCGCCGGAACACGTGCCGGTGGATACCGTCAGGACGGAAGAGGGGCTTCCTCATATCCCCGAGGAGCTCGCCCCGGAAACGGAGCCTTCCGAGACGGAATATCCGGTAAAAACATACAGCGGATATCAGACATATGACGAATTCGCGGACAGATACCTGTATCTGAAGGAGTACGTGACCGAATGGCAGGAGGACGAGGAGCGTATGCTCGGCGCCGTCACTGACACGGAAGAAGCGTCCGCCGCCCCGGAAACGTCCGATAACGTGACGACGGTGCCGGAGACGACCGCGCCCACGACCACGGCTCCCGTGACCACAGCGCCCGAGACAACGGCGCCCGTGACTACGGCGCCCGTGACCACCGCTCGGGAGACGACGGTACCGGAAACGACCGCGCCGTCAAACGACCCGGATGAAAACACGAGCGGCGGATACGTCGGCTGCGACGCAAAATATATAAAGGTATATATAAAATCGACCGGAAAATATGAGACGATGCTGATGGGCGACTATATCGTCGGCGTTATCGCCGCCGAAATGCCGCTCAGATACGGGATCGAGGCGCTGAAGGCACAGGCGGTCGCGAGCAGAACGTTCGCGATATACAAATCTCAGTCAAGCTCTTATTATCACTCATCGTCGCACGGGCCAGAGGGCGCGGACGTATGCACGAGCTCCGGCCATTGCCAGTCGTACAGAAGCTATGAATCGGCGCTCGCTTCGTGGTCCGACAAGGAATACACAAGGGAGATCTACGCAAAAATAAAGCAGGCAGTCATCGAGACGTCCGGCATAATAATCACGTGGGAAGGCAAGCCCGTCGAGGCTGTGTTCCACGCGTGCTCCTACGGCATGACGGACTCCATGGCGAACGTATGGGGCGGCGGTCTGCCTTGTCTCACCGGCGTCACGACGCCTGAGACCAAGGATACGTACAACGTCTATTCTCAGAAGAAATACACGTCCGCCGAGGTCAAAAAGAAAGTCCTGTCAAGAGACTCCGACGCGACCTTCCCGGATGACCCCGCCGACTGGATGTCGATAACCCTCAACGAGAACGGCAGAGTGAAGATACTCAGAGTCGGCAGCGCGTCCTTCTCCGGTCAGAGCTCAAAGAGCCTGTTCAGTCTCGCGGCGACGAACTACACGGTAAAGTATGACCGCGATTCTGACACGTTCATATTCGACGTTTACGGCTGGGGCCACGGCGTCGGTATGAGCCAGTACGGCGCCGGCATCTACGCGGAGCAGGGCAAGGACTATAAATTCATTATAAAACACTACTACAGCGGAGCGGATCTCACGCTCTGGAAATGAGCATCGGATGATCTTCAGGATACTTGCGCTCGGCGACGTTGCAGGGCCGAACGCGGCGGCGCGTATAACGCGTGAGCTGTTCGATATCCGCCGGAGAAACGAGATCGATTTCGTCGTGTGCAACGGAGAGAACAGCGCAGCGACGAACGGCATTGACGTAAAAACGGCGAATGAACTGATCAAATACGGCGTGGACTGTATAACGACAGGAAACCACACGTTCAAAAGAAGAGAAATACGGGAATACCTGGATGAGACGAAGAATATCGTCCGTCCGGGTAATTTTCCGCCTGAGGTGGCGGGAATGGGATATACGATCCTGCCGGAAAAGGGACTGCGCGTCCTCGTTATGAATGTCCTCGGGCTCGTATATCTTGAGCCGCTTTCATGCCCGTTCCGCACCGTTGACAAAATGCTAAAAGCCGCGGCGGGAAAATATGATATATCCATCCTCGATATACACGCCGAGGCGACGAGCGAGAAGATCGCGATGTCTCACTATTTCGACGGCAGGATAGATATCATTTTCGGTACTCATACCCATGTACAGACGGCGGATGAGCGTATAATGCCGAACGGCACGGCGTATATCACCGACCTCGGCATGTGCGGCCCCGACGATTCCGTCCTCGGCATAAAAAAGGAAAATATAATAGAGAAGCTCATGATGCATCTGCCTGTCAAATTCGACTTCTCGGATAACCCCGTAACGCTCCACGGCGCCGTGTTCGACTACGATACGGAGAAGAAAAAGGTCGTGAAGGTCGAAAGGTTTGAGAATTAAGAATTCGGAATGATGAATTCAGAATGAGACCGATACAGCGCAGGTCATCCCGAGTGATGCGAACGGGACTCGGCAAATGAGACCGAACGTGCTCTGCGACCTCAACGCCGGGGGAGCCCCACCCCTCAATCGGGAACCCCCACCGCTCACAAGTTCGCGGCGGGGAACCCCTCATTCGTGAACCCCCACCGCTCTCAAGTTCGCGGCGGGGAACCCCTCAACTTCCGGTTTGCGGTACCCAAAAAATCTGCGCCGAGCAAAGCTCAGCTTGATTTTTTGACCGCTCTCACGAAACGTGATTTGCTTTATCCGCCCACGGCGGGAACCCCCACCGCTCACAAGTTCACGGCGGGGAACCCCTTTGGCGGCGCAAATCCCGTTTCCCCCCTATCCCCCTCTTACCCCTCCCTCAACTCCGGAAGAGTTGAGGGGGCGCGGCGCAGGCGACGTTTTTCGCCGTATATCAATAATCAGCACATATTGCGCTTTGCAATATGCATTTTTAATAAAAGGACAAGTCAATGTTTACTGTACTCAAAACGGAAGGGCGCGCACGGCGCGGCGTTTTCACGTCGCCGCACGGGACGGCGCAGACGCCCGTGTTCATGAACGTCGGGACTTCTGCGGCGATCAAAGGCGCCGTGTCGACGATGGATCTGTACGACCTCGGCTGTCAGATCGAGCTCTCGAATACGTATCATCTCCACATACGCCCGGGTGACGACGTCATCCGCGACATGGGCGGCATACGAAAATTCTTCAACTGGGACAGGCCCGTACTCACTGACAGCGGCGGATTCCAGGTGTTTTCGCTCGCGCCGCTGCGCAAAATAACGGAGGAGGGCGTGAAGTTTGCCTCGCATATCGACGGCAAGCGTATATTCATGGGGCCCGAGGAATCGATGCGGATACAGTCGAATCTCGCGTCCACGATCGCCATGGCGTTCGACGAATGCGTCGAGAACCCTGCCGAGTATTCATACGCCAAAGCCTCGACCGAGCGCACGCAGCGCTGGCTTCTCCGCTGCATTGCCGAAATGAAACGGCTGAATTCCCTGCCGGACACGATAAACCCGCGGCAGATGCTTTTCGCGATAAATCAGGGGGCGACGTATAATGACCTCCGGATCGAACACATGAAACAGATAGCGGAGCTTGACGTTGACGGCTGCGCCGTGGGCGGCCTCGCGGTAGGCGAGCCGACGGAGGTAATGTACGACGTGCTCGACAACGTCCTCCCGTACGCCCCGCAGGACAAGCCGAGATATCTGATGGGTGTCGGAACGCCGGAAAACATAATCGAGGGCGTGTACCGCGGAGTCGATTTCTTCGACTGCGTGATGCCGTCGCGCAACGCACGGCACGGTTTCCTTTTCACCTGGGAGGGTACGGTCAATCTGAACAACAAGAAATACGAGCGTGACAGCGCGCCGATCAGCGCGAGCTGCGGCTGTCCCACGTGCAGGAATTATTCCAAAGGGTATATAAGGCATCTTCTCAAATCGAAGGAAATGCTCGGCATGAGACTTGCCGTCATGCACAATCTGTATTTCTACAACGAGCTGATGCAAAGGATACGCGACGCGCTCGACGCGGGAGATTATCAGAGTTTTTATAATAGATACGCTACATCTTTGTCAAAAAGAGCCGACTGAAACAAGATATGGTAGAAACGCACGACAGAGTGTAACATACCCGAAAAAAGTGCGAAAAAACTCTTGACATTCTTCGAAAAAAGTGATATATTAGTCAGGCGCTCGGGAAACGGGGGACCTGAATAAGGGCCAACGGAGAAGCGGGCGGCCGGATCTTAGGAAGAAAGTCCTGAG
>CACYWW010000050.1 GCA_902778145.1 uncultured Ruminococcus sp.
GATGTCATCGCACATCCAGTACTGGAAGTGCGATGACATGACGTCCTTGAATCTTCCGAAGAAAGATTCGATAACGGCGTTGTCTCTGGGTGTGCCGGCACTTGACATACTCTGAATTGTGTTGTAAGATTTAAATAGGTTGCAATAACCGGCAGATGAGTACTGAACGCCTTGATCGCTGTGCAAAAGGATGGGGCAATCGGTACTCTTTGCTTTTTCAAGAAGTCTCTTTGCAGGACGCATGACAAGTAGGTTGTCAAAGGTATTGCCGAGCTCATACTCAAGTATCTCGTTATTGAACAGATCCAGATATACTGCGAGGTAATACCATTTGTTATTATGTTCTATGTATGTTACGTCCGTCACGATCTTCTGCATGGGCGCGTCGGAGTGAAAGTCTCGATTCAAGCATAGCATGGTATTATATCATGCAATGTCGCAATGGTACACAATAGATGGAGGTACTTTGAATAGTTATTTATATAACTGACGTTGATATAATAAAAGGATGATTATGACAAACAAGGTTAACAATATTTTTACACATCAGAATTGTATATCATGTGACAATGTAATAATATTGATATATACGGAACACTTAATCTAGCGGAGGATTTGTAATTGATGAAGGCTATGATATGTGAAATGTGTGGTGGAAATGACATAATAAAAGATGAGGGTTTGTATGTATGTCAATCTTGTGGAGCGAAATATAGTCCCAATGATGCAAAAAACCTGCTTAAAGATATTAAAGTAACTATCAATAATTCGGAGAGAATAGAATCTTTATACGCTTCAGCTAGATCTGCAGCTAAGTCTGGAAATGACAATGTTGCTCAAAAGTTATACAACGAGTTACTTATGGAAGATCCTTCTAACTGGGAGCCAATCTTTTATACTTCATATTACGAAGTGGCGAATTGCCGTGTAATCGATATGATTTCAAGAACCAATTCATTTAGCAATAGTTTAGATGATGTTGTTCTAAGAATATTTACTTCGGTAGAAAAAAATTCTCAAATAGCCATTGTTGCCGAAGTTACTTTTCGAGTCAACATTATAGTCGAGCAAATTGCAAACGCTTCAATAAATTTGTATAACAACTCTTCAATTACAGGATTAAACGAGACATCACGTGAACTGTCAAATAGAATTGTTAGTGCAGCAAATGTTGCGTTTCACCTTGGAGATCTAATCTCGCGCTTTAGGGAAGCTTACAAAGATTTCCATCCACTAATAGTAACAGCATATACTGCTGGAATTAACACACTTAACAGAGTAACGGTAATAACGGATGAAAGAATACGATTGTTAATACGTAATTATCTACCAAAGATTGAAAAATACGAACCTTCATTTAAAACATCAGAAACTTATAAACTTGCAAATTCAAAAATAAGAGGAGCATGCTATATTGCAACCGCTGTATACAAATCATATGATTGTCCAGAAGTATGGACGCTAAGACGGTATCGTGACTATTATTTGGCACGCACTTGTTTTGGAAGAGCCTTTATTAAATTTTACTATCTCATTAGTCCCTTACTAGTTAGGAAATATGGAAATAAGGCTTGGTTTCAAAAAACTTGGAGGCGTTTTTTGGATGATAAAGTTCGTAACTTGCAAAAAAAAGGAGTTGCTAATACACCTTATGTTGATATCGATTTACTAAGATATAAATGAAATGATCAATGTCAGTCGATAACAAGTAATTATATGTCAGTAGTTCAAATGACTGTAATGTAAGCGGCAGGTGAAAATACTATGTAAGCGTGTCTGATATGGTAGATGTGAACGAATACATAGCTTACGAACAACGCGGCAAAAACGGTGAGGAATAACGCGGCGTATTTCCAGTCGCTCACGGAGGAGAAGACCGTCTTGTCCTGAAAAGATGTCTTTCCGGACAGCCTTGTGAAAACGGCTCCGCAAACAAAGAGCGCGGTGAATGCGCTGATCACCGCGTTCATCAAAGTTAACCTTCCGTTTTTCAAGGCACGTATACGGCAGCCTCGTCGTAGAACGTGGCGTAGACGGGCTGAACGTTTTCAAAGGAACGGTCAAGGGGGCCTGACGCGGAGAAATACGTTCCGTCCGGTGCTATCACCGCCTCGGCTTCTCCGACGTACATATAAAGCAGCTTTTCCCCCGCGTGATCGCGCAGAAATTCGGTATAGTCCGCAAACCATGCCGCGCCGAACGCAGGTGAGTAATAGATAACGCCGTTTTCCTTAACAAACGTGATTATCGCCGCGACTCCCTTGTCGTTTTGAATGACGCAGTCTCGCCAGCCTTCGTTTATCACGGCTGTTTCTCCGTTGCACGATACGTGGCAGTAACCGTGATCGGCTATCCTCATCCCGTCAACGTTCACGCCGGAGGCGGCGAGCGCCGAGCGGATCGATGGCAGGTTGGCTTCGATATACGCGGAAAGCTCCGCGTTGTCAAGCTTTTCGCCCGTCTTTGTCACGGCGACTTTTTTCAGTATGACGGAGGAGCCCTGACCGCTGCCGCCGTCATCCGTGGACACGGCGGTCGTGTTTGCCGTATCGGTCCCCGGCAGGTCCCTGCCGCGCAGGGCGGAGCCGACGAACACGGCGGAGACCGCCAGAAGCACGGCTGCCGCCGGTATGATGATCCTCAAAGGCGCCTGACGCTTTTTTTCGGTCTTTTTTCTTATCCCGGACATGATCCTCGCGCTCGCCTCGTCTGACAGCGTGACGCTGTCAACGGCGCCGCGTATCTCGTTTTCAAAATCTTTCATGGTCTCTCCTTTCTTTCGGTGACCGTCAGTCCTCCAGATGCTTTCTGAGCATCTCCCGCGCGTCCTTCAGCCTGTTCCTGACAGTGGACGCCGGTCTGTGCAGCAGGGAGGCTATCTCGTCGGTCGAGTAGCCTTCGTAGTAGTACATCCATATGACGTCCTTGTACCGCGGCGGCAGACTCATGACGGCTGAGAGCACGTCGTTCCCCGTATCCTCCTCCACGGGCTCCGGTACGTCGTATAAAGGGACGGTCTCGATGAGTTTTCTTCTCTTCAGTTTGTTTTTACAGTGATTGCAGGCGGTGACGGTAAGCCATTTGCGGGCGTGGATATCGTCTGAAAACGCGGGCTTTCGCGTGAGGACCCGGACGAAAACGTCCTCTGTGCAGTCCTCGGCGTCGGCGCGCGTCTTCATATACGTAAGACAAAGTCTGTATACGTATTCACGGTGCCGCTCATAGAACTTTCCGAAATCTTCATCCGTACGCAATGTTGACTCCGGCATTGTCTCATCCTCCTTTCACTTATATAACAACCGAATACGCCGAAATGTCGGAAAAACCGTTAAAAAATGAAGCGCAGGCTCACCGCGCTTCTTTTTTGCTGTTTTTTACTTTTTTTGATATTACTTTCTTTCTTTTATCCGTAAAAGAGCCTTTTCGATGAATTCCGGAACGGACATGACCTCCGTTTCGGCGGTGTCTCTGTTCCTTACGGAGATGTTGTTCTCCTCGGCTTCCTTTGCGCCGATGATGATCATGTACGGAGCGCGGTCGATCGACTGGGCCTCGCGGATCTTGTAGCCGATCTTCTCGTCGCGCTCGTCAAGAGCGACGCGCAGTCCGGCGGCCTCAAGCTCGTCCGTGACCTTCTGAGCGTAGTCCATCGTCTTTTCGCTGACCGGCAGCACTTTTACCTGAAGCGGCGCGAGCCACAGCGGGAACTTGCCCTTCGTCTCCTCGATTATATACGCCATGAAGCGGTCGAGCGAACCGAGTATCGCGCGGTGGAGCACGACGGGCGTCTTTTTCTCGTCGTTCTTGTCGACGTATTTCAGATCAAACTTAGCCGGCAGGCAGAAGTCGAGCTGACAGGTGGACAGCGTTATCTCCGCGCCGACCGCGGGCTTGACGTTGACGTCGAGCTTCGGCCCGTAGAAAGCCGCCTCGCCTATCTCCTCGGTGTAGTTGATGCCGAGCTGGTTCAGCACATCGCGCAGGGCGTTTTCCGCCTTCTCCCACATCTCGTCGTCCTGATGGTATTTGACCTTGTCAGCCGGGTCGCGCAGGGAGAGCACGCAGCGGTAATCCGTTATTCCGAAGTCCTTATAAACGTCGAATATCAGATCGACCACGCGGGCGACCTCGTCCTTGATCTGCTCCGGCGTGACGAACAGATGCGCGTCGTTCTGGCAGAAGTGGCGTCCGCGCTCGATGCCCTTGAGCGTGCCGGACGACTCGAATCTGAAATCGTGCGCTATCTCGCCGATACGGATAGGCAGATCGCGGTATGAATGGCCTCTGCTCGCGTAGATCATCATGTGATGCGGGCAGTTCATCGGACGGAGAACGAACGATTCGCCCTCGACCTCCATCGCCGGGAACATGTTGTCCTTGTAATGCTCCCAGTGACCGGACGTCTGATAAAGCGCGACGGTACCGACGCACGGCGTCATCACGTGCTGATAACCGAGCTTGCGCTCTTTTTCCTTTATATAGTTTTCAAGCTCCTGCCATACGGTGTAGCCGTTCGGAAGGAACATCGGGAGTCCCTTGCCTACGAGATCGTCCGTCATGAACAGGCGCATCTCCTTGCCGATCCTTCTGTGGTCGCGCTGCTCAGCCTCCGCCTGCAGCCTCAGATACTCGTCCATATCCTCCTGCTTTGCGAACGCTATGCCGTTGATCCTGGTGAGCATTTTATTGCTATTGTCGTTCTTCCAGTAAGCGCCGGACTGGCCCGTGATCTTGAAGATCTTCAGCGCCTTGGTGTAGCAAAGATGCGGCCCCACGCACATATCTACATATTCGCCCTGCTGATAGAAGCTGATCACGGCGTCCTCGGGCAGATCGCCGATGTGCTCGACCTTGTATTTCTCCCCGCGGGATTCCATAAGCTCGATCGCTTCCCTGCGCGGCAGGATGAACGACTTTATCGGAAGGTTTTCCTTCACGATCTTCTTCATCTCAGCCTCGATCTTCGCAAGATCGTCGTCCGTGAGCTTCGTGTCGCCCAGGTCTATGTCGTAGTAGAAGCCCTTTTCCGTCGCCGGCCCGTAGCCGAAATCGGCGTGCGGGTAAAGACGCTTGACCGCCTGCGCCATGACGTGAGCCGCCGTATGCCTGATTATATGCAGCTCTTCCTCCGGCGCGCATTCGCCGACGTGTCCGTCGTTATAGATGACTTTCATATTTTCCTCCTGTATAAACAAAACCCCCGAGACGCCCGCAAAGGGCTCTCAAGGGTGCAAAATTTTACACGGTCCCACCTTGAAGTTTAACTCATGCTCCCTTAACGCGGGGTACGGCGGCAAATACTGTCGGTTCCTTGCCGCGGCTCAGAAGCGGTCTTCATCCGTACGCCGTAAGGGACTTCCACCTTCCGTCCCCTCTCTGCATACCGCGAGCGGATTACTTTCTTCATCACAGCCTTTTCGGTGATTATACTACTTTTTTCCGGCTTTGTCAAGAGGTTTGCCGAAATTGCGTTTTTTGCGGCGGAAACAGAACAACGCCGCCGTGATCCGTATCACCGCGGTGAAGGCGAGGATCTTCGCGATCCTTAAAACTGCGTTGTATTTCATCGATTTTTCCGCCCTGATGATTCTTTCTATTGACTTTTTCCGCCGTCACTGCTATAATAACAGACAAACGGGAGGGAGAGGACATGAGCAGTATGATAATAGGCGTCGCCGGAGGAACGGGCTCGGGAAAATCCACGTTCACGGACAGACTCAAAAGAGAATTCGGCGACCGTATTTCGGTCATATATTACGACAATTATTACCGCCGGCGCGACGACATACCGTTTGAGGAACGCAAAAACCTCAACTACGATCATCCGGATGCGTTCGAAACGGATCTGCTCGTTGAGCATCTCGCGGCGCTGAAGCACGGAGAGACGGTGGAGTGTCCCGTGTACGATTTCACGGTCCATAACCGCTCCGACAAAACCGTACTGATCAAACCGTCGGATGTTATGATCGTTGAAGGCATACTTGTGCTGAGCGAAAAGCGCCTGCGCGATATGTTCGACATAAAGATATACGTCGAGGCGGACGCGGACGAGCGCATCCTCCGCCGCGTTATCCGTGACGTGAAGGAACGCGGACGCGACGTTGAGGGCATCGCGCGGCAGTATCTTTCCACCGTGAAGCCGATGCACTATATGTACGTCGAGCCGACGAAAGCCCTTGCCGATATCGTGATAAACAGCGGCAAAAACGACGTCGCGTTCGATATGATCAGGCTGAAGATAAACGATATTCTGTCAGGCGGCAGATGAATTTCACAAGGATTCCCGGGCGTTTTGCCCGGATCTTTTTTTCTTTGCGGCGTCTGACGCGCAAACGGCGGCGAACACCGCCGCCGCACCGCACAGGACGCCTGCCGTGTCAAGCAGTACGTCGGAGGTCATCCCGGCGCGTCCGGGTACGGTAAGCTGATGGAGCTCGTCAAGCACGGCGAATATCACACCGTCGGCGGCTGCTGTCAATATGAGCCGCGCGCCCCTCACGTCCCACAGGGCGATCCCGGCGCAGAGAAGAGCGCCGAGCGCGAAAAATTCAACGAAGTGCGCGGTCTTTCTCACCGGCCGGTCGATGCTGCGGGCGTATTCGGTCTGCTCCGAGGCGGTCATGATGTCAAAATCCGGATTTATGATCTTGCCGATCGTTCTGCCGACGCTCAGACTCATTTCCGAAGATCTTTTGGCAGGCTCGGCGCTCATGATGTAGATGGCGCACAACAGGATCACGGTACACGCGGCGATGACGCAGCGCGCGGCGTTTTTCTTTTTCACAGGAGCGATAAGACCTCTTCCGCGTTCGTGTCCGGCTTGACCTTCGGCATCACCGCGGCGACGTTTCCCTGTTCGTCGATCAGATACGTCGACCGGACGACGCCCATCGTCGTTTTGCCGTAATTCTTCTTCTCCTGCCATACACCGTAAGCCTTTATCACCTCAAGATCGGGATCGGAGAGAAGGATGAAGGGAAGCTCGTACTTTTCCGCGAATTTGCCGTGCGATACGGCGCTGTCGCGGCTGACGCCGATGACGACGGCGCCCTTCTTTTTGAATTTGCCGTATGACGCGGCGAACGCGCACGCCTGCCGCGTACAGCCCGGCGTGTTGTCCTTCGGGTAAAAATACAGTACGACCTTACGGCCGCGGAAATCCGACAAAGACACGTCGTTCCCGTCTTTGTCCTTCAGCGTGAAATCAGGCGCTTTTTCGTTAACTTCAAGCATAAAAATACCTTTCAAAACTATGGATTATGAATTATGAATGCAGATGATATGAGCCTCGACCGTACGTGCCCTGCTGCTTCATTGCCGGGGGAGCCCCACCCCTCAAAACTCCCCCTGTCCCCCTCTCCCCCCTCCCTCAACTCTGTAAGTTGAGGGGGCGCGAAACAGACGGCAGGGTTTTTATGATCCGGCTCTGCCGGATCATCGCGCGGCGGGCGGATCTGCTGTGCGACGGCGGTCGAAGGAGATCTTTTGCTTCGCTCGGGATGATAAGAAACCGCGCTCGTGATGACGGAGCGCAGACTTAACCTGTCAGTCCCGTTTTACGCTGATCAAACACCGCCGCGCACTTGAATCCTGAATTTCTCAATACCCGTATTTATCGTAATGCGGCTCTATGACGGTCTTGTTGTAGTCGTTTCCGCCGGGGTAATTCGCGCTTTTGAGGATCCCTGGCGTTATGCCGCGCTCGAGCAGCTTTTCCACGGCGACGCTCGTGACGCTCCACATGATGTAATCCGAAGCTATGCCGGAGGCGGCGCCGAAGCGTGCCTCTATCCCGTCGACCTCGAGCATCGCCTCGGCGGCGGGGGCGCAGTTGTCGAGCGTGAGCGTTGCGATCTCGTACAGCTTTTTGCCCGACGGATGCACCGGCTCGACCTGTACGGCGTATTCCATCGACGTGAACGCTATCACCTTTATGCCCAGCTTCACGGCTTCGTACGCGAGATCGACGACTCTCTTCGTCCTGCCCGATACGGAGCTTAAGAAAAGCACGTCTCCCGGACGGAAATTCGACTGCGTGAGCGCGTATCTCGCCTCCGCGCCCTCCGTATCTATCCCGAGATCGGATCTGTCGCGCTGTCTCGCGCCGTTTTCAATCTGCAGATCGTAGCTGAAATGCTTGTAGAATATCGGGCCGCCGCCGCGGTAGATCGAGTCCATCTCCATATGGTGGCAGATGCTCGATAAGAATATGCAGCCGCCGTTCGCGACGCTTTCCGCCACTATCTCGCCCGCCTTGATTATATTCTCCGTCTGTGTGTCCCTGACCTTTTTGAAAAGATCGTCGATCGCCTGTCTGTATCTGTCGAGCAGCATTTTCGTGTCTCCTTATTTTGATTTGTTTATATCATAAGAAAATTCCGGATACTCGCGGGCAAGGAACGCCGCGTCCTCCTCCGTGAATTTTCCCGACGTCATGTATATCCGCTTCGCGAGCACGCCGAGCACCGGCTCGAGCACGGGAGCGATGAAGGGTCTGTTATCGCCGCTTTCGCGAAGCAGCCTTATGAATTCCCCGGTGAACACCGGGTTGCCGCGCCAGACGCTCCCGCTGACCGTCACCGGTATGTCCGGACCGGCGCCGTGCTTTTTGCACAGATACGAGAACTGCCCGTAAAGCAGTCCCGCCGCGTTTTTGAGTATCCCGACGCTCACCGCGTCGCCGCGCGCGGCTTCCTTTACGACCGTCGGCGTGAAATGCGCGACCGTCGCGGTGGGAGAGCGTATCCCGTCCCGGTAGATCGAGAATATCGCTTCTCTCAGACCGTCCCTGCCGCCGAAGCCGAGCTTTTCCGGGATCGCGTCGGTGAGCGTCGTCCGCTCGCCCCTGCCCTCGCTGTCGCGTATGGCGGCGATGAACGCCTCGCGCCCTATCCAGTAGCCCGATCCTTCGTCCGATACGGCGGCGCCGTAGCCTCCCGCCGCCTCCTTAGATCCGCCGATCCTTGCGAAAACGGTGGCGCCGGTGCCGCTGAGCGCGAGAAGCCCGTCTCCGAATATCCCCGCCGCCGACAGCCCGAGATCGAGCTCGCCGTCGACCGTGTATCCGTCTGTCTCACATATCTTTTTGAGGCTGTCGATCAACGCGGGCTCGAACGTCCCGCCGATCGCCGCTATCCTCTTGCCGCGAAGACCGAGATCGTCCGCCAGCTTTGCCGTGTGCGCCGCGATCAGCCCGGCTGACGTCGTGTTCGATCTCAGACTTCCGCATACGGTAACGGCTTCCCGGCTCATATCCTCGCGGTAAAGCACCGCCGCGGTCTTCGTTCCGCCGCTGTCTATCGATAAACAGTATTTCATCACATGTAAAAGATGTTGTCCTTGTATTCTTCGAATATCCGTGCGTTGTGTTCGTCTCCGCCGTCGAGGTTCGCGCTCATCAGAACGGGCGGTACGATCCCGTCCTCGATCATACGGTTCACCGCGTCGATCACGATCGCATTGATCAGCGCCGCGCCGACGACGGTCGACGTCGGCCCGATCTTTTCGGGCAGCCCGTCCACCGTGACTGCCGCGTCTCCGGGATCGCCCATGTTGTCGATCACCGTGTCGCAGACCTCAAAAAGCCGCTTTCCGCAGGGATGGCGCGGAGTGACCGATCTCGAGTACGCAATGTTTGTTATGCAGACGGTACCGACGCCGCGCTTTTTCGCCTCGATCGCCATCTCGACCGGCACGGCGTTCCTGCCGGATACGGAGTGGAGTATCAGAAGATCCCCCTCGCCGACGCTGTTCTTTTCGAGTATTATCTTCCCGAGCCCGGGCAGACGTTCGAGCGAGCTCGTCATAGTTATCGGCCGCGTGTTCAGCATCATGGCGGGGAAGAAGATGGGGTTTATCACGGCGAGCCCGCCGGTGCGGTAAAACACCTCCTCGGCTATGATCCCCGCATGGGAACAGCCGAAAACGAACACATTGTTCTTCCGCTCGACCGTCCGCGCTATAGCGTCTGACGCCTGACGAAGAACGTCCCTCTGACCGGAATACGCCCGCGCCGTCATCTCCGTGACTATGCTTATATAATCTTCGCCTCTCATATTCTCCTCCTTGCCGTCCTTTCCCGTATTATATCATACGGCTTTCAAAAAATCAATACGCGGAAAAAAATAAAATGCGCCGATCCTTCCCGGGGTCGGCGCACTGTATGTCATTTTTTTCTTTTTCCGCGCGGACAAAGCACGTTTTCGTAGAGATTTCCGCCGTTTGTGAAGTAGTTGTAGGATCTGCAGCCTCCGGCGCAGTACGCGCCCATCGCACAGCCGGCGCATCTGCCGTTCAGCATAGATACGTCGAATCCGCGGTTGTACGCGAAGGCGTTCTCATCGTTCCAGATGTCGGCGAGGCTCCTCTCTCTCAGATTGCCCTCGGTGAACCTGTCGTCGTACATCGACTCGCACCCGCGCACGTTTCCGACGCTGTCGATACCTATCGAGTCTATGCCAGCGCCGCATCCGGAGAAGCACGCTCCGGGCCTGCCGCGGAGGATCGGCTCGTTCTCGCCGAAATAACCTATGTTGTCGGCTATGCCCATCGAAAACGGAGCCTCGGGGAGCTTTTCGGCTATGAAATCCATAACATAATCCGCGTCGAACGCAACGCTTACGCCGTTCTTGCGGGCGTTGCCCATCGGCGAGCACGCCTGTATCTGCCACGCGAAGATCGGATATTTCTTAAGCGTTTCGTAGAATTCCGGCAGAAGCCGGTAATTGTCCGAGCGAAGCGCGCTTATGACGGACACCGGTATCCCGTTTCCGACGAGCACGTCTATCGCCTCGAAGGCTCTTTTGTAGCTTCCTTTCTGCCTGAAAGCGTCGTGGACCTCCTCCGGGCCGTCCACCGAGACGGCGACGGATTCGATCCCGGAATCCTTCAGAGTCTCTATGATCCCTGCCGACATGGTGAAGCCGTTCGTTATGATGCACACCTTTATCCCGGCGCCCGTGAGCGCACGGACGATCGTCTCCCAGTCGCGCCGCATGAATACCTCGCCGCCGATCAGCGACACGCGCCGGCATCCGAGCTCCTTCAGCTGTGCGACGACCCCGAGACATTCGAGCGTAGACAGCTCGTTTTCCCGTGCTTTTCCGCCGCAGGAGCCGCAGTACGCACAGGAAAAACAGCACGCGAGCGTGATCTCCCAGACGGCGCTTCTGAGTTTATACCGCGTCATTTCAGCACCGTCCCGCATTCTTTACAGAATTTTTGGTTTTCTTCGACCGGGGCTCCGCACGCGGGACAAAAAGCCTGCTTCGGGAACGGTTCGCCGCAGTAGCCGCAGAATTTATAGTCGTTTGGCATCAAAGCCCCGCATTTTTCGCATTTTTTACGGTTGGGGTTTATCTGATCCGCCGCGGGCGCGGGCGTGCCGATGAAAGCGCCGGACATCTGACTGGGTCCCGCGTATACCGCCATGAACCGCCTCTGATCGACGGGCGGCCCGGCATATACCATCTTGAATTGATCCGGAGCGGGCGCGGGGCCGGCGTAAACGCCGCTTATCACGGACGGGTCGGGGCCGGCGTATACGGGAGCGGCGGGCTCCTCAGGCTCATGTTCATCCGGCTCGGCGTCGTTTGAAGGCTCAGGCTCGCCGAGATCCTCGGGGCCGGCGTATACCGCCTCGAACGCCGAGGGATCTTCTTCACGGTCGTGGTTTTCAAAAAATTCGGGCCCCGCGTATACGTCCTCGAATTCATTCGGCTCGCTGTCCTTCGGCTCTTTCACGGGAGGCCCGGCGTAGACCTTGGCGAACCCGGAGCGCTTCATCATCTGAGGACCCGCGTAAACGCCGCCGTATTTTGTCTCCCTCTTCCTGAAGGGCCACCAGCTTCTTTTTTTCGGCTTTTTTTCGGGAGGCTTTTTCTCCGGAGCAACATGGTCGAACATTTCCGGCCCGGCGTATACGCAGCACATTCCGGGGTCGTCGCGTACGTCGGGAGCCTCGTCATCCGTGCCCACGGGACCTGCGTAGACTTCTTCGAATTCACTTTCGTTGTCTTCGTTGTTTTTGCTGTCGGGGTAATTCTTTGAATAATCGCTCATTCATTTGTCCTCCTTCTGATATTTGCCCGCTTCCGCGCGGGCAAGCTCGTCGCATCTTTCGTTATAAGGGTGTCCCGCGTGTCCCTTGATCCATTTATATTCTATCTCATGCGGCTCGGTCAGATCGAGCAGCTTTTCCCAGAGCTCGACGTTCAGTGCCGGTTTGTTATCGGATTTGCGCCATCCGCGCATCCGCCACGATCTCGCCCAGTTTTTCGAAAGCCCTTCCGTCACGTATTTTGAATCAGAACAAAACGTTATCCTGCACGGCCTTTTGAGCGCGCCGAACGCGGCGATGGCTCCCTGAAGCTCCATCCGGTTGTTCGTCGTTTCCGCCTCGCCGCCCGAGAGCACAAGCTCCCGCCCGCGGCAGACGAGTATCGCCGCCCAGCCTCCCGGCCCGGGATTGCAAAGACATGAGCCGTCCGTATATATCTCAACTTTATCCATACAGTCCGTATACTCCTTCAGTTTGATTATACTATAAAAAATTCGCTTTGTCAAGCCCGGCAGTTATTATATTGTTTACAAAAATAAAATCCGCGGAAAAAGAAAAGAGACGGCGTTTGTGGTATGATTTTAAGTGTGAAATCAAGAATTCGGAATGACGGGGAGAGGGACGGCGCGTAGTCATCCTGAACGCAGTGAAGGATCAGATGAATTCAGAATTCAAAATGATGAATGAAGAATGAGTAAAGCGGGACAAAGCAGGTCGGAATTCTGAATTCAAGTGACAGGTGATCAACGGGCCCGGCTGATGAAGTCTGCACCTCGACCGTTCGTGCTCTGCGGCTTCATTGCCGGGGGAGCCCCACCATATGCACTAACTTAGTATTGACAAACTAAAAAATATGTGGTATAATGGTACTATCAAAACGATGGAGGAAGAAAAAATGATAGGACCAGTAGCGTTGATAAGCGAGATCGCGCATTTAGGAAAATTCGGCGAAATCAGCGACGTTGCGTTTATGAAGAGATTTCAAAACAGCAACGAGTGGTTTAAGTGGATCATTAGTCACCTTCAGAATGAAGGGTATATCTCATATAACAACCCAAAGTATTTTGAAAAATACAGAATAGTTGCGGTAGATGCATCCGACGTTTCGGAAAAAGGCAGATCGCGGCGAGTATTCCGACTGCATTTTGCGCTTGATATAGGCAGATTACAGGCTTACCAATACAATATAACAACAAATGCGGTTGGAGAAAGTCTGACAAATTTTAATTTTAAGCGCGGAGACCTTGTGTTGGCAGACAGAGCATACGGAACGGTTCGATCAATTGAGCATTGTATTGATGAAGAAGCTGACTGCATTTTGAGATTAAGAAGCAATGCGTTTGCGCTGTATAATGACGATGGACAAAAAATTGATTTACTCAAAGAGATAACGGAAAAAGGCAATGGTAGTTTAACGGCATATATCCACGGGGCAGGAAAACACAGGGTCAGAGTATGCTTTAAAAGAAAGAGTGAGCTTGCTATCGTAGAAACCAATAATAGAATCAGATCAAAGGAAAGCAGAAAGCAAATCACTGTATCAAAAGAAGCAAAAACGTTTAACGAATATATCGTACTTGTCACTACTATTTCAGATAGCGTGCCATATGACGCTATCTTGGATTTGTATAGATTCCGCTGGCAAATTGAGCTGTTTTTCAAAAGATTGAAAAGCATTATGGACTATGGAGAATTGCCAAAGAAAACAACGGAAAGCATTTTCAGCTGGCTTAACGGTAAGTTAATGATCGCTTTGCTTGTTGAAAAAATGATGAGCAAAATGTCTTTTTCCCCTCAAGAAGAATTCCCGAAGGAGTGTTTGGAAAGAGATGAAGATGATTATTACTGTGATTAAAATCAATATTATTTCTATCTCTGCTCTTAAAAAGGAATTTAAAAGAGTATC
>CACYWW010000051.1 GCA_902778145.1 uncultured Ruminococcus sp.
GAAAAAGCAGACTGATTTTGTTCTCAGTCTGCTTTTGTTAAGTGCGCACTTACTCACCACTCGAACGTGAGGTGAAAAAACTTCCTTATGACGGTTGGGCTTTAGCCGGGTTTGCTTTTTATTCTCCGCAATGGACTTTTACGTCGTCCGCGGTTATCACTATGGGCTTTTTTTCTTCGTCCGACGGGGCTTCGTACATGATGTCGAGCATCAGCTTTTCAACTATGGAACGAAGACCGCGGGCGCCGGTGTTGCGCTTGATCGCAAGCTTTGCGATCGCCTCACACGCCGAGTCGTCAAACGAAAGCTCTATACCGTCGAGCTTGAGCAGCTCCGTATACTGCTTCGTAAGAGAATTCTTCGGCTCGCGCAGGATGCGCTTGAGCGCCTCCGTGTCAAGCGATGACAGCGTTGTGATCACGGGGAGTCTGCCGACGAGCTCGGGGATAAGTCCGTATTTGACAATGTCCTGCGCTTCGACGTTTGCGTAAACGCCGTTTTCCGCCCTCTCCTTCGCCGTGATCTTCTCGGCGCCGAAGCCGACGGTCTGCCTGCCCATGCGGTTCTCGATTATCTGTGACAGCCCGTCGAACGCGCCGCCGCAGATGAAGAGGATATTTTCCGTGTTTATCTGTATGAATTCCTGATTCGGATGCTTGCGTCCGCCCTGCGGGGGAACGTTTGAGACGGTGCCTTCGAGTATCTTCAGAAGCGCCTGCTGTACACCCTCGCCCGAAACGTCGCGCGTTATGGAGCGGTTCTCGCTCTTGCGGGAGATCTTGTCTATCTCGTCGATATAGATTATCCCACGTTCGGCAAGCTCAACATCGTAATCCGCCGCCTGTATGAGACGGAGAAGGATGTTCTCAACGTCCTCGCCGACGTAGCCGGCCTCGGTCAGCGTCGTCGCGTCCGCTATCGCGAACGGGACCTTCATCGTCTTCGCAAGCGTCTGGGCGATATAAGTCTTTCCGACGCCCGTGGGACCGAGCATCAGTACGTTGCTCTTCTGTATCTCCACCTTTTCGGCGCCGTCTTCCTTCTTTTTGCGTTTGCCGCGCGCCGGCTTTCCGGCGTTCTTTGAAAGTATGCGCTTATAGTGGTTGTAAACGGCTACGGAGAGCACCTTCTTCGCTTCATCCTGACCGATGACGTACTCGTCGAGCGTCGCCTTCAGCTCCTTCGGCTTCGGAAGGGTATCGAAGCTCAGCTCGTCGCTTTTGGCGCTCTGCGGCGCGTTCATCTCTTCGATCAGCTCGGAACACGTGTCTATGCAGTGATTACATATCAGCGCGTTCGATACGGGCGACGGGATCAGAAAATCGACCTGCGTCTCATCTCTGCCGCAGAACGAACAGACGTGCGGTAAGTTGTTTTTTGAGGGCATCTCTTATTTTTCCTTTTTATTAGTCACGATCTCGTCGAAAAGACCGTACGCGAGAGCTTCTTCCGCGAACATGAAATTGTCGCGTTCGGTATCGGCGACTATCTGCTCGTATGATTTGCCCGTATTGGCGGCAAGGATGTGATTGAGTCTCTCCTTGTTTTTCTCGTAGTACTGCAGATGAAGCTTCATATCGGTGATCTGTCCCTGCGTGCCGGCGGACGGCTGATGGATCATTATCGTGCTGTTCGGCAGCGCGTATCTCTTACCCTTGGCGCCGGAGCTGAGCAGAAACGCTCCCATGCTCGCCGCCATGCCGACGCAGATCGTGCTTACGTCACACTTGATATAATTCATCGTATCGTAGATCGCAAGTCCGTCGGAGACAGATCCGCCCGGTGAATTGATATAGAAATATATATCCTTATCCGGATCCTGCGCCTCGAGGAACAGAAGCTGTGCTATGACGACTGACGCGGTGGCGTTGTTGACCTCCTCGCCGAGATAGACGATACGGTCTATCAGAAGACGTGAGAATATGTCGTAGCTGCGCTCGCCTCTGCTTGTCTGCTCGACGACGTACGGTATAAGTGCGCTTCTATCGAATTTTTCCATTCGGGACCTCCGTAATGATTATTCGGCTGTATAGGTCGCGGCTGCCTCGACGAGCTCCATCGCTTTCTTGACCTTAAGATCGGCGTTGATATCCTCGGCAAGGATCCTCTCCTTTACCTCTTCGACCTTCATATTATATGTTTTGGCTATGTCTTCATATTCCGCTTCGGTATCGGCCTCGGTCACCTCGATGTTTTCCTGAGCGGCGATCTGCTCGAGCGCGAGACGGAGCTTTACCTGTCTTTCGGCGTTCGGTCTGAACTGCTCTTTCATCTGATCGAGGGTCATGCCGGTGTACTTTGTGTACATATCGAGGTTGAGACCCTGGGAGCGGAGCCTGTTGTCGTAGCTCTGCAGCTCGGCGTTGATCTCGTTGTCGAACATGACGGCGGGGATATCGGCGTCAAGCGCCTCGACAAGCTTGTCGATTATGGCGTCCTTCGCCTCGTTGTCGGCTCTGTCCGCTTCTCTCTTCTCGAGCTTTGCGCGGATGTCGGCTTTATATTCGTCAACGGTGTTGAATTCCGAAACATCGGCGACGAAATCGTCGTCAAGCTCGGGGATCTCTTTCTCGTTTATCGCGTTGATTTTGCATTTGAACACAGCCGCTTTGCCGGCAAGCTCTTTTGCGCCGTAATCCTCGGGGAAGGTGACGTTGACGTCGAATTCCTCACCTATGGAGTGACCCGCCACCTGATCCTCGAAGCCGGGGATGAAGTGGCCGGAACCGAGCTCGAGGGGCTGCTTCTCGGCCGTGCCGCCCTCAAACGGCTCGCCGTCGACGGAGCCGGAGTAATCGAGCGTTACGGTGTCGCCGGTCTTCGCGGGTCTGTCGGTGATCTCAACGGATCTTGAGTTACGCTCGCGGACGGTCTTTATCTCGGAGTCGACCGCTTCGTCCGTGACTTCGTTGACGACCTTCTTTACGGTGAGTCCTTTGTAGCCGTCGATCTTCACCTCGGGCTTTACGTAGAACTTTGCGGAAAGGGTCAGTCCCTCGTCGTTGAGCTCGACGAGATCGAATTCGGGCTGGGATACGGGCTCAAGTCCGGATTCCTTCAGGGCGTCCGGATAAAGGGCGGGGATCATATCGTTGACCGCGTCCTCGTAAAATATGCCGCTGCCGTACATCTTTTCGATGAAATGCTGGGGAGCCTTGCCCGGACGGAAGCCGGGAACGCTCAGCTTGGGAGCCTTGCGGCGATATACCGCCGTGACCGCCTCGTCAAACGTCTTTCTGTCGCAGCCGAATTCTATGACGCGTACGTTCTTTTCCGGCTCTGATACTGATTTGAAGCTCATGATATTTGAATTCCTTTCGTATGTATACTGAATATTATTTGACATATCGTATCTATTTTACACACCGCGCGGGTTTTGTCAATGACAATTCGTAAATAAATATAAAATATTTACACTTTCAGAGGTGCAAAGCCGAGATAATCCGCGGCTCCGTAGTAAAAATCGATCCCGCGGTAATTCACCTTCGGCGGCGCGTCGTATCTTCCGTGTATATGTCCGAAGTAACAGCGGCGGACGCCGTAGGACAGCATTACGTCGATGAACTCCTCGCATCTGTACGCGCCGAAAACAGGCGGAAAATGCATGAACACGACGGGATCGCCGCCGAGCGCCGCCCCGGCTTCAAGCGAGGCTCTGAGACGTCCGCACTCGCGCGGGATCATTTTTTTACTGTCCGCGTTCGTCTCCGGAACGTCCCGCTCGTCGGTGTACCAGCCGCGCGTCCCGCATACGGCCAATCCGTCCGCCGCAAACGCGTTGTTTCTGAGGAAAGAATACGCAAGCCCGTGCTCCGCGCAGAAGATCTCCATTTTTCTGACGCTCTGCCAGAAGAAATCATGGTTGCCTTCAAGTACGATCTTGTTTCCGGGCAGCCCGTTCACGAGCATCAGATCCGGCAGCGCGTCGTCGAGCGTCATGCCCCAGGAGAAGTCGCCGCCGATCACGACGGTATCGCCGTCTTTGACGTTTTCCCGCCAGCCTTTTATTATTTTGTCGGTGTATCCGCGCCACCTTCCGCCGAATACGTCCATGCGTTTGGCAGGATCACCCGTCGAAAGATGAAGGTCGGCTATGTAGAATACAGACATGTTTTACTCCGATTGGCCGCGTATCGCGAATAAACGCGGCAAAAATGTTGATAATACCGAAAAAGGAGGTATTATATTATGTCACTTTTCAATGATGAGAAAACGCCGCTCGGCGGAAACCACATCGCCGGCGTCTCATGCGACGTCAAAAACTGCGTGTACCACGATGAATACGACCGCTGCACCGCGGACAGGATCGCCGTAGGCCCGACCTACGCCACAAGCTCGTCCGATACAGTCTGCGCCACGTTCAGACCGAAGCAGCTGACGCCGTAATGAATTAAGAACGCAGAATGACAGTCATCCTGTCATCCTGAGCGGAGCGAATGATCTCCTTCGGCATCATCGCACGCCGTTGTATGGTGTTCGCCTCATCCACCGCATCCCGCGAACCCCAACGCTCACAAGTTCGCGCCGGGGAACCCCGGCCGTGGTCCCCTGTCCGGTTCGCAATCATAGATTGCTTCACCGCTTTGGCTAAAAACTCCACACCGTGGAGTTTTCTTAACGCGTCGCGCCCCAATCGGGGAAGGTTTGCCGCGCCCCCTCAACTCTCTCCGGAGTTGAGGGAGGGGATAGAGGGGGATAGGGGGAGTTTTGAGGGGTGGGGCTCCCCCGGCGATGAAGCCGCCGGGCACGTTCGTTCGAGCCGCCGCGGTCAGTTCTTCAATGAATGTATCGGCGCGGGGATCCTGCCGCCTCGCGCTATGAACCTTGCGGGGCTGACGGTGCTTATCTTCATCACCGGCGCCTGTCCGAGAAGCCCGCCGAAGCTGACGCTGTCGCCGGCTTTCTTTCCGTACGCCGGGATCACTCTCACCGCCGTCGTCTTTGTATTCGCGACGCCTATCGAGATCTCGTCCGCGATCAGAGCGCTTATGACGTCCTCCGTCGTATCGCCGGGAACGGCTATCATATCGAGGCCGACGGAGCAGACCGCCGTCATCGCCTCAAGCTTCTCTATACTCAGGGCGCCGGACGAAGCCGCCTCTATCATCCCCGCGTCCTCGGACACCGGGATGAAAGCTCCGGACAGTCCGCCGACTTGAGACGACGCCATGACGCCGCCCTTTTTCACCGCGTCGTTCAACAGCGCGAGCGCCGCGGTCGTGCCGCAGCCGCCGCACGTTTCAAGCCCCATATCCTCAAGGATCCGGGCGACCGAGTCGCCGACCGCGGGCGTGGGAGCGAGCGACAGGTCGACGATACCGAACGGCACGCCGAGTCTCTTTGACGCTTCTCTTGCCACGAGCTGGCCCATACGCGTTATCTTGAAAGCCGTGCGCTTCACCGTCTCCGCGAGCTCGGAAAAATCACAGTCTCCCGCGCGCTCTATCGCGGAGGAAACGACGCCCGGGCCGGAGACGCCGACGTTTATCACGCACTCCGCCTCGCCGGTGCCGTGAAAAGCGCCCGCCATGAACGGATTGTCCTCCGGTACGTTTGAAAAGACCACGAATTTCGCACAGCCGATGCAGTCCTTGTCCCGCGTCAGATACGCGGTCTTTTTTATTATTTTGCCCATAAGGGCGACGGCGTCCATATTGATGCCGGCTTTTGTCGAGGCGACGTTGACGGACGAGCAGACCTTGCCCGTCTCAGCGAGTGCCTCGGGGATAGAGTCTATCAGCGCTTTGTCCGCGTTCGTCATCCCCTTCTGTACAAGAGCTCCGTATCCGCCTATGAAATTTATGCCGAGCGTATCCGCCGCGCGGTCGAGCGCCTGCGCGAAGCGGATATAATCCTCACTCGTGTATCTGCCGCCGATGAGCGATACCGGCGTCACCGATACACGTTTGTTGATTATCGGGATCCCGTACTCCTTCTCTATCTGTAAGGCGACCGGCACGAGCCGTCCGGCGCACCGTGTGACCTTGTCGTACACGCGCTGCGCGGCTTTTACCGGATCGTCCGAGGCGCAGTCGAGCAGGGATATGCCCATCGTGACCGTCCTGATGTCAAGGTTCTCCTCCTTGACCATATTTATCGTTTCGAGTATGTCCTTTGTGTTTATCATATTCAGATCCTGTGCATCGAATTGAACACGTCCTCATGCATCGTGCGGACGTCGAGACCCGTGTTTTTGCCGAGCGCGGCGAGCACGTCGACGAACGACGTGAAGGGTACGGTCAGCGAATCGATATCGACGACCATGATCATGGCGAAATACTCTGACAGAACGCTTTGCGAGATATCGACGATGTTCGCGTGATATTCCGTGCAAAGCGTACTGACCTTCGCGATTATTCCGACGCTGTCGCGTCCGACTACGGTTATGACTGCTTTCATGATACGACTCCGTAAAATAAAATTTCCTGTATTATAGCAAAATTAAATGAACATTTCAACCCTTTTAACATTGACTTTTGTCCCTTTTTGTGATATCATAAAAGATGATTTCAAAAGAGGTGCTTAAAATGGATGACAGAGAACAGGCGACCAACTACGCCGAATACTCATATGAAAAAGCCGTTACCGGCAAAGACAGGCTCCACCGGTTCCTTTACATAACCGGCGCCGTGTTCCTTATGATACTGCCGATTCTGATCGCCGTGTTTTTACACAAGTATTTCATAATGTACATCATGCCGCTCGTTGTGATCCTCGGCGTGCCCTTTACAAAATTCTTTTACAGGTATCTGCAGTACGAATACAAATACACGGTCGACCGCAGAAACTTCAGGATGGAGCTGATCCACGGCAAAGCCAAGCCGAAGACCCTTTTAGCCTGTGACGTCACGGATATGGAATACGCCGTTCCGGCAAGAGATCTCAAAAGCGTGCCCGAGGGCGCGAAGATATACAGATGCTGTGTGAGCGACAACAGCCCGGATCTTTACGCCGCCTCTTTCAGGGACGCCTCCGACAAGCCGGTCCTGCTTTACTTTGAAGGAAGCAAAAAGGCTCTGCGGATAATGAACTACTACAATAAAAATATCGTGATCGACCCGGATCTCAGACATTAAATCGCACGTTTTCTCATATGCTGAACAAAAACATATGGGAGGCGAATATGAAAAAAATACTGACAGCCGTATTTCTTACGGCGCTGATGCTCTGCTCCTGCGGCAGGGTCCCCGACAGGGACTCGCTCATGTCGGTGCTCGGAGCGCCTTACGAGGCCGAGGCCGCCGTTACCGATGACGGCAGGGATTACCGCGTAACGATATCCCGCGACGCGGAAGGGACGGTCAGGCTGACGTTCACGGAGCCGTCCGCTCTTTCAGGCATCACGTACGCGACGAACGGCGGCGGGAGCCGCATCGTTTACCGTGATCTCGACATTCCGATCAGCGCCCCGGCGGGCGACAGGGTATCCTCCGGCGCCGCGGTCTGGGGACGTCTGCTCTCGGCTGACGGCGAATACACGGTGCGGAATTCCGCCGTGAACGGGATGAAAACGTACACGGCAAGCGACGGAGAAACAGAATACGTATTCGACCGGATCACACGTCTTCCGGTCTCGGTGAAGAACGAAAAAACAACGATAATTTTCACAAATTTCAGGACGGAAAATGACAAATCATCCGAAGGTGGTAGCCCGGATATCGAGGGCGGCACTTGAAAACAACTACAGAATAATCGAAAAACACACCGGTATGAAGCAGATCTGCGTCGTCAAGGCGGACTGCTACGGCCACGGCGTCGAATGCGCCGGCGTTTTCCATGACTGCGGCTGCCGCGTCTTCGCGGTATCCGGCACGGACGAGGCGCTGGTCCTGCGCGGATTTTTCGACGGTATCGGCGTACATCCGGACATTCTGATATTCGGCTACGTGAACCCGTCGGACGTTCCGGAGCTGATAGACGCGGACGTGATCTGCGCCGTATTCAGCCGGGAGTTTGCGGAGCTGTGTGCGGCAGAAGTGCCGAAGAATAAGAAGCTGCGCGTACACATAAAGATAAACAGCGGGATGAACCGCATCGGCTTCTCCGCGGATGAACTTGAGGACGCGCTTTACTGTGCGCGTATCCCGCGTTTTTCGGTCGAAGGTATATTCACGCATTTCGCGTGCGCCGATGAGCCGGACGAGACGCCGACGCTTCTCCAGATCGGCAATTTCGACCGTGCGCTCTCATATCTTACGGGCGAGGGCGTCGAATTCGGCACCGTACACGCCTTCAACAGCGCGGCGGGCATAAGATTTCCGCCGAAATACGACGCGGTCCGCTCCGGCATTGTCCTGTACGGGCTCGAGCCGTCCGACTGCTGCGGATACGAGGGGCTCATACCGGCGATGGAGCTTTACACGTTCGTCGCACAGGTACACGGACTCAAAAAGGGAGAACACGTATCGTACGGCTGGGAGTTCACGGCTCCGCGCGACATGACGCTCGCGACTCTGCCGATAGGCTACGCGGACGGATACATAAGGGCTTACAAAAACGGATACGCGGTAATAAACGGCAGAAAGGCGCCGATCGTCGGGCGGATCTGCATGGATCAGCTGATGGTCGACGTTACGGACATACCTTCTGTCAGCTGCGGCGACGAGGCACTGATGATGGGAGGCTCCGGCATCTCCGCGGATGAGCTCGCGGCGGCGGCGAACACGATAAACTATGAGGTCACGTGCCTTATCTCAAAGCGCGTGGGACGGGTGCTCGTATGAAAAAAGCTGCGGTCGCGGCGCTTCTGCTCGCCTCTCTGCTCTGCTCCTGCAGACGCGGACCCGAAAAGAACAGCATCACGGAGACATTACCCGTGACAACGGTCACGGACGCGGTCACAGCCGACACGGGACTGATACTTTCCGCCGCAGGCTTCCACACGGTGCGCGACGACGCGCTCGGCGCCGACTGGGTCATACCGGACGACGCCGAAGGCGGGCTTTCCGCGCGTCTGCTCGTATACGACGACGGCAAAGTCTCTCTCAGAGTCACGCTCGAAGGCGGCGGAGAGCTTGAATGCGGCGGAAAGACGTACGCAATCAGGAACGGTGACGTTCTTGCGGACGCCTCACTGTTATCCGTTCTCAGAAGCATCGATTCCGGGGCGGACGCCGCGGCGGACGGCAGAGCTCTGACTGACAAAGAGCGCGAGACAGTTAAGAAAGTCATACGCCTGTACGACGCCTCATACGGCGCACCGTACATTACCGACACGCGTGCGCCGGACGTCACGGCCGGAGTCACGACCGACGAAAACGGCGACAAGATATACGAATGCGACGGTTATTCCGTCAGGTTCCCGTCTGTGTTTTACGCTTATGAAAGCGGCGGGGAGCTTTATATCGTCTCCGACAGCCTCAGGCTCCGCACGGTCGTCATCTCTTATACCGACATCGAATTCAATCCGAATCTCGCCGACGCGGACGCCGCCGCCGTATCGGTCGCTTCATCCGGCGGCACGCTCATAACACCGCCCGTCGAGGCGAGGGTCGGCGGCTCCCCCGCCTACAGGCTCGTATACAGTAAAGACGGCGTTTACGTCACGCAGTTCTTCGTTGAAGGCGGCGGCGGAACGTACGTTCTCACCGGAGCCTCGTACGATCCGGACGACAGGATCCCCGCAAACATAATCTCAACGTTCAAAGCGAGATGATGAAAAAATACGACGCTGTCCTGTTCGATCTCGACGGAACGCTTCTTCCGCTCGATCAGGACTATTTCATAAAACAGTATTTCAAAGCGCTGTGCAAGAGCCTTGAGCCGCACGGCTATAAACCGGACGAGCTTGTCGGCGGAGTCTGGGCGGGCACCGGCGCGATGATCGGAAACGACGGTACGCGTTCAAACGAGGAGGCTTTCTGGTCCGGTTTCGCCTCGGCGTGCGGCTTACGCGTGCTTGACGACAAGCGGCTTTTCGATGACTTTTACGTCGGAGGATTTCAGTCTCTTCGTGAGTTCACCTCACCGTCGGACAAGCCGCGGGCGCTCATAAAGGAGCTCAGACGCCGCAATACGGTCGCCGTCATCGCCTCTCAGCCGATCTTCCCGATGCGCGCCCATCTGTCGCGGATGGAATGGGCGGGGCTCGACCCTGACGATTTCACGCTGATCACGGCGTACGAAAACTCCGCCTTCTGCAAGCCCGCACCGGGTTATTACAAAAGCATTTCGTCCGATATCGGCGTATCGCCGGAAAGATGTCTCATGGTCGGAAACGACACGGGAGACGACGCGCCGGCGAAGGACGTCGGTATGGACGTGTTCATCCTCACCGACTGCCTCATAAACCGCAAAAACGAAGATCTTTCGATATACCCGCACGGTACCATGGATGAAATGATCTCATACGTTCTCGATAATACGTAAAACGGAGGAGCCGCGGCTCCCCCGTTTTTTTATTTTTCATTGTTGAACATTGACGATGACGCGGTATACCTGAACTCGATATCGTGATCCGGCATCCTGAAGCGTATCAGATATCCCCTGCCCTCGCGGTAAAGCGCCGGCAGTTTTTTCCCGTCCGCGTAAAACGAATAATCCGTGTCCGTGCCGACGTTTTCAAAGCGGAACCTCACGCGGGCGCCGGCTCTGTACCTTTCCTTCGTACCTTTGAATCCGTCAGTCCCGTCGGGATACGATACGCGGTATTTTCTGAAAAGACCTGTCATGATCCCTCTCCGTCGTCCACTACAATTGCGGTATGTGTGTGCGGCTCGAGCGTGAGAGTCACAACGTCGGGCTGATCGAATTCGGATGAATATCCGTCCTCGGATATCAAAGCCATATACTGGTCGTACACGGCGGCGCCGAGCATTCCCTGATCGAGCGCCTGTTTATAATATTCGCGCAGCTCCGCGAGGGAAGCGTCGTTCTTGTACTTTATCCTCATGTTCTGCGACGTGAGCGTGCAGGTCGACGTCATCCCGTCGTTCTTATAAGTACCCGTGTATAACTCATAAGCCGTGTATTCGCCGAGCCCGTCCTCTTCGTCGTCCGTCGATTCGCGGTAGAATGTACATTTTCCGTCCGCTCCGAGCGTTACCGTGAACCCGGATTCAAGGATGCGGTACTCGTTTTCACGAAGGTCAAGACCGTCGACGAGCCGGTATGAGATCCCCGCCTCCTCGTCGATCAGACAATGCATGATCGCGTCGCCCTCCGGCACGGTGAAAATGCCGGAAAGCTCCGCCAGCTCCGCCTTGCTGCCGGTGAATCCCTCGTCGGAGATCGCCTTCATCAGAACGTTATACGAATCTTCTTCGATACCGCCCATCTGCTTTGCTGCGTCCATGAGGGAGACGAAGGTCTTCTTCTGTTCTTCGCTGTCGAACGTGACCTTGAGATCCATGCCCTCCGTCTTCGTTGTCAGATCGGCGCCGTTTCTCTCATAGCTTCCGTGGACTACTACGGTGAAGTTCATTCTGATGCCTTCGGCGTCCTCGCTTATCGTCGTGCGGCTGTCGAAAGAATCGTCGGCGTAAAGCACGAGAGCGGCGGTGTAATCGGACCCGGCGATCGTGGGATCGTACACCGCGTAGGCTGCCGATGACAGGTTTGCGGGCGCTTCCACGGAGACCGCTCCGAAGTCGCTGTATCTGAGCGCAACGCTCGCTTTTCCTTCGGACTTCGCCGCGCCGTCCGCCCCTTTGATCTCGAGGCAAAACGTCAGATCGCCGTCAATACCGACGAGATATCCGTCAAGAGATATGCAGATAACGTATTCCGCGGTAATATCCGTGAACTTCGCGTCCGCGACGGAAAACGACGTCATTATATCGTTGAGAAATCCGACGTCGGTCTCGGTGCCCTCCTGAGGCTGAAGCTTTATGTATACGAGCCCGTCCTGATCGATCTGCTCCGACGAGGCTCCTCTGAACGACTCGCGCGTGAAGCTGTCTTTCAGGCCGATATCCGCAGCGAGCTCGTTTTGATGGTCGGATCTCAGGTATCCGCTGTACGGCGATGTTTTCACGTAAACGTCACCGCCGTCGACGTATTCCGAAATGCTTACCTTACTATCTGTCCCGCTGACCGTTGCCGTCATTTCAACGTTCGCGAGCATCCTGTTCATACCGGACTGTCCGCGCTCCACCGCGGCGTCGACGGACATATCGACGACGTTCGGCGTAACGTCTTTGTCCTCGCCGATCTTCATCTCTTCCCTGACGCCGACGAAAACATTGAGATTATCTACGGCCGACGTTTTGCCGAGCGCCGATCTGTACACGCCGTACAGCTCGTCGATCCGCTCCTCCTCGGGATCGGCTGTCTCCGCGTCCGTTTCGGTTACGGGCTCCGCCGTAGTCGCGGGCGCGTCCGTCACCGTCGTACCGTCTGTGGTGACGGCGGACGTGTTTTCCGTCTTTCCGCCACGGCAGGCGGCGAGAGACAGAAGAAGAGCGATCGATACGATCAGGACTGTTATTCTTTTCATAATTCCTCCGGTTGCTGTTCTTGATCGTAATTATACCATATAATAGTGCATTTGTCTACTCTATTATATGAATTCCTTAGTAACAATTCTCTGTTTTATCCGATTTGACTGGGTTTCAGAGAGTTGTTGGTAGATAATATAAACGTGAATCACATTATTTTTCTACCATTTTTTCTACCAAAATCACACGTTTTTTGATTTCTTTTTCTTGATTCCACTTTCGTTGATTATATTCTATAATGTTGACATCTGCGAT
>CACYWW010000052.1 GCA_902778145.1 uncultured Ruminococcus sp.
CCAAACAAAAAGCCGGTCCATTCTTACCGGACCGGCTTTTTGCCTTGTTCTGTTTTGAATACGCTTTCCCAAATCCTTCCCTTTCGGAAGTCTTTTCGCTTCCTTTTCTTCAGAAAAGGAAGTCCTTTTCCTTCTTTTTTCAGAAAAGAAGGGCTTTTTCTTTTTTCATTCCCCGTCCTTATGCAGGATCGAGCGGATGAACTCGCGGGAGCGTTCGGTTTTGGGCTCCCGGAAGAAGGCGTCGGTGGGGGCGGACTCGACGGCGGCGCCGTTTTCCATAAAGAGGACGCGGTTGGAGACGCCGCGGGCGAACTCCATCTCGTGGGTGACGACGAGCATGGTCATCCCGTCGCGGGCGAGGGCGCGCATGACGTCGAGGACCTCCCCGATCAATTCGGGGTCGAGGGCGGAGGTCGGCTCGTCGAAATAGATGATCTCCGGTCCGCTTGCGAGGCCCCGGGCGATCGCGACGCGCTGCTGCTGCCCGCCGGAGAGCTCGGAGGGGTAAGCGGAGAGCCGGTCCGCCATCCCCACGCGCTCGAGGGCGGCGAGGGCGGCGTCCTTTGCCTCTGCGCGCGGCATCCTGCCGGAGGCGGTGAGGCCGAGGGTGACGTTCTGGAGGACGGTTTTATTGAGGAAGAGGTTATAGTTCTGGAAGACGAAGGCGGTCTTCCGTCTGACGCGGGCGATCTCTTTTTTCCCCGCCGTACGGAGGTCGAAGACCTCGCCGTCGAAGACGAGGCGGCCGCTGTCCGCGCGCTCAAGGAAGTTGAGGCAGCGCAGGAAGGTCGTTTTCCCCGACCCGCTGGGTCCGAGAATGGCGACGACGTCTCCCTTTTCGACAAAGAGGTCGATCCCGCGGAGGACGGTATTCTCGCCGAAGGTCTTGGTCACGCCGCTGACTTCAAGCATCATTTCACTCCACCTCCGTAATGGTCCAGACGTTTTTCGAGCCGGCGCTGGAGCAGAGTGAGGACGGAGCAGAAGGCGAGGTAGATCAGCGCCACCTCGGTATAGAGGACGAGGGGCTCGTACTCGCGCGCGGCGATGATCTCGGCCTGGCGGAACATCTCGATGATCGTGATGGACTTGATCAGGGAGGTCTCCTTGAGCATAGCGATAAAGGAGTTGGAAAAAGCGGGGAAGACGGTGCGGAACGCCTGGGGGAGCACGACGTGCCACATGATCTTCGGATAGGTCATGCTCACGCAGAGACCGGCCTCGAGCTGTCCGCGCGGGACGGCCTCCAGAGCGCCGCGCAGGCTCTCCGCCATATAGGCGCCCTCGTTGATGCCGAGGACGAGGATGGCGGTGGAGTATTTCTCGGTGATGATGCCGAGCTTGGGGAGGCCGTAATAGACAAGGAAGAGCTGGACGAGGAGCGGGGTCCCGCGGATCACCCAGATATAGACCCGGCAGAGCTGGCGGAGGACCGGCGTCTTCGCGTACTGGGCGAGGGCGACGAAAACCGACAGCAAAAAAGCCACCGCGAAGGACGCGATGGTGATCGGGATGGTAAATTTGATCCCGAACTCCAGAAGGAGGGGGAAGGATTCCGTAATGATGCGCCAGATCCGTTCCATGCCGACTGTCCTTTATCCGGTCCTATGCCGCGGAGGGCGGCGGACCGGAGGGGCTCCCCTCCGGTCCGCGCGGCCCTTTTCACTCCGCGTGCGTAAGATCTTCGCCGAAATACTTTTTGCTGATCTCGCCGAGGCGTCCGTCCTTACGGGCGTCCTCAAGGATACGGTCGATCTCCGCGACCAGCTTGGCGGTGGAGTCGCCCTTTTTGGCGGGGATGACGAAGGCGTCGTTGCCCTCGGTCGCCACGATCTTGATGCCGGCGTCGGGGTGGACGCTGAGGTAATCGAGGATCGAGACTTTTGCGTTGATGGTGGCGTCGATGCGGCCGGCGAGGAGAAGCTCTATCGTCTGCGCGAGGTCGTCCACGGGGGTCACGCTGGCGCCGTAGCGCTCGCCGATGGCGGCGTAGGTGCTGGAGGCGGTGTTTGCGGTGGTCTTGCCCTTGAGATCGGCAAAGGAGGCGATCTCCGTATTATCCTTGCGCACGACGAGGACGTTGGGCGAGTAGACGTACGGCGCGGTGAAGCGGTAGCTCTGCGCCCGCTCCTCGGTGTAGGTGACGCCGTTGCAGGCGATATCGAAGCGGCCGGCCTCCACGCCGGCGAGGATGGAATCCCAGTCGGTCTCTTCAAAGCGCACCTTGACGCCGAGCCCGTCGGCGATTAGGCGGCCGATCTCCACGTCGAGACCGACGAGGGCGTTGCTCCCGTCGTGGTAGGTCCAGGGCGCCCAGTTGCCCTCGGTGGCGATGATGAGCTCGCCCCGGGCGCGGATCGCCTCAAGGGCGTCGTCCGGTTCCTTTCCCGCGCCGCAGGAGGCGGCCGAGAGGGTGAAGACAAAGATCAAAAGCAGAGCTGCAAAGCGAAGGACTCTTTTTTTCATTTTGCTCTCCTTTTATGATATGGAATATGAAAAAATGATACCACACTCCCCGCCCTTTGTCAATAAGAGACGGGGGAAAAAACAAGCGGCGCGGGGAGGCGCTCCGGTCGGGCGCGATCTGACGATCCCCCGGATCGTCATTCAACACGCGCCCTTCGAATCCTTCCTTTTGATAGCCATACGCGAAAAGGCGCCCGCAACGCCGAGTGTTCTTAAGGACAGTTTATAAAAACCGGCTGAGGTAAGGAGCAAAATCCTTATTTCCGCCGGTCTTTTGTCGCATACCCCTGCAAGCAGGACGTTTGTGTGCCAAACGTAAAAAGAGTGAAATCTTTTGCCTGACGGCAAAAGGTGAAATCTTCGGGCGCTGCCCTCAGGTGAAATCGAACGCTGACGCGTTCGGTGAAATGAAATCCACCCACCGCCGTCGAGGCGATTTCACTGCCCGCAGGGCAATTTCACCGCCGCAGGCGATTTCACCCACCCTGAAAGGGTGGATTTCGTTGCCGACTGTCCTTTGGGACAGTCGGCTAAAGCGTGCTTTTTTCAGTTCAACAGATCCGCGGCGCGGATCTGCTGAATTTCACATTCGGCGCAAGCCGGATATTTCACAACGGCGAAGCCGTTATTTCACATTTTGCCGTCAGGCAAAATATTTCACTTCTTTGCCGTCAGGCAGAATATTTCACTTCTCTTTCCGTGATCTTTCCAGATCCTCGAGTACGACTCTCCGGTATTCGCCCGGTGTGATCCCGGTCTGAGACGAGAAAACGCGGTTGAAAGTCCTGATCGACTGAAAGCCGGCCTCCATCGCCGCCTCGGTTATGCTCCTCTTTCCGTCAAGCAGAACGCGTTTAGCCTCCATTATCCGCAGCGCCGTGACGTATTTTGTCAGCGTCGTGCCGAGATAACGCCTGAATACCCTCTGTATGTACGACGGGCTGATATGAAGATCCGCCGCCATCTGCTCCGCCGTGATCCTTTTCGTGAAATTTTCGTTGCAGTATATCAGGATCCTTTCAACGTTGTCACCGGAGGCGTCGCGCAGCTTTTTCAGATCGAGTATCGGCAGAAGTCCGGCGATCAGAAGCTCGGCGTAGGCGCACTGCAGCTGTTCCTTGAAGGGCGGCTCTTCCGAGAGCAGGCCCGTCAGCTTTTCAAAGACTGAGACAAGCTCCGCGGGCGTCTGCTTTACAAGAGGCGACCCGGGCAGATACGACGTGAAAACGTCGCCGAACAGCGACAGCACGCCCCAGCCGACCGTCGTATAGCAGCACATGATACCGCCGCGAACGTCGAAGCTGTGGACCATATTCGGGAAAATGACCGCTGTCTGTCCCGGCGTCACCGTATATATGGAGCTTCCCAGCAGAAGCTCTGCCGAGCCTTCGAGCATGGTCACTATCTCAAGACATCTGTGAACGTGCGCGTAATCGGTCAATTCTCCCCGTTTCGTGGCGAAAACGGGCACGGTCCAGTTTTCATATTTGATACCGGGCATCTGACGTTCCTCCTGTTTTACTCGGTTTCATTATATCACGGTTTTGTCCGAATTCAATGTTTTTTTGAAACCCGGCTTTTTTTGTCTATACATAATACCGATTTTGTCTTGATATTTTCCTTTCCGGGGAGTATTTTTTTATCAAAGGCGCAGGGAAGAAGAGCCGGCGGCGGCGCCGCGCGGATCCGCCGTGCGTCTGAATCCGTAATGATCCAAAGGAGACGAACAACATGAAAAAACTCACTGTCATCCTGCTCGCCGCCGTTTTAACGGCAGCGCTTTTCGCTGTCAGTGCGAACGCCGCGGCTTCCGTAAAGCAGTGCAACTACGACGCCGGTACGACCACCGGTGAAGACTACTATTTCAGAGGCTGGGTCATCGTCGAGGGCGATACGGTCGTCGACATCGGGTACCGTATCGACGACGAGGCTCCCGTTTACAGCGTCGCCGACAACAGACCCGACGTATCCGATTACTTCAAGATCGATCCGTCCGTCGTAGGCGGCTTCGATTTCCATCTCAAGCCCGGCGACCTTGCCGAAGGCGAGCATATAATCCACGTAGTTGTCAAGACCGCGGACGGCTCCGTTCTTGACATCAACAACGCGACCGACGACGGTTATACCCTCATCGGCACGAAGAAGATCGAACATGCGGACGAGTCCGCGGACGAGCCGACCGAGCCTGCCGTGACTACGGAGCCCGAGCAGCCCGAAAACCCGAAGACGTCCGACGTGTCAGTCGCGGCTGTTGCCGCCGTCGTCTGCGTCGCGCTTGCCGGAGCTGTCGCGCTGAAAAAGAAGAAATAATCAGTTGTGGTCACGCAAATAACGGGTGGATAACGGTATCCGCCCGTTATTTAAATAACACACAGGTTTTGTTTACGACACGCTCATAAAAATATGGTATGATCCGGGGAGAACGATATACGGAGGCAAAAAATGAAACACGGTTTCAGATCGGTTTTGTCGGCGTTTCTTTGCGCCGTGATTATGATTCAGTTTGTTTCGTGTTCCGTACGTACGGATCCTCAGACAACGGCCGGGACCGGAGAGAATGATACCGGGATCGGAATTGACACGGAAAAGGAGACTGATAAAGTGACGGAAACGGCAGCCGAAACATTCCCGCCCGACATAACCGAGAAGACGGATCACACGACACAAACGTGGGTCGCGGTCGACATAGATTTCGAAACAGACAAAACGTACGGGGAGGGCGAGCAGCTTTACGTCTTCACGGACGTCATATTCACACACCGCGAAAGCGGAAAAAAACTGACCATACCTGCGTTCTGGTACGGAGGGAAGACCTTCACCGTGCGCTTCGCGCCGACGGAATACGGCGTATGGGATTTCGTCACCTCGTGCGGCTCGGACGCCTCGCTTGACGGGAAGACCGGGACCGTCGCCGCCAACGCCTACAAAGGTCCGCTTGAGATATACCGTCGCGGATTCGTAAAGACGAACGGATCAAAGCATTTCGTCTATGACGACGGCACGCCGTTCTTCTATCTCGGCGACACTCACTGGAGCATGCTCACGGAGGAATTTGACAGAGCGGGGCTCGGCGCCGCGAGGACGGGCGCGAGATCGCATTTCAAATACATAGTGGACAAGCGCGTCGAACAGGGCTTCACCGTCTATGAATCCGAGCCGATCGGCACGAAAGCCGATCTTACCGACGGCGCTCTCTCCTCCGCCGACGCGGCGGCGTTCAACGACAACGACAGATATTACCGCTACATAGCCGAAAAGGGGCTCGTACACGCGAACGCCGAATTCTTCTTCGCCGGCTCCATGAACGAAAGAGTCATGAACGACGAAAAATACATGGAGGCGATCAGCCGTTACTGGGTCGCGCGCTATTCCGCGTATCCTGTCATGTGGACGCTCGGGCAGGAGATAGACAACGACTTTTACCGTGAGCGCGGGGATCAGACGATATACGATTATTCAAACAATCCGTGGGTGAAGATCGCGGAATACCTGCATAAATACGACGCGTACGGACATCCCCTGTCCGGGCATCAGGAAAATGCGATATACACGACCGTGACAGGCAGGGGCACGACCGTAAAGGAAGCGGACAACGGCGGAAGATCCGCGTTTTACGCGGACGACGTTACGGAACGTACCGGTCACGACTGGTGGGCGGTACAGTGGCAGCCCGAGCTTTCCTCACAGATAAACGACGCGGTGCCGAAGGATTATTATGAAAGCGGCAAGGTCGCGATCAACTATGAAAGCCGTTACTGCAACCTGTGGACGAAGGATTACGGCGCGCGTGCGCAGTCGTGGATCGCCATGCTCTCCGGCTTTGCCGGAGTGGGTTACGGAGCCGCCGACATATGGCTTTACAACAGCACCTACAACATGGACGAGCCGTCGAACGACGGGCTTGAGACCGTCACCGTGGCGGACAAGGCCATGGTATGGGGCAGATCCGTTGAGCTTGAATCCGCGTATCAGCAGGGGTATATGAGAAAATTCTTCGAGGGCTTCAACTGGTGGGAGCTGACGCCGGACTTCAACGACGGCAACAGATTCGACGGAAAGGTCTCCTCAAGAAAAAGATCTTATTACGTCTGCGCGTCGATAGGAAACGATCTTTACGTCGTATATCTGTACAGCAAAAACAACGCGTCGGGCACCGTCTGCGGTATGGACGGCGACGCCGTGTATGAGGCGGAATGGTTCGACCCGCGCACGGGCGAATACACCGTCATAGGAGATATAAAAGCCGACAAAACGGATAAAAACGGCGCGCCCGCGTGGTCGGCGCCGGACAGACCTGAGTCGCTTGATTTTGTTCTCGTCCTGAGAAAAAAATAAAGGAGAAAAACATGAAGAAGACAATCTGCATCCTTCTCACCTCGTTATTCATCATTTCGTCGATCCTTCTGACCGGCTGCGCCGAAAAAACCGCGGATACAAACGAAACGACCGTAACGACGGAGAATGAAGCGACATCCGTCACCGAAGAGATCACCGAGGCCGCGGAAACCGGAAATCTCCCGGACGTGAAATACAACGGCGAGGAGTTCAGGATCCTCGCTCAGCTTGACGGAAACCGCCATTATGACGTATTCGCAGAGGAAGCCGACAACAACGACAGCGTCCGCGACGCCGTATATCAGAGGAACAAGACCGTTGAAGAAAGATTTGAAGTCAAGATCGTGGTGGAATTCGACGTGTTCTCTAACGTCAACGCGGCGATAGACAGGATGGTAAAATCCGGCACGGACGATTTCGACCTCTGCTTCGTCCATATGGTCACCGGCGCGGCGCTCGCGCTGGATCGTGATTTCGTGCCTTTCGAAAAGCTCGAATATATCGATCTTTCGAGACCGTGGTGGGATCAGTCGCTCAAGCAGGGCTTTTCCATCGGGAACGAGCTGTTCTTTGCAAACGGAGATATAAGCCCGTCGAGCTTCAGCACGACGTCGTGCCTCTACTTCAACAAGAAAATAATGGAGAGAAACGACCTCGAGTACCCGTACGAGCTCGTCAAATCCGGAAAATGGACGCTTGACAGGTTCACAGAATACACAAAGGATTTCACGCGTGACGCCGACGGCGACGGCAAGATCGACCCGCACGGTGCGTCCGATATGTTCGGGCTCACCTCGTGGGCGTATGACGTCCCGTACAGCCTGTATTACGGAGCCGGCGGAAGCCTCGTTTCGAAGGATGAGAACGACATGCCGTACTACGATCCGCAGGTCGAGCGCGATGAGCAGATCTACGGCAAGATCTACGACGCCGTGATCACAAACAACGCGTATTTTGAGTCCGCGGATTACAACAACGTCGGCCAGCTTTTCATAAACGGTCAGGCGATGTTCTATGACGCGAGCCTGCTCCTCGCTGACAGACTGAGGGATATGAACGACGAATTCGGTATACTCCCGATGCCCAAGTTCGACGAATCACAGAAGGAATACCGTTCCTTCGTAAACGGCGCGTCGAGCATGGTATGCGTTCCCGCCTCGTGCCAGGATCTGCAGAGAGCGTCGATCCTGACGGAGGCGCTCGCCGAGGAGGCATATAAGACGGTCACCCCGGTACTGTACGAGACGTATCTGAAACGCAAGGTCAGCCGTGACGCGGATTCGGCGGAGATGATAGACTACATAATAAGGAACCGCGTTTTCGATATGGGCTATATCAACATGTTTGAAGGCATCGGCTCATACGTGAGAGACCTGCTCCTTGCAAAATCAACGAACGTCGCGTCGACCTTCAAATCGCGCGAAAAAGCATCCGAAAACACGATCAAAAAGATGATCGAAGCATACAACTCAAAATCATGACCTCAAAGCACGCTCCGGCGTGCTTTTTTTTCGCCGTCTTGTTGACATTTCGGCGTATCGGTGATAGAATATAACGTAATAATGCAGCAGTCTGAACGTTATGGCATTTGAAAAGGAGAATATAATGAAAAACAACGGATCACACGCATACCTCAAGATCGCGGCGGCTTTGTTTGCCGTCTGCATCCTGCTTACGTCCTGCACGGGAAGACCCGCGGATACAACGGAAGCCGGCACGGCTGAGGTAAGCGATACCGTAAAAGAGACCGAAGAGGTCACGGAGGAGGAAACAACAGTGGAAGAAGCACCGAAAATACCCGGGACGGTCGAGCTGTATCAGCTCGCTCCCGAGAACACGAGCCTGATGATGAGCTACGTCATCATAACGCCCTCGAGGAAGGTGGTAGTGATCGACGGCGGCATAGACGGAACGGGACTTGACGGCAGGACTTATCTGCCGGCGGCGATCAGAGCGATACTCGGGCTCAAGGACAGCGACAGCCTGGAGATAGAGGCGTGGTTTTTGTCACACGTGCACAGGGACCATTACAACGAGCTTGCGAAGCTTCTGAAAAACTACACGGCGGAAGACAACTACACGATAAACAACTTCTATTTCGATTTCCCGGAGATCGGCGTGGAATGGGACAGTAAGGCCGGTGCGGGTGATTACGATATCCCGAGGCTGGACGATCTGAAAAACGGTATGGACAACTACTACTCCGTAAACGCCTTCAAGGGCATCAAAGGCGCCGATATTCCCGAGGAGAAATACGAAAAGCCGGATAACGCGGAGCATTATTACTATGATCTCATCAACGGCGCCGTTATCAACGAAGAGGCGATAGAAAACGGACTTACGATAGATATAGACGGCGTTTCGTTCCGTATCCTTCTGACCTGGTGTCAGGATTCGAAATACGTAAACAGCACGTCCGTCATAATGCGTATGGAATACGACGGTCACAGCGTTCTGTTCCTGGGCGACTGCGCGTCCGACGAGAGCGACAGACTGCTCGCAAAATACGACCCGTCCGTCATGAAGTCCGATTACGTACAGATGGGACACCACGGACAGGGCGGACCCGACAAGAAGTTCTACGACGCCATAAACACGACGGATTCGATCCGCCTGTGGCCGACGCCCAACTGGGTCTGGAACAACGCGCAGACTTATAAGATCGGCGAGACGAGATCGTGGGTCGGACTTCCGTACGAGGCGGCGGATTTCAAATCGCAGGGACTTATCGATACCGGCAGAGACTTCGTGGCGGGACTTTACAAAAAGTACCCGAAGGGAAGGATCGACCGTGCCAAGAACTGGACCGAGGAGGTCCTCAGCGGGCAGCGCATAGCGGTGTTCACCGAAAACGTGACCGACTGATCCCGATAAAACAGAAAATAAAATAAAAAAAGAGGATAAAAAAAATGAGTGAGAAAGAAAAATCTGCGGGCGAGCTTCTGAAGGAAAAGCTCGTTTACAAGAAAAAAACGGCGTTTGAAAAATGCCCCGACGACAAGGACGCGGCGTACGCGTACTGTGAGGATTACAAGAAATTTCTTGACAACGGCAAGACCGAGCGCGACGCCACGGCGTATTCGATCGGGCTTGCGAAGGCTCACGGCTTCCGTGAATACAAGCTCGGGATGAAGGTCAAAGCGGGTGATAAATTCTATTACGACAACCGCGGCAAGAGCCTTTATCTGTTCATCATAGGCTCCGAGGACATAGAAAACGGCATCGCGATCACGGCGGCGCACATCGACTCCCCGAGACTCGACATCAAAGCCAACCCGGTATATGAGGCGGGCGGCATGGCGTTCATCAAGACTCACTACTACGGCGGCATAAAGAAATATCAGTGGACGGCGATACCGCTTGCGCTCCACGGAATGGTCACCCTGTCGGACGGCAAAACAGTCGACGTTATCATCGGCGAGAACGACGACGACCCGCTGTTCTACGTAAACGACATACTCCCGCATCTCGCGAAGGATCAGTATCAGAAGCATGTCGGCGACGCGATAGAAGGCGAACAGCTCAATCTGCTCTCCGGCAGCGTCCCGTTTGACAATGAGACGTCGGAGGCGATAAAGCTCAACCTGCTGAAGCTCTTCAACGACAAATACGGAATGACCGAGTACGATTTCCAGGCGGCGGAGCTCTCCGCGGTGCCCGCGTACAAAGCGCGCGATATCGGTCTTGACAGATCGCTTATCGCCGCGTACGGTCACGACGACAAGGTCTGCGCATATCCCGAGATCACCGCGATACTGAGCCTCGAGCATCCGAAGAAGACCGTAATGAGCATTCTCGCCGACAAGGAGGAGACGGGCTCAAACGGCAACACCGGCATGAAGACGAGCGCGTTCTGCGACATCATAGCCGATATCTCCGCGTCGCTCGGAAAGAACGAGCGTATCGTCAGATCGAATTCCGTATGCCTGTCCGCCGACGTCGCGGCGGCGTACGATCCCAACTTCGCGGGAGCCTATGAGATAAACAACTCCGCGCTGATCAACTCCGGTATAGCGCTCTGCAAATATACGGGCGCGCGCGGAAAATCCGACACGAACGACGCCTCGGGCGAATACGTCGGGAAGATCAGAAAGATATTCGACGACAACAACGTCGTATGGCAGTCCTGCGAGCTCGGCAAGGTGGATCAGGGCGGCGGCGGAACGGTCGCGAAGTATATTTCGGAAAAGAACATCGACACGGTCGACGTAGGCGTTCCCGTGATCTCCATGCATGCCCCGTATGAGGTCGTCTCAAAGCTCGACGTTTACAATATGCACAAAGCGGTCGTCGCGTTCTACACGGCTGAATGAATATGAAAACCGGGGCGGATCCTTCGATACCGCCCCGGCTTTTCCGTCATCCGCCCTCCGAAACCCGAATTTACAAAATGTTTACAAGAAATCCTGACAGTTTTTCGCGAAAAAAACGTCTATATATGTGAAGAGCAAGCGCTTTTGATATAGGAGTATTTTATGAAAAGAATCATTTGTGTGGTTACTTCTGTTATCATGATTGTGGTATTGAGCATATGTGTAACCGCTGATTCCGGCAAAGAAGCGGAAGAATTGGAAAAGCGTTTCTATGAGTCGGTTTGTATTTACTCATGGTTCGGTTCTTCAGGCGAAATGGGATTGAACGGCAGCGGCGGATTTCCGAATCCCGAATCACTGCATCCGTCCGATTATCCGGAAGATTTTGAGAAATTGCTGATAACGGAAGACGGGGATTATCATGTCGTGTTATTCGATGAGTGCAATACAAAAGAAAAAATGCTCGCATTTTTGAAAACGTATTTTTCAAGTGAAACGGCAAACGACCTTTTATCGTCAGATGCGTTTACGGAACATAACGGGTATCTTTATGAGAAAAGGGGAAACGTTTCGCTTACGACTGTTAATAAAAATGATATTAAAAGCGTCATTGTTGAATTCACATCTGACGATACCGCTGTTATTTCTGTAGAAATCGACAGATATACTGCTGATTCAAATCATGTCAGCAAAATAAAAGAATATAAGGTTAGAAGGAATTCAGACAACAATTGGATCTTTGATCCATATGAATTATATCTGTCAGGAGACGATGTCAACCCCCAAACCGCAGACGCACCTTTGATCGCGGTGTGCGCTCCGGCGCTTTCGGCGCTTGCGGCAGCGGTCGTTCTTCGGAAAAAGCGCGGCTGAGACAAAATAACGGCAGACCGGGGTCGATCCCGGTCTGTTTTGCATGTATGACGGGCACGCCGTCAATCTGTGGTGAAAGTCCACGTGGGGCGTAGTTGCCGACGAACCCCAAAGCGACTCCCAAGGTTTGCACCGCGAGGT
>CACYWW010000053.1 GCA_902778145.1 uncultured Ruminococcus sp.
TCCTTTGTTGCTTGGATTATTACTTGAATTGAACCGCCGTATGCCGAACGGCACGTACGGTGGTGTGAGAGGTACTACTTGTTAGCGCCTACTCGATTGCCGAAAGATTATCTTACGACAGATCTTTTTTTGCTGATGAGGACCGCTGCGCCGACGGCGGCAATTCCGGCAAATATTGCAAGAGCTGCGGGAGCGTCGGAAGTATTGGGAGTTACCGTGCCGGGTTCGGTGGGCTTGTTGGCTTTTTTGAGCTCGTCAAGCTTGCAGCCCTGATTGAATTCGTATGTACCTTTGTAATTCTTGAAGGAACCGGTGACTGTGATCGTGTCGCCGACCTCGATCTTGTCCGCGTTCTCGCCTTCGAGTCTGTAGCACATTACGGGCTTGTCGTCATGACCTTCAACAACGATCGTAACGGTGATGTTATTATATTCGGTGCTGAACGGCGTGTCTATCGTCTTAACGACGCCGGTGAGCGTGAACGGTCCGGCAAGGGATTCGTTATCCTTGAGAGCGTACAGAGCTTCAAGTATCTCGTCTACGGTCTCGGGAACTTTGACGTCCTCTTTTTCCGTGATGGTGTACGCGTCAAGCGTGCAGTTAGCGTCGAATTCGACCGTGCCGTTGTAATTCTTGAGCTTTCCGGTTACCGTGATCAGGTCATCGGCCGCGATTTTGTCGGCACCGTCAACGCCTTCTTTGTTGATCATACGGAAGCACTGGATCGGTTTGTCTTCAAAGCCTTCAACGACCATGGTGACGGTGACGTTCTGGTATTTGTCATTGTAGGGAGTGTTGACGGCGGTGACTTTTCCGGAAAGAGTGTACGTTCCGTCAAGAGCGGCGCCCTGTTCAAGCGCATACGCGGCGTTTATGATCTCCTCGGGGGTAGTATATGTCGGCTGCTCGGGCTGTTCAGCTTCGCCCTTCTTATAAGCGATCTCTTTGCAGGCGGCGTCGAACTCGTAAATATCGTTGTATCTCTTGAGCTGTCCTTCGACCTTTATCGTATCGCCGACAGCGAGCTCAGCGGCGTGCTCGCCTTCAAGGCGGAAGCACTGAACGGGCTTGTCGGTCATGTCTTCGACTACGATCGTGACGGTGACGTTTTTGAATTTGTCGTTGTACGCGGTATCAACGGATTTGATAACGCCTTCAAGCGTGTAGGGACCGCCGGCAAGCACTTCGCCTTTGCCGAGCTTGTAAAGCGCTTCAACGATCTCTCCGGGAGTAGTGGGATTGGGCTCGGGTTCGGTGGTAGTCGGCTGAGTTGAGGGGCCGCCGATCTCAATATCGATGACCTGTATTCTTGCATGACCGCTTGAAGCGGTGTTGGTGAACACGACCTCGGAGGCGCTGCCGGTCCACGTTCCGGTCGTTTTGTTGACCGTATACGTGCCGGTGTTCGCGCTGAGCTCGCCGAGATTGTTTGCGGACGCAAGCGTCAAGGTGATCGATGTGATATTGCCTTCGGCGGATACTGTCATCGTATTGCCGCCGTATACTCTGAACGCGTTACCGTTCGCATAATAAACAGGGGCATTATTGCCGGAAGCTTTGGAAAACGTTACGGTCACGCCGTCTTTCGTGACTTTGTCGATGACCGCCTTGTCATCAAAGCCGCTGTTGTCAGCGACGATCGAAACGGTAGATGCCGCGTTTACCGCGAAACAGAGAAGCGATATCACCATTACCACGCAAAGCGTGAATGAAATGATTTTCTTCATTTGGATAACTCCTTTGATTGATTATTATTTGACAATCGTACATCCGGAATCGAATTCGAACGTATCGTTGTATCTCTTCATATTGCCTTTGACGGTGATCGAGTCGCCGACTTTTATCGTATCTGCGCCATCGCCTTTGAGACGGTAGCAGGTAACGGGATAGTCTTCAAGTCCGTCGCAGACTATTACAACGGTGACGTTATTAAATTCGCTGCTGTAGGGCGTGGGGATGGACGTGATTTTACCCGTAAGAGTGTACGGACCGCCTTCAAGCGCCTCGTTCTTGTTGAGCGCGTACAGCGCTTTTACGATCTGCTCCGGAGTTTCAAGCTTCGGCGCGGTATTCTCGGAGACGAAATCGATCTTATCGAGCGTGCAGCCTGCGTCGAATTCGACCGTGCCGTTGTAGTTCTTGAGCTTGCCGGTAACGGTTATTTTGTCGTTCTTCTTGACTTTGTCCGCATCGGTGCCCTTCATACGGAAGCACTGTATCGGTTTGTCTTCGCAGCCTTCAACGGCGATCGTAACGGTCACGTTCTTGAATTCGTCACTGTACGGAGTGTTGACGGACGTAACCGTGCCGGAAAGAGTCCACGTTCCGTCAAGCGCCTTGTCTTTATCGAGAGCGTATGCCGCCTCGACTATTTCCCTGGGCGTTTTTTCGGCGGGAGCGGGTTCATCCTTGACGGTCGTCGTGTCGGGCGTCGTTGACGCGACATTGTCGATCTTGACAAGTTCGCAGCCCTCGATCAGCTCATACGTGCCCTTATAGTTCTTCAGGCCGCCTTTTACGGTGATCGTATCGCCGACCTTTATCGTATCGACGCCGGTACCTTTCAGACGATAGCACATAACGGGCTTGTCTTCGAAGCCCTTGACCTTGATAGTTACGGTCACGTTTTTGAACTGATCGCTGTAAGCGGTGTCGACCTTGGAGATCTCGCCTGTCAGCGTGTAACTTCCTTCGATCGTTTCGCCGTCTTTCAGAGCGTAGAGCGCGTTGATGATCTTTTCGGGAGTGTCAAGCTCGGGGGATCCGGGCGTCGACGCCGATTCGGTGCCGGACGCCTCGTCTGTCGTAGCTTCTGAGGGATCGGATACGGAATTGATTTTGACTATCGTGCAGCCGGCGTCGTATTCATACGTATCTTTATATCTCTTCAGATAGCCGCTGACGGTTATGTTGTCGCCCGTCTTGATCGTGTCCGCGCCGTCGCCCTTGAGGCGGTAGCACGTTACGGGGTATTCGTCAAAGCCTTCAACAACGATAACTACGGTCACGTTGTTGTAGCCTGCGTCGTAAGGATTGGGAACGTCGGTGATGGTACCGGTCAGCTCGTAGGGACCGCCGTCGACCGCTTCATCCTTGTTCAGCGCGTACAGAGCTTTAAGGATCTGTTCGGGCGTCTCGAGCTTCGGCGCCGTGTCTTCGGCTACGAAGTCGATGCTGTCGAGTGTGCAGCCGTTGTCGAATTCGATGGTGCCGTTGTAGTTCTTGATCTTACCGGTAACGGTTATCTTGTCGTTTTTCTTTATGGTATCGGCGCCCTCGCCCTTGAGGCGGTAGCACTGGATCGGTTTGTCTTCCTTGCCGTCAACCGCGATCGTTACGGTAACGTTGTTGTATTCGGCGCTGAAAGGCGTATTTACCGCGATTATCGTTCCGGACAGAGTGTACGTTCCGTCAAGAGCCTCGCCGGGGGCGAGCTCGTAAGCGGCTTCAAGCACGTCGGTAGGAACTTTGACGACGTATTTGAATTCGATGTCCTTGGAAAGTCCGCCGTTTGAGACGGTACCTTTTACGGTGAATTCGGATCCGTTGACAGCCTCGGGGCCGATTACGACCTTCACGCTGTCGTTTTCAGCGGGCTCTATGGTGATCTTACCGTCCGCACCTTCGACGACCCAGTTGATATCGAAGTCAAAGCCTTCGTGATCGATAAGCTTCGTGGGAAGCGTGAAGGGAGCTGATACGGTGTTTTTGAGCCCGGGCTTGTTGTACTCGTATACGACAGAGGCGGCGCCGTCGACGATATCCTGCGAGATAGTCTTTACGGCTTCGCTGCCGGTACCGGCAGCGGTAGTGTCGTCGCCCTTCCCGCCGCATGCGGCAAGGGAAGAGAGGAGCATGAACAAGACCAGGATCAAAGCCAGTCCTTTTTTCATATTAATATCTCCTTAGTCAGATTTTATTTTATTATGCAGTCAGCGAGCGTAAAGAGCTTCAGCTGCGGTTTGCCGTTGAACGTAGTGGCGATTCCGGTGCAGTCGATTGTCTTTCCGCTGAAGTATTCTTCAGTTACGGTCTGACCTTCGAGCGTCAGCTTGACCGTGCGTACGGTGACGGTCTTGCCGTCCTGCGAGGTGCAGGTCAGCGTCATAGCACCGTCACTGTCGGTCGTGCTATGCGTAGTGTAAATGCTCACCACTTTGAGGTCGTTAAGACGGACAAGCGTGTTTTCAAGAGTTTCGTTGTTGTTCAGGTCGTCCGCGGTTATCAGCGCCGGCTCCGTCACAACATCTTTTTCGAGGATCTTCGTATCGTCATCCGTCGGATTGATCAGCGAGAACGAGAGTCCTGATACCTGGAAGCCGAAGTTCTCATTATCGTCGGCGGTACCGGTTATCGAAAGCCTGTATCCCGGTACGAGGAATTTCGGCGCAAGGGAAGCGAAGCCGCCGTATACGTATACGCCGTATTTCTGCTGAGTGTCCTCGTCAAACGATTCAACGTAAATTCCGCCGCCGCTCTCTTTTGTGACGACTCCTTCGAATCTGACCTTCGTTGCGTTATACGCGCTCTTGTTCATGACAAGCGATTTGATCGAAAGCTCCACCGTGTCTCCATAGTAGAAGATCGGGTCTTTTTTTCCGGAATACATATTGAGCTTTTCGGATCTTGCGCTTGTCAGAGCGTTCATCGCGACGGTGCCGTATCTGGTGGACGAAGTGCTTTTTCCCATTGCGAGGCCGTCTGACAGAATCTCTATATTGAGGTTGCGCCATGTGTCGCTGCCCTGTGGCTTGTACCAGACCCAGGCGAGGTAACGGTCGCCGGTGGAATCAAGCGGAGACTCGCCTTCTACGTTGCTTTCAAGCGCTATTTCCGCGGCTTTTTCGAGCTTTGCCTTCGTATACTTGGAAGCGGGCTTGCCCCACGGTTCAACTTTGCCGGTAGATTCCGGAGTGTCTATCGCAACGAAACGGGCTTTGATAAGCACGGTACGCGAATAGTTCCAGAAGTGGACGGTATCGCCGTCTATGTACTGCTCGACCGTGACGAGACCTCTGCCGGTCTTGTCAAAGTCCTGCTTGAGATTCGAGTCGTTGAGCGTGACCATCGTTGCAAAATCAGGCAGCGAGGGGTCACGTGTGTAATCCCACACGCCCTCTTTGTCATCCGACTGCTCCGTTGTCGGAGCAGTCGTACCGTCCGTTGTGTCAGTCTTCTTCGGCTCTTTCCGGCACGAAACGAATACTGGTAAACACAGCAGAACGGCTGAGATGACGGAGAGAAGCTTTAAAATAAAGTTTTTATTCATATTATGTTACTGGTTGAGCGTCACGCAGCGGTTGTAAGCGTCAACGAAAAGCTTCTTGAGCTCATCCTGCGTCGCCGTGGAGGCGGCGGAAATGTAAGCGACGAGAAGCTTGCCAACCTCGTCACGGGCGTCGGAAGAGCCTATGAATGCCGGAGACGTGAAGTAAGCACTTTCCTGTTCCATACATATCTTGGCGGAAAGAGCTGCGATGCCGTCCTTCGTCATGTTTGCGCCGCTTAAGAATTCTTTGTAAGCGTCAAGCTCGAAAGCGGATTTGAGAACGGGAACGTAACCGGATGCCATGGAGAATTCAGCCTGGAATTCGGGGGAGGTGAGTAAGAATTTGAGGAATATCCACGCCGCGTCGTTGACGGTCTGATCCTTCTGCTTGAGCATGGTGATCGAAGGACCCTGAGAGATGACCTTCTTGTTGGAGGCGTCAGCCTGCGGGATGGTTGCTATACCTACCTCGAACGGATAAGATCCGTCATCGCTCTTGGCGGGGCACTGATAAGTCGCGCCGGCGGAAGAACCTATTGAAATGTAGGAATGGATGACCTTGCCTTCTTCGTTTGCCGTGGTGTTGGTGAAAAGACCGGATGTGTAGCCGCCGTAGATCGCCTGAGTGGTCATGAGACCGTTCTGGCACCAGCTGCGGAATTTTTCACAGAACTCGATATTCTTCTCATTGTTGAAAAGGAAACGGTCCTGAACCTTGTCGACAGCCTGGGTGTACGGAGTCTTGAGCTGTTCGGTCATCGTGATGAACCAGTTTGCCTCGGAGTCATATCCGAGCGGGATGCTTGTGGGCTCGATCTCTTTGATCTTTTTGATCACGTACTCAAGAGAGGTCTCGTCGTTCGCACTTGCGGAGAACCAGTGATCCGGGACTTTAAGGCCGTTGTTGTCGAAGAAAGTCTTGTTGTAGTACATGACCTCGGTCGACTTGGAGAAGGGGAGCGAGTACATTTTGGAAGTATCGCCGAACTGCTGACCCTCGGCGTAGTAACCGGCGATGAAATCGTCTATCTGAGCCTGTGTGAGACCGACCGTCTCGTCGTTGATGTATTCGTTGAGGTCAACGACTTTCTTGCTGCGGAGGTAAGTTGCAACGTGGTCCGGATAGCAGTACGCTAGAGCCGGCTGTTTGCCCGCCTGCAGCTCGGTGATGACCTGGTCGCGAACGTCGTCGTAACCGCCGATCGTCTGATGATCGATCGTGATGTTCGGATATACCTTGTTGAATTCAGCGATGTATTTTACGAGAACGTCGCTGAGGTTTTTACCCATCGTGTGATAGAAAGTGACGGTAACGTCACCGGTGGGAACGGTATGGGACGTCTTGCTTCCCTGACTGCCGGTATCGTCCGGATTGTTATCGCTGTTGTTATTGCAGGCGGTAAGGAATCCGCAGACGAGCATGCAGACGAGAAGCATCAAAGCAATAAATTTTTTCATCGAATGATCTCCTTTATTATATTCTTGCTCTGTATTGAAATCCTCTGTATTGAGGTATTTGCCGGGTCAACCCTTGATGCCGCTGCGTGATACTCCGCGCATGATGTATTTGCGCAGGAACACGAAGACGAGGAACAACGGGATGGATACAATGGTGACGGCAGCCATCTGAGCCGGGTAGTTCGTTTCGCCGAATTCGTCGGTGAAGCTCGCTCCGCGCAGACCGTTGGTGATCAACTGGTGAGCCGCGTCGTTAGCGACGAGCCTCGGCCAGATGTACGCGTTCCAGGCGCCCATCATTTTCAGTATCGTTATCGTTATGATAGTGGAGACGGAGAGAGGAAGCATTACCTTCCAAAGGTATTTGAAATCGCTTGTGCCGTCGACCTTGGCGGCGAGATACAGCTCGTTCGGGATCTGCATGAAGGTCTGACGGAGCAGATAGATGTAGAAGACCGAGACAAGCATCGGGAAGATCAGTACCGCGAACGTGTTCGTGATGTCGAACGCCTCAACAGGCTCGGAAATGAACGGCAGACGACCCGATACGGTGAGGTAGTTCGTGATCGTGTACAGCTCGCCGGGGACCATCATCGTCGCCATCAGAAGACCGAACACTAAGTTCTTGCCCTTGAAGTTGAGTCTCGCAAACGCGAACGCGCTGAGAATGGTCACGATCAGAGAGAGGACGGTGGAAACGAGACCGACGTACAGTGTGTGTTTGAACAAGTCCAGAAGATTTGCTTTGCTGAACGCGGTGGTGAAGTTTTCAAAAACGAAATTCTGCGGCCAGAGCGTCGGTACGTTGGCGCGGTATTCGTCCATCGTCTTGAACGACGAGATGATCATCCAGTAGAACGGGAATATGACGATTATCGCCATAATGCCGAGGAACAGATACGTTATCGTATAACGGATTATTTTAGAAGTGCGCTGCGATGCCTTGACGGATTCAACGTTGACTTCTTTTACAGCATTGTTAAATTCAGCCATGACGCACCTCAATAATGTACTTTCTTCTTACTGACGTAGCCGTTTATAGCGGTGACGATCAGTATGATGCCGAACAGTATGAGCGAAGCGGCGGAGGCGTTGCCGGAGTTGCTCTTCGGCAGCATGTTGTAGACGTAGCCGACGAGCGTGTTCATCTGACCGTTGCTGCCGGGGCCCATTCCGTCTCCGAATATACCTACGATACTGGAGTATTCCTTGAATCCGCCGATAAAGGACGTTATGATAACGTACGCAAGCATCGGGGAGACGAGCGGGATGGTTATGCGGAAGAAAGTGCGGATCTTGGAGGTACCGTCGATCTTCGCGGCTTCATAATACTGTTTGTTGACGTTCTGCAGCCCGCCCAAAAGTACGAGTATCTTGAACGGTATCGCGTTCCAGATGATGTATGTGCAGACTACGAACATGTTCGCGCCCCAGGATGAACCGACGTTGACGAAGTTGATCGGCTCTATCCCGAATATTCCTATTATGTTGTTGATTATACCCTGAGTCTGTATAAGGTCGCCGAGGCCTACGCGCGTGAACATGGCGTTGAAGACCATGCCTATCGCTATGGAGTTGGTGACGTAGGGGAGGAAGAACACCGTTTGCAGGAATTTCTGCAGCGGTTTGATCGAGTTCAGCGCAACGGCGATGAGGAGAGCGAGAGTCGTTGAGATCGGAACGGTTACTACGCAGAGCAGAAGCGTGTTTTTGAGGCACAGCTTGAAGTCGACGTAATTGATGACCGTTTTGAAGTTTTCGATACCGATCGTGAACTTCTCGCCGCCGACGATCGCAAGACCGTTGTAACCGTTGAGAAACGCCATTCTGAACGTATTGATCAGCGGATAGAAGGAGAAGATGATCAGAAGGATCAGTGCCGGGGAGAGGTACAGCCATGCTTTGAAGTTGCTGCTTGACTCAAAGTTGTCTTTTACCGCCTTCGGCTTCTTCTGCTTTTTTATCGTGACAGCATTGTTCATAAGCCACCTCAGACACGGACTGACTTATCGGAATCATCGAATCTGATCCGCTCGCCGGTCTCCGCGTTGAATATGAAGACCTTGTTTTTCTTCAGATCGAATCTTACGGTATTGTCGGCGCCGCGTATGATCTGTATGTCGGAGTCGACGATCGCGCGCACGTTCGGCTTTCTCGAGCTGTCGTTCGTGAACACGACGGAGCAGTCGCGGCCCATGACCTCGATATTCACGAGCTTACCGCTGAATCTGCCGTTTTCATCCGGTATGAAGCCTTCCGGTCTGATGCCTACGGAAACAGGGCCGTCGGGAACGCTTGCGGGTACATCAAGCACGGCGTCATCGCCTATAAAGAGCGTTCCGCCGGCAACAACGCCGTCAAACGTGTTGATCGGAGGAGTCCCGAGGAACTGCGCGACGAAGAGATTGTCCGGATCGTCATAAACGTTCTGAGGCTGTCCGATCTGCTGTACGACGCCTTCCTTCATGACGACGATCATATCGGATATGCTCATCGCCTCTTCCTGGTCGTGAGTGACGAACACGGTCGTTACCTTGGTCTCGCGCTGGATACGCTTGATCTCCTCACGCGTCTGAAGACGGAGACGCGCGTCGAGGTTGGAGAGCGGCTCGTCGAGAAGAAGGACTCTCGGAGTTTTGACGAGAGCGCGGGCGATCGCGACACGCTGCTGCTGACCGCCGGAAAGCTCGCTCGGTTTTCTGTCCATGAGCTCACCGATCTGAACGAGATCGGCCGCTTTCTGTGCACGGTCGAGCATCTCCTCCTTTGTCAGCTTGTCCGCGCCTTTGAGATTCTGGAGCGGGAAAAGGATGTTCTGCTTGACGGTGAGGTGCGGGTAAAGCGCATAGTTCTGGAATACCAGACCTACTCCGCGATGCTCCGGTTCGAGCGACGTTACGTCGTTGTCGCCGAAGAAGATCCTGCCGCTCGTCGGCTTCTGGAGCCCGCAGATCATATAAAGCGTTGTGCTTTTGCCGCAGCCGGAAGGACCGAGCAGACCTATGAGCTTGCCGTCAGGTATTTCAAAATCGAGATCCTTCACGGCAACTACTTCCTCATTGCTCTTTTTATTTCTGCTTGGGAAGGTCTTTGTGAGATTTTGTAAAATGATTCTCATATCGTCTCCTATGCGTATTTATTTTCAGGCAACGCGGTTGCCATGACGTCGTTTCAGCTGTACAAGCCGTGCTCGGCTTTGTCTTCCTCGAGTTTTTTCAGGTATTCGTCGCGTTCGGCGGCGGACGCGAATATGCGCTGACTGTTCCAGTCGATGACCACCGTATCGGTGAGCACGTCGTGAAGGAACGAGCTGCCTCCGCTTTTTACGAGAGATACCGTTTCAAAAACGGCGAAGACTATAAGAAGTATGATTCCAAAAAAGCCCGTTATGTTCGTTAAAACGGTAAAGAGGATGAAAACGGGGAGAACGATCTCAAAGAGACCTTTGCCGATCACCGCTCTTATGAACAAAACGGGCGCGCTTATTCTGATGCATCCGTTTCTCATAACGCCGAGACCAAACAGGCGTTTCCCGGGTGTTCTGCCGTCCTTCAGTATCATGGGAACGGCGAATTCTATTATGAGTACGGATAAGAGTATTCCGGCTGCTATTCCGGAGAGGAGAAGAGTACAATACGTTTTGACGGCTTTGTTCGCCTCGGCGTCGCTGTTTGCCGCGTCGACCGCCGTCTTATAGTTCGATTTTGCCTCCGGGGTGAGTTTTTCGTATTCCTCATTCGACAGACCGAAGGTGACCCCGTAGCGTTCTTCGTAGCTTTTTTTTATCTCCGTGTATTTTGCTGAATGGGAATCGATCCCGGATACGGCGGAGAAAACGAAGAATAGTCCGGAGGTTATTATGGCGACAAGTATGGCGTCCGCAAGAAAAGCGAACAGTCTTTTACTGTACGCGGCTTTCTGGATATCAGTCATCCGACAAAACCTCCTTTGAAATGACATAAGTCAGCATAACACTACAGTGTAAGTATAACAAATCATGACCGTGGTGTCAATATAATTTTTGAATTTGTTTTTAAATAAATACTAAATATATAGGTGGACGGAATTGATTATATATTAAAAATAACGGGAAACGCTGACTTATTGCCTTTGCCGTAATGAGATTTACAGTTAGTTTCAAGTTCAAGTGTTCAATATAATGAAACAAAATTTTAATATTAAGCTCTTGAATAAGAACGGCGGTTTGTGTATAATAATCGCGTTCCGTTTGAGAAAACCATGTACCCTTAGCTCAGCAGGATAGAGCAACTGCCTTCTAAGCAGTAGGTCGCCGGTTCGAATCCGTCAGGGTACGCCATATGGTGGATATAGCACAGCTGGTTAGCGCGTCAGGTTGTGGCCCTGAAGGTCGCCGGTTCGAATCCGACTATCCACCCCAGAAAAAAGCACGCGAAAGCGTGCTTTTTTCAACTAAGTGTTCCGCCCCGGCGGAACGTGAAGTGTCCTCCGGACGTGAAGTGCGCTTCGCGCGTGAAGTGTGCCTTCGGCACGATATGCGGAAGACGTGAAGTGCGCTTCGCGCGTGAAGTGTGCCTTCGGCACGATATGCGGAACACTTAACTTCACTTGCCGCAAAGCGGCATACTTCACTTTGCTTCACTTGCCAGCAGGGCAAACTTCACTGAAAGGAAACGATCATGTCAGAATCAAAACTCCGCGATCAGTCACTTGAGTTTGCCGTCTCTGTTATCAACCTCGTCAAAGACTTAAAATCGAAACACGAAACGATCATCTCCAACCAGATCGGACGGTCCGGCACGTCGATTGGTGCGAATATCCGCGAAGCGCAGTACGCCCACGGCAAACCGGACTTTATCGCAAAACTGCAGATCGCGCTCAAGGAAGCAAACGAGACCGGCTATTGGCTCGAACTGCTTTATAAAACGAACTATATCGATGAGGAAACGTATAAATCCCTCGACGCCGCCTGCGCCTCGATCCGCGTAATGCTCATCGCCTCGATCAATACGTCGAAAGAGAATAGCCGAGGTTGAAAAATCCACATCTTTCTGATATAATGAACTCAACAAATCGGAAGTTGCGGAGGAGAATAAAATGCATAACGATTATGATCTATATACCGGTGCTCTGAGAGTTTTTCACGACTTTAGCGCAAGTAATGATAATATTGAAGACTATCCCTTTTCATACGATTTAACTTCACCGCAATATGAGTATCTGAAAAGCAAATACCATATTGATTCTGTCGCCGGAAATGGTTCCGAATTGGAAAAAGCGTTAAAGTTGCTCAAGTGGTGCTCTCAAAATGTTCTTCATAACGGAGGAACAAAGGATGTGGAGTTTATTCCGAAGACGTCGGGAGATATTCTTGATTATGCTTTTGGAAAAGGACGGGAATTCGGCGTGTACTGTCGGCTTCAAGCCATTGTATTCACTGAATGTTGCCTCGCGCTTGGGATAAAGTCTCGGATTTTACACTGCCTGCCTTTCTCGCCGAATGACTTTGATACACATGTTGTTTCGATTGTCTATATTACGGATTTGGCAAAATGGATTCTGTTAGATGCCGGAAATAACAGGTATTTTACCGATTCGAAAAATACTATCCTTTCCCCTATAGAAATACGAACACGTTTAGCGCTTGATGGCGATATAAAATGTAATGAGCCGGATGATAATTACAAAACATATATGGCAAAAAACCTGTTTTACTTTAAATCGCTGAAATATAATACGTACGGTTCGGACTTGCTGAAAAATCAAGAAACGATTTATTGCATACCTGCGGGGTTTGATGTGTTGGATAGGGAAATAGCTTATTGTGAATACGCAATAAGAAACACCCCTGCGGAATTTGTAAAGGATTGGGAAGCTGCTTTATCTGAATATAAAGAGAGAAAATCGTTTCCGCGCATATCTTCTGATTTATTTTTTGAAAGACCAATATAACCGCTTCGACAAATTTCGGTTTGTCGAAATAATGACGCATCTATTCTGCACGTTTACAAGTGGCGAACTGCATCTAAAATGTACGTTTGCTTTTCGCCGAAATGCCCGAAACGCCGATTTTTTATGTAAATGCATCTAAATTGACCGCCACGGTCAGAAAACCCGATGCGAATGCAGAGTGTTCTTAAGGACAGTTACTGGAACAAGAACAACTGAGCATTTGCAGGGCAAGAAAACACCGAGATTACAGAAATGTAGTCCCGGTGCTTTTCTGTTTACAGAAAGAATCCGCACATTCGTCTTTTCCGCCGCGTTGCGCTACAATATGGGCGAAAGGAGGCGGAGACGCTATGAAATATGTAAGGCAGCCCAAGAGGCACATTGTACTGGACGACTTTGAGTGGCGGGCGCTGGTCAAAGGGATCAACGAATACCGCAAGCAAGTCATCGACGAGGACGGATGCGTGGAGGTCATAAACGAGCTTCTTATCAAGATCATCGACGCTCCGACGAAGAAAATCAAGGTTATGGAGGTTTCAAAATGAAGGACAGTTGGATCGGACAAGTCGGGGTTTGGGGGCAGAGGCATTATCAGTACCTCAAAGAAAACAAGCCCACCGTCGTTAACGTGATGCGGATGAATGGAAATCTGAAATCCTATCTCCGCGAAATAGACGAGCAAGCGGAAGAAATGATCTTTCGGTTGGTGAAGCAAATGGCGAAGGACGAGGGCGTGGACGAGGCGATGAAGCGGCGTGATCAGCTCTACTGGGTCGGGCGTATGAATAACATCCGAAACCGCGCCGAGGAGATCGTACTGCGGGAGGTGATCTGCGTATGACCCTGCTGGAAGATCTGTGGTACGGCAACGTAAATCCGCACGAGGCGATACTGACCGAGAACCGGCGGTATAAGCACCTGCTCTCGTTGATGGGCAGAAACCGGGATGAGCTCAGCGAAACGCTGACAGACAAGCAGCAGGAAACGCTCGAAAAGTACGACGAGGCAATGAACGAAATGCACTCCCTTGCCGAAGTCGAAGCGTTCTCCTACGGCTTCCGGCTTGGCGTCCGGCTGATGATCGAGTTGGGCGTACCGCTCGCAAAAGAAACTACATAACGCACAGCGGCGGGATAGCTCCCGCCGCTGAAACTTTTATGTAATATGATATTATGATAACTGCACGCACTTTTTTAAAACAACAATACGTCTAACTGTAAGTTTTGATGATCTCTTCGGCGATCTGCCGTTTCGGAATGCAGCGGTCCATCGCCTGTTTTTCAATGTAGCGGTGAGCGTCCGGCTCGGTCATTTTCAGTTCAGTGATCAGCAGCCATTTTGCGCGGTTGACAAGCCGTATCTCGTTCATTTTTTCTTCGATGGACAGCGTTTTCTTTTCTGTTTTCCGGATCCTTTCCCTGGCGCTGATCAGCCAACCGGAAGCAAGCTCAAACGCTGCTTTTGACGTGGGCTTCTGTATCAGGAATACCCCGTGCTCCGCAAGTTGATCGAAGGACTGCGCATATTGCTCCGTCCTTGCCAGAAAGAGGACGACGGTCTGATAGCTGCTTACGGTATCGATGGCGAAACGGAGTCCGGAATCATCGGGAAGCGGTGAGTTTACTATTATCATATCAAAATCCCGCTCTGCGATCGCCCGCTTGGCGGCGCTGACGTTGGAAACAAATTGGACGGGCGAAAAAACGGGGGCGGAAAAGATCTCAGGCAGAGCCTGATTGAATTTTTCGGACGCCGAAACGACCAGAACACTGTAGACTTGTTCTCTCAGGCTCAAACGGATCCCCCCTTCACCGGATTATTTACAGATCATTCCGCGCAGTATATATCCAAAATTTCAGCAGGAATATGCGCTTTGATAAAGCAATCGTTTTTCGCAATGGTCTTTGCTTCGGCAAGCGTCTCGGGCAGCTTTGCCAGTTCTGAGACGGTATCCGCATCGGCTTTGAACAGGTTGATGTCGACCGGCTTCGGAAGCTCTGTTTGCTTTTGAATGCCGTCCAGCCCCGCCCAAATCAAAAGCGCAAAGGCGATATAGGGATTTGCCGTAGGATCGGGAGACCGTAACTCGGCTCGGCGGAATTCCTTCGAGGAGGCGGGGATGCGTACAAGCTGTGACCGATTTTCCGCAGACCATGAGACGTAGCGAGGCGCTTTGCGCTGGCCAAGCCTTTTGTAAGAATCCTCGGTCGGATCAAGAAAGACCGTCGTCGGGATCGCCCTGTCAAGTACGCCTGCGATCATGTGAGTCAGTTTTTCGGAAGAATCGTCCGGGCGGACCGACATATTGATATGGAAGCCGTTGCCGGGTTCATCCGGAAGCGGCTTCGGAGAAAAGTCGGCAAACAGACCGTTGCGGCGCGCGACGGTCTTGACGACCGTCTGAAACGTCATCACGTTATCCGCCGCCGTCAACGCCTCGGTGTAACGAAAATCGATCTCATTCTGTCCGGGGCCTTCCTCGTGGTGCGAGCTTTCGGGACGGATGCCCATTTTCTCAAGTGTCAGACAGATCTCGCGGCGCACGTTTTCTCCCTTGTCTTCCGGCGCGATATCCATATAGCCGGCGCGGTCATACGGCGTCTTTGTGGGCTGATTTTTTTCATCCAGTTCAAACAGGTAAAATTCCTGCTCGGCGCCGAAATAGAAGGTGTAACCCGCCTCCGCCGCGTCGCTCACCGCTTTTTTGAGCAGACATCTCGTATCGCATTCAAACGGTTTTCCGTCGGGATAGGTGATCGAACAGAACATCCGCACGACCTTCCCGTGTTCCGGACGCCAGGGCAGCCAAGTGAGCGTTTCGGGATCGGGGTGCAGGAACAGATCGGAATGCGCCTCGTCACCGAAACCGGCGATGGCGGAGGCGTCGAAAGCGATGCCGTAGGTGAACGCACGGTCAAGCTCGTCCGGCATGATCGAAATATTCTTTTGACGTCCGAACACGTCGCAGAATGCAAGACGGATGAATTTGACGTCCTCCTCGACAACGTATTGCTTTACTTCTTCCTTTGAATATTTCATAGTATCCTCCCGTCATCAGATGTTCTAATTGGCAACGTACAGTTGTTTATAAGGATTTTTGCTGTCCGGAGTCACGACCGTGAAAGGATGGGCCGTTATTTCTTCCTTTTTTTCTCCGAACAAACGGCAGTATTCGGAGACGTAACGGTCGATCTCGGTTATATCTTTATCGGACGCCGGTCTTGCCGTGACCTGATCCGGAAACGCGATATCACGGCAATCGGAACGAAGGATCAGCTTGCCGCCGTGCATTCCCGTGCAGGGGAAAGTGCCGACGATCTTTTTGCCGTTTGTTCCGAGTCCGAGAACGACGATCACGCCGCCGGCCTGATATTCGCCGAGAAAACTTCCGGCTTTACCGCCTATGACCATAACGGGGATTTTTTCTTTGTACGCCTTCATGTGGATCCCCGCCCGATAGCCCGCGTCGCCTTTCACGTAAATGCTGCCGCCGCGCATGGCGTACCCGACCGCATCTCCCACGCTTCCGCGGATAACGATCCTGCCGTCGTTCATTGTGTCGCCGACTGCGTCCTGCGCGTTGCCGTTTACGGTGATCTCGGCTCCGTTGAGATAGGCTCCCAAAGCGTTACCGGGAACGCCTTCCAACGTTACGGAAACATCCGACATCCCGGCGCAGATGAAACGCTGCCCGAGACAGTTCCTGACCGTATACTCCTTGTCCGCAGTGCGCAGTTTATTATTGATATCACGGTAACTCAGACCTTTTGCATCAATCATCATATTATACTGCACCTCCGAACTTTTTTCTACGTATATCTTGTGAAAAAATTAAATTTGAAGCAACTTTTTTTGTCAGGTCGAAATCGACCGTATCAAGAGGTGTCTTCTCACGAATCAGAGAGGTATAAATGCCCGCCCTGTCCGTTCCTCCGATGAGGATATAGCCTGCGAGCCGTCCGTCTTTTACAAATAATCTTCGGATGGATCCGTTTTCCGCATCCTCGAACATTTCGCCGTCATATACTCCGGCGGTCATCATATGAAGGACGAAGAAACCGATGGAGTTCATGGGAATGGCGTTTCCAAACTCTTTTTCGCCTCCCGCCATATTGATACCCGCCGTGTTACCCTGCATATAGGCGTTTGGGAGAATGGCAAGAACACGCCGTGCTCCGAGCGCAGCGTCGTATCCTTCCGCGCAGTCGCCGGCGGCGTAAATACCGTCGAGCGTCGTTTGCATCTTTTCGTCCACAAGGATCCCGCGGTTTACCTCGCCTCCCGCATCTCTTACAAGCTCGCTGTTTGCCCGCACGCCGACGGCAAGTACAAGCAGATCAAAATCCACCGTGCCGCCGCTTTTCATACAGGCGCGGTTGCCTTCAAAGCGCTGAACCGTATCACCGAGCATAAAATCGATGCCGTTTTGCTCGAGATGCTTCTGCACGACGGCGGCGCAGTCCGCGTCGAGTATGCTGGAGAGCACCCGGTCGGCAAGATCGCACACGGTGACGCTGCCCACCCGGTCCCGGATCCCTTCGGCACATTTCAATCCGATGAGTCCCGCGCCAACGATCAGGACACGGGCGCTTTCAAAAAGCGCTGCGTCAAGTGCAAGGGCGTCGTCAAGGGTCATAAAGGAAAATCTGTTTTTTACCGTATCGAGACCTTCGAACGGAGGCACGAACGGGCGCGAGCCGGTGGCGACGCAGAGTTTGTCATAGGGCAGGACCGTTCCGTCGTCCAGCGCGACCGAGCGGGAAACGGCGTCGATGGATACGGCGCGTCTGCCGTAGAACACCCGGCAGCCGTTTTCTTTGTAAAACCCGTCCGGACGGTATTTCATCCGTTCGGTATCGGTC
>CACYWW010000054.1 GCA_902778145.1 uncultured Ruminococcus sp.
TGCCTTTTCGGCTGTTTTGTATATTTCATAGCGTTTTCGCCTCCTTTTGCCTACATTGTAGCGCAAAGCGGCAGATAATACGAATGTGCGAAAATAGAAAAATACCGGGACTACATTTCACTACATTTCTGTAATCTCGGTATTTCTCTTGCCTTTACCGCGCTAATTCAGTTGCTTTTTCATGTTTTCAAATTACTGCCTTATCACGGTCGGGCAAAAGGCCTGTTCTTTTTTTTCGCGCCGTGCGCTTTATTTATTCTCTTCTTCCTCGTCGTTTATGACGATGTCCTCTTCGACCTCTTTACCGGCGTTCTCGTCGATGCCGAGCGTTTTCGCGACCTTTGATTTTGCTTTGCGGAAGTGGAAGTATACCCAGCTTCCTATACCGACGGCGACGCCCGCGATGAGCGGTATGGCGTACGATACGGCGCTGATATCGATATATAACGGCATTTTATTTCTCCTTTCTCTTTGACTGCATCTCGGACAGTCTCTTCAGTATATACTTTACACCGACCATTCCGTGCGTGTTGTAGGAATAGAGGTGATTTTCCTTGATCGTGTTTATTTTGTCGTGATATTCCGCGCTTTTGCCGAGCAGATCCGCGGCGGCGTCTGCGACCTTATCCTCAAGCTCGGATTTCTCGAGCGCGACGCCTATCTGCGGTCTCAGACTGATCTCCACCGGCGTCTCGCCGATCTCCTGCCAGTCCTTGTTTTCGACCTTCATCTTCGTGTTCACGAACAGTACGGGCTTCTTTGTGGCAAACGCGAATTCGTACGCTATACCGGACCAGTCCGTTATAAGAAGATCCGAGGAGTAGACCGATCTGTTCGTTGTGAAATCGAGCTCGAACGTGAGCCTCTCTTCCGGCACGTCCTTGTATTTCTCAACGAGCAGATTCAGCTTCTCGCCGTAACGCTTGCTGTATTCGGGATGCGGTCTCACGGTCACGTGGTATTTATCGCAGACGAGCCGGGATATCAGAGTATCGACGCAGCTGTCGAGCAGGTTGTCCTCCTGCCACGACGGGGCGATCAGTATCTCCTTTATCTGTCTTTCTTCCTTCGGCTGAGCTTCGTATGCGGCCTCAAGCTTTTCGGCAAGCGGATACCCGAATTCGACGATCGTCTTTTCCTTCAGTCCGTAAGTCCTCTCCGTTGCCCTTACCTCGCGCGCGACATGAGGGCCGGTGGCGAAGATCGTGTCGAAGTTGTCGAGTGAGCCCTTGCGGAAGCCCATATGGACGCTCATCATATCGTGCGGGACGAATATGTATTCTATATCACGCCGCACGAGCGAGCGCTTGATATAATATGTCTGAAGGTCCGGCGTAGTCATGACGACCATGTCCGCGTCCATTTTCATCATCAGCGTGATGAGCTTTTTCTGACCTATGTAGTACGGCTTGATGCGCGGCTCCGTTTCGGCCTTTTTGAAGATCGCGTCGTTCGGGTCGTTCGTTATGTAGTGGATGACGAGATTGGACTTTTCAAGCAATCCGTCTATCAGAGCCTCGTAATACTTGTAAAAGCCGCTGCGCTCGCTCCAGATGACGAGATGCTTGTTGACTATCTTGAAGAAGCGCTTGTAATCCGCTTTTTCGCGCTTCGCGTTCTCCTTATGCGCGGCGTCCTTTTTGGCGCCGCTGTCGAGCGATTCGATCTTTTTGAGCTCCTCCCGGCTCTTTTCGAGCTGGTCGTAGTCCACGAATTTTTTCGGGTTTATCGCGGCGTTCAGTATGAACTGCTGTATCACCGCGAGGATGTTGCCGGCAACCCAGTACAGGGCGACGCCGGTATAAACGAAGAATCCGAGATAGAGCGACAGCCCGACCGAAAGCGCCGTCATGCCGTATTTATTGAGCTTGCTCTGCTCCATCTGTATGACGTTCGCCGCGTTCTGCACGTAGCAAAGCAGATAAGCCGACGCCGCGGCGACGAACGGTACGAGCGTGTACCAGCCCCAGACCTGCGACGCGACGTTGTCGAGCCTTATGCCGATGAAATCGAGGCTGAAGCCCTTGACGGAGTCCATGGCGGACAGGACCGCTTCGTTCCCCGCAAACTGTCCCGGCGTCAGTGTGCCGTCTATGATGGCGCGGACGACCGCGAGCTGATCGTCACGGAAATGGAACGTCTTTTCCGCGGTGGAAAGCTGCTCCGCAAGCTGTCTGCATACGTCATCGCTTATGCGGAAGATGTGCGTCAGCGGCTCTTTGATGATATAGAGCACCGCGAACAGAAGGATTATCTGTATTATAAGCGGTATGATGGAGATGAGCGGGTTGTATTTTTCCCTCTTGTGGAGCTTGTTCTCCTCCTCCATTATGCGCTCTTTGTCGCCGAAGTATTTCACCTTCAGAAAGTTGATCTCCGGCTGAAGCTTCACCATCTTGATCGAGTTCTTGTGGACCCAGATCGACAGCGGGAGCATCACGATCTTCGTAGCAAGCGTGAAGAGGATTATGGCGACCCCGTAATTGTGTACGAGCTCCCAGCACCACTTCATCAGATATCCGAAGGGATAGCAAATATAATCCATCAGAATGCCTCTTATCTGTAGAACGAACCGTTGAGCTTCAGGCGTTCGTCTATCTTCCAGTTATCGAAATCGCCGCCGCTTCCGGTCACCTTGAATTTTACGATCTCGTTATACTTGCTGCCGGAAAGCTGGAACTTGTGATATCTCACCGTGTTCTCGCCCTCGGGCACCTCGAAATATGATCTTCCGTAATCGTGTTCGGTCCTGATACCGGCGGATTTTATTATCGTGGGTATGAGATTCTCCTGGCTTACCTGCGCCTTTGAGTATTTGAGCGCGCCTGCTGCGCCGGTCGGCTTTACGAACAGCGCCGTTATCCTCGGCTGTGTGGGGACCGCCTCATCGTCACGGGCTCTCGGATGGTCTCCGGTTATGATTATCGTGGCGTCGTCATAAACGCCGAGCGCCTTCATATCGTCGATATAGCTGTATATCATCTTGAAGCAGCCCTGAAGCTGTTCCTTGCTGTTGGCGTCCTTCGTACGCCTGGCGTTCTCGTCCATGTTGTACGGGGAATGACATCCGTTCAGGTGGATGAATATATATGAATCCCCGTCCTCGTCGAAAGACAGATGGTTTTCGATTATATAACCGCACGTCGCGGGGTCGTCAATCTCGTAAAGCGGCGCGGTGCCGTTGAGCTTGACTATACCGGAGAACGACGCGGTGGAAATGTTCACGGAGCTCTTCAGCGCGTTCGGCAGATATCTGTACGCGGAAAGCGAAATGAGATTATCTACAAGCGCCCTCGTGCTCGTGATCTTATAACCGCTCGAAAGCGATATATTATCGGCGACTCCGACAAGCGGCGTGCCCTCTCTGTAGCAGTAATAACTCTGTGTATAGAGCTTGATGCGGTATCCGTTGTCCTTCAGGTCGCGCAAAAACGGCGAGTTCGCGTATGCCTCCGTAAAGTACTGATTTGCGTTCTGCCCGTTGAAGTCTATGTCGACTCCGGAGATCATCGTCGGAACGCCCGGATACGTGCGGGAATAAAGCGAGATATTATCGCTGAAATACGTGAAGCCGTCAAGCCGGTTGAAGAAATCGGGCTTCGAATCTATAAGGCTGTTGTAGAAGCTGACGTCGAAGCGGTCGATCAGAAAGACCACAACGTTCTTTCCTGTAGAGACCTGGTTGAGGCCTTCCTTCGTAAGATACGCCTTCGCGGGATCCTGGCTCTGCTTCGGCTCCGTCGTCACAGGCTCTGTCGTCTGAGGGGCGGTCGTCTCCGGCTCGGTCGTATCCGGCTCCGTCGTCTCGGGCTCGGTCGTCTGCGGCTCCGTATCGGTGACGGTTATATCCTCCGCCGTCGTATCGGACTCTGTCGCCGGTACGGTGACGAGAGGCTCGAGCGTGTTCGGCTTCGTCGTATCGGCGGGCGTCACGACCTCCTCGGTGTCCGTGTATTCCGGATTTTTTGTGCCCGGATCACGCGTGATATCTCCTATCTGAGCAACGCATCCCGTGATCTGCATCACGAGTACCATGAGCAGAGCGATAATGAAGATCCTCTTCAGTATAGTTTTTTTCGGCATAAGAAACGCTCCCGTAACTATCGCCACACCGGCGACGATCCAAATTATACCGTCCGCTATTGCGAGTCCGACGTTCAGCCTGACGCTTGTGTCCCCGCCGAGCGCACCGCCTCCGTTCAGGAACATCGCCTGAAGGTATCCCATAACGGTGAACCACACGGCGACGCCGAACACGGCGGACGACGCCTTTTCCGGCAGAAGGAGTATAAGAAGCGTTATCAGTACGGACGTACCTATCGCGATAAGGCTTATATACCCGCCGAAATCCTTGAACGAGAACAAAAGCTCGTCACGGTTGCCGGCAAACATCTCGAGTATGCCGAAGAAGAAGAACATGAACGAGCAGTTGAACCCGGCAAGCAGAGCGTACGGCAGTCTGCTTTTCAGCTTGTCCTTGTTGAATATTTTTTTCAGTATATTTTGCATTTTTTCCTGTCCGTGCAGATATTTGACCGCGCAAAAAAAGCCGCGCCATAATTGTGCTTGCTAATTATACAACATATGGGACGATAAGTCAAGTCTTTTTCTGTATAATTTTATCCGGTACGGTCCTATTTGACATTAAAAATCATGCCGTTTCAGGTTACGTATGTCTTTTTTGTTATAAAACTGTAAAGTGAACGCACGTAAGAGTCATGATTTTCACCGCGCGCTCATATGATCTGACATGAGTATTATTGATTTTTCCGACAAATACGTCGCCTTACCGCTGCTTTTGCTCACAATGACCTTGTGCGGGATTTATTTCCTTCTCCGTCTGCGGCTGTTTTCACCGAAAAAGACGGCGTCGATGATACGTTCTCTGAGGTCAGGCGAAAGCGACGGCGGCATCTCCGCGTCGTCATCGCTTTCCGTAGCGCTCGCAGGGACGCTCGGCGTCGGGAACATATCTGGCGTCGCGGTGGCGATATCGGTCGGCGGAGCCGGGGCTGTGTTCTGGATGACCGTCTCGGCTGTGCTCGGCGCCTCGCTCAAATATTGTGAGGCGTTTCTCTCCGTAAAATTCCGGGACAAAGCAAAAAAAGGCGCCGTCGGCTCCCCGTATTACGCCTCCGTCGTCTCCGGTAAAAAAACAGGCTCGGCTCTTGCCGCGCTGTGCGTTCTCGGATCGTTTTTATCCGGTTCGTTCATACAGATGAACGCGGCGTCGGAGGCGGCATCCGTCACGTACGGGGTGCCGCGCGCGGCGGTCGGCGCCGTTTTCGCTGTGATCTGCCTTCTGACGGCGCTTGGAGGGATAAAACGCGTCTCGTCGCTCACGTCCGTTCTCATGCCCGTGTTCTGCGCGGTGTTTGCCGCGCTGTCGGTCATCGCGATATCGATGAAGATCGCGGAGATCCCCGGTGTTATACGCAGGATCTTTTGCGAGGCGTTCGGCTTCAGTCAGGCGGCGGGCGGCTTTTCCGGCGCCGTGCTTTCATCCGCCGTATACGCCGGTATGACGAAGGGCGTCTTTTCTCACGAGGCAGGCTGCGGCACCTCCTCCTTCTCCCACGGCTCGTCGGGGATGACCGATCCGTCGGCGCAGGGGCTCGTCGGGATCGCCGAGGTACTGTTCGATACCGTCGTTTTCGGCGGTATGACGGCGCTGGTAATACTGACCGCGGATCCTTCGCCGTCAGGCTCATATAACGGGACCGCCGCGGCGCTGTCAGCCTATTCCTGTTTTTTCGGCGGCGCGGCGGTCCGCGTCCTCACCGTCCTTACGGTCTTCTTCGCGTTTGCGTCGATCCTGTGCTGGGGATATTACGGCACCGTCTGCTCCGAAAACCTGAAAAGCGGCTCTTCCCGGGTCTATCTCATATTGTACTGCGCCTCGATGATCCCCGGCTCGATTATCGCGCCGTCGATTATCTGGCGTTTGTCCGATCTGATGCTCGCCGCGCTGATGGCGGTCAACTGCGCCGTTATGATACGGGGAAGGCGTTATATCACATAGTTTCCGTGAAACGCAACAAGCACCGCCGTTAAGCGGTGCTGTTTTGACCGGAACGAACGTCAGTCCGCCTCGGCTGCTGCCGACTGCTTACTGACGGTTATTCTTCATCTCAGCGAAGCATTCGCTGCAATAAACAGGTCTGCCTTCGGTAGGCTGGAAGCGGAGCTTCGCCTCTTTTCCGCATTTGGAGCAGATGGCGGTGTAAAGCTCTCTCGCCTCACCGGCGGCCGCCTTCCTCTTGTCGCGGCAAGCCTTGCATCTCTGAGGCTGGTTCTGGAATCCCTTTTCCGCATAGAACTCCTGGTCACGCGCCGTAAAAACGAACTCCTGACCGCAGTCCTTACAGGTTAATGTGATGTCCTCGTACATATTGGTTGCTGTTCCTTTCTTTGTTGTATAAAATCACGCTTTTGCAAAGCATTTGACTTTCTTGGGTGATGGCGTTTGACGTGCCGTCAGATGAGGCTCTTTATCTTCTGCCTTACTCTCTGTATGCAGTTATAGACCGATTTCCTGTCCTTCCCCAGCCGCTTCGCGACAGAGGACGGGGACTCGCCGTCCGCATACAGCATAAAGACTTCGTATTCATAATCCGTGAGCGCGGATCTGATGCTCTTTTTAAGCGCATCACAGCTCTCCTGCGAGATCAGCAGGTTCAGCGGCTGCTCCGCGTCGCTCGCGGCGGGCTCATCTTCAAAACAATCGTCAATATAATCGGAGATCGACCGGGACAAGGATCTTGCAACACAGTTACGTACATACGAGGTAAGTCTGTTTTTCGTACATATTTTTGCATAAAGACCGAAGGACACGTTCTTTTCCGGTTTATACGACAGCGCGGAAAAATATAATGCGATCGCCGCCTCCTGACGCAGGTCGTCCTCGCTCACCTCCGCTGCGGGATATGAACGCGCGAACTCCGAAACGAGCACGGATATCATCGGATTGTAAGCGTCAAGCAGGCGGCGGAACGCCTCATTGTCGCCGTATTTCGTTCTCATGACGTCTTCCTGACAGATATCCAAGGGGCTGCTCCTTTCAGCGGGTATGGCGAGGCTTTCAAACGGCATTATATTTCGCCTCAAGTATCATTATATCCAAGTTTTTATTTTTGTCAATAGATTTTAAAAAATATTTTTCATATAATTTCAAAAATTTTCGCCGCGCCGCTCGTTCCGCATTCATCATTCTGAATTCTGAATTCACAAGTATTTTTATATCAAACCCTTGAAAAATCCGTATTTATATGATATACTTGAATATGATCTGATAACTGGAGGTCACATAATGGCTGTCATACCGCTTACCGAATCCGGTGATATAAAACTGTATATACTCTGCATCATGAAAAATGTCGGATATCCGCTGGAATATTCGGATATAAACGATCTCGCGCTTTACGAGGGCGTGATATCGAACATGGATTTCATAGAAGCGTTCGAGGAGCTTGAAAAGGACGGTCTCGTCAAAAGCGACGAACACGGCATGTACACCGTGACGGAGGACGGCGCGTTCATAGCCGGGACTCTGAAAAACGAGCTTTCCGGCTATATACACGACAAAGGGATGAGATCGGCTCTGCAGTATATTTCGTTCCGCAAGTCAAACGTGAAAAAAGAAATAGAGACGACGGAAAATGAGGACGGCACGGTTACTCTCATCCTCGGACTCTCGAAATCGGGCAAGGAGCTGATGAAGCTGTCGCTTACGCTTGATACTCAGTATCAGGCGCAGAAGATGGCGGTGGCGTTCTCCGAAAATCCCGAGCTTGTCTATATCCGTCTCATTTCCCTTCTCGGCGGAGAATAAGGAGAAAATATGTTTCTCAGCAAAAACGCCGTCACAAAGACCGTCGTCACGTCTGTAATGTTCCTGATCATAGGCGCGCTTTTCATCGGGCTTTCCGTGTTCCTTTCCGCCGGCGGTCAGAAATACGCGCCGTCGCTTATCGCCGGCATCGTATTCTGTTCGCTCGCGGTCATCAACGCGCTTGTCGGGATATATTCCGAAGGGATAACCAAGGTATTCGCCCGCGGCTGTAAGCTCGTCCGTGACGAGCTTGATCCGGAAGCGTTCATAGCGTATTACAACGGAGTGAGCAGATCGGCGAACGCAGTGTCACGTCCGACGTACGATATATCCGAGCTTCTTCTCACGGCGTACGAGCTTTCCGGCAACATGCGCGGGAAACAGGCTCAGCTTGCGCATATGCGCTCGGATTTGAAACCGAAGTATCTTCCGCGTATAACGGTGCTTGAAGCGTGCCGCGCCTACGATGACGGCGACGCCGATGAAGGAGACAGGCTCCTGTCGCTTGCCGGGAAAGAATATCCGCCGTCCGTCACGGTGTCGACCATGATCGATATCGCCGGAAAAACATCCGCCGCCCTATGCCGCGGCGACCTGAAAACGGCTGAAAGCTATTACAGCGGCGTTCTGAACGGCAGCGGCATCATGAAGCCTGACAACGCCGCGCGGCTCATGGCTCACTGGGAGCTTTTCCGCATATCCGAGCAGAACGGCGACACGGAAAAGGCGCTCGAGCATCTCCGCTTCTGCGCGGAAAACGGCGGCAGGACCGCGATAAGATCGAAGGCTCTGTCACTGCTTAAATAAAATGCGATAACACACCGCGGCCGGGATACGATCCCGACCGCTTTTTCATTCTCCCTTGATGGTCTTCGCTATCTGCTCCGCGGTGATGTACGCCGCCCTCTCCGCCTCCTCCATACTGTTTCCGTCGCAGCCGACCTCTATCAGCACGGACACGGGGACGAGATGCTGATTGAACGCGCCTTTTTTCACGTTGATCGGTCTCATAAGTCCCGGGTATTTCTCCTCGAGCTCCTTCTGCAGCGTGACGGCGAGCGCCATGTTGCCGCGCCAGTTTTTATTTGCGGAAACGAGTCTGTCCGTGCCGACGACGAACATGACCTGCGCCGTCGGTCTTCCCCCGCAGGATGTGACCATCCGCGCGATCGAGCCGTCCGTCAGCTCTATCGCGTCCCTGTGTATATCGAACATATACTTTATCCCCGGCTCTTTCGCTGTATATTCCTTTATTATATCCGCCGCGTTTTCATAAGCCTTTGAATACGACATTTTATCTATCGGCACCGTACAGTGTATCACATCAATACCGTGATCGCGGAGCACTTTTTCGAAAATATCGCCGATGGCTATCACGTTCATCGACGGATCGTCGGAGCGCGGATAGCTCCGGGGCTCACAGTACAGGGCGCCTTCCGGCGAATACGCCTCGGTACCGTGAGTATGTACGATCAGGACCTTGTCCCCCTCCTCGTATTTTACCGGAAGACCGTTTTCCGCGTATTCTCCGATATCCGCCATATGCTTGTCTCCGGCATCAGAGACCCAGACCTTTCCGGGCTCCGGTTCGCGGTAGAGCGAGACGGGTACGATCCCGACCATGCCGTCGGGCACCGAGGTCCTGTCGAATTCGTACAGTCTTTGAAGCAGATCGGCGTCGTAGTCGAACACGTCCTCCTCCGGCTCCGCCGAAAAAGACGGAACACATTTTGCCGCCGTGACCGGCTTTACGGCGGATACAGGCTCCGGCGCTTTGCCGCCGTCCTTCACTATACCGTCGTATGCCGTAAGCGCGCCGCCCGCGAGCACCGAACAGATAACGAGCGGGAAGACCGCGAACCTGACGGCGGCTGCCGCCCCGCGCGATACTCTGTACGACGTATCATCCGTGCTTTTCAGGCGTCTGAACATTCTTTCCGCGTCCATTGATATCACCTTCCTTTCCTTATTATTATATATGCGGCGGCCCGGTCAGATATACTCCATATCGGAAAAGGAAAGCGACGGGTGGCAAAGCCGGTCAACGGCGTGTCCGATGAGCCTGCCAATCTCCTCCGACGCCTCGCCGCAGTCCTTCGGGCAGACGTAAAGGCCTCTCAGGCTGTCAGCCGCGTCCCCGCCGCATCCATCGGGTAAAAGCGCCGCCGCGTCGATCACCGTCGGCACGCCGACAGCTATCACCTTCACTCCGAGTGTTTTCCGTGACAGCTCGCCGCGGTCGTTTCCGACGCCCGAACCGGGTCTGATGCCGGTATCCGTTATCTGTACGGTGCCGCAAAGCGTCCCGGGGCTGTGCGCCGCGAGCGCGTCGATCACTATGACCGCGGAGGCGGACGTCTCCGCCACGGCTGCCCTGATCAGAGCCGCGCAATCGATACCGGATTGAGCCAGCACGCCCGGTATAAGCACCGAAACGTCGCCGAGTCCGCTTTTTTTCCGCAGCTCCGCGTCTTTTATGTGATGCGTCGCTATAACGTGCGACGCGGCGACGGGGCCGACGGAATCAGCCGTTATTTTCGCGTTTCCGAGCCCGGCTACGAGCACGCTTCTTCCCGCGCCGAGCTGTGCGAGTATATCCGAGATCACCTCCGCCGCCTTATCCGCGCGGTCCGCCGACGCTTTTTTCACTTTTCCGAGAAACACCGTGACGTACGTCCCGACGGGGCGTCCGAGCAGCTTTTCGCCGTTGCCGTCAAGGATCCTCACTGTCGAAATGTCGATCCCGCGCACCCTCCTCTCGGCGTACTCTATCCCGTCCGGCTCGCCTTTGTGATCTTTTGAATACTCACGCATAAACCTGTCATGCGCCTCCGCCGCCATATCTGATCTGAAATACATCGACTCACCTCCGCCCTTATTATTGACAAAAATAAAAAAAGGAATCGAGTAGGCGCTAACAAGTAGTACCTCTCACACCACCGTACGTGCCGTTCGGCATACGGCGGTTCAATTCAAGTAATAATCCAAGCAACAAAGG
>CACYWW010000055.1:0-429 GCA_902778145.1 uncultured Ruminococcus sp.
ACGCCGCCACATGCCGCCGCGCTTCGCCGTAGGGCGGGGGCTTACGGGAACCCCCAACGCTCACAAGTTCGCGTCGGGGAACCCCTTTTCTCCCGCCGTATGGTGTTCGCCTCATCCACCACAATCCGCGAACCCCCAACGCTCTCAAGTTCGCGTTGGGGAACCCCGGGCGTGGTCCCCTGTCCGGTTCGCAATCATAGATTGCTTCACCGCTTTGGCTGAAAACTCCACACCGTGGAGTTTTCTTAACGCATCGCGCCCCAAAAGGGGAAGGTTTGCCGCGTGCCCCAGTCATTCTGAGCGCGGCGGAGGATCTCCTTCGACATCATCGCACGCCGCCACATGCCGCCGCGCTTCGCCGTAGGGCGGGGGCTTACGGGAACCCCCAACGCTCACAAGTTCGCGTCGGGGAACCCCTTTTCTCCCGCC
>CACYWW010000055.1:458-17235 GCA_902778145.1 uncultured Ruminococcus sp.
CCGGGCGTGGTCCCCTGTCCGGTTCGCAATCATAGATTGCTTCACCGCTTTGGCTGAAAACTCCACACCGTGGAGTTTTCTTAACGCGTCGCGCCCCAAAAGGGGAAGGTTTGCCGCCTCGTTTCACGTTGATCGCTTTGCGTTCAAATTCAGAACAGATCCTTCAATCTGTTCAGGATGACCCTCTCTGTATCGCCGTCTCATTCCGAATTCTTCATTTCATTCATTGTTCCCCGTCACCATAAGCATCACGCATTCGGGGAACGTGACGATCGCCGCCCCATCCGCGAAGAAGAACGGGAACGGGCTGTTTTTGCGCTCAATGATGCTGAGCTTATCATCCCTGATCACGGAGATGGCTCCGGCTTCTCCGATCTCGTTTTCGGTAACATATATAAGTGCGTCGGAGATCCTTTTATCCGCGGGATCATCTTTTCCGAACAGCTGATAAACGAGATCCGGAAAAGTACCGTCGAACGGTTCAAAATGCTCTTTTTTCAGTTTTGCAAATGACCCGAGCGCTTCCGGGAAGCCGTCCGGCTCGAAAAGATACACCTGCGAAAACGACGGCCCCATCCATACGGACGCGGATGACGCGAGATAATACGCGCCGTTCAGGTATGATTCGGACAAATTCAGATCCATGGCTCCTCCTTTATGATGCCGAGACGAGCTCTCCGAGATCCCTCTCGGCAAGAAGCTCGATTATCTGATCCGGCTTGACCTCGGACACAAGCGAATAATCGACGCTGTACCGCCACACGGGCTGCGTCACAAAGCTCGAGTAGTGCTCCGCAAGATACGGTATCATATTGAACCCGTAAGAATCGAACAGGAACAGCGCCGAGCCGAGCTCCGCGCCGCTCACCTCCGACCTTGAGACCTTGCCGTTGAAGAATTCGTTCGCAAAGCTCCAGATACGCGCGGTCTGTTCTCTTCCCTTCCAGTACGGAGCCCAGGGCTCGAACAGCGGGGTAAGGAACGGCGCCCGCTCGAACATTTTTCCGGTACCGACGCCGGAATAGACGTTCATGTCCGTGTCGTCGATATCCTTGTACCTGACTTCAAAGTCGGAAAGCTGCCGTGCCTCGGCTCCGATCACCCGCATGAATTCCGCGTAGCCGTAGTACGCGCCGAGCCATGTCCAGTGACTGTCGAGCTTATAGTACAGCTTGCCCTTATCCCGATTTTCGGTCATCGCCGCGGTCAGATCGACGACCGTCACGCCTTCGACCTCTTTGAGCGCGTTCACGACCTGCGTCATCCTTGCCGAGCGTTCGACCGTGTTTTCCTCCATCTCCCGTGTCATCTCCCCGGGATATACCGTCATCGGATCGGGGACTATTATGTAGATCACGTCGACCTTTTTCCCGGCGGCCTCGGCGGCTTTCGCGACGCGTTTTTCCGCGTTTCGTCTGAGCGCCCTGAGCTCGGTTTTATCGAGCTTGTTCGTACCGTAGAGATCGGGCAGGACTCTCGTTTCGATCACGCGCGAGCCGAGGGTGACCGTCACCCCCTTGTCCTCCGCGCGCTTGTCGTACTTTACGAGCGTTTCGGCGGCTTCACTTGTCGTTTTGCCCGCCGCCGTCGCTCTTACCGAGACGGTCACGGATCTTTCATGCTTCACGGGAACGGCGAAATACACGCCGTCGGATACGGCGTCGAACGTATCGTCTCCCGCGGTCACACTGAGCCTGCAGTCCTCCTCACATTCCCCGTATACGATCGCGTCGCCGGGTCCGATCACCGCGACGCCTTTGATCTCCGGCTTCTCCGTCACGGGCAGAGGCGCCTCGGTGACCGGATCTGTTCCGGTGACCGTCGTCCGCTCCCCGTCGGTCTCCTTCTCCGTTATATGAGAAGAGGCGCTGTCAGTTGCCGCGGAGGCGGCTGTGTCCGGGCGGACGAAGCCGCTTCCCGGCGCATGCGTGCACGCCGTAAGGATCAGCGCCGCGGCAAGCGCCGCTATGACCGTTATCCTTTTCACAGCTGCATAAGTATAGGCAGAACCATCGGCTTGCGCTTTGTCTTCATGCCTATATATCTTGATATTTCGTCCTTTAATCTTCCTTTGATGTACGCGGTGTCAAGATCGCCGTCACTGAAGCATTCCTCGATCACCTGGGTCGACAGATCGCGCAGCTCGTCCATAAGCTCCTCCGCCTCGCGGACGTATACGAAGCCGCGCGACACGATCTCGGGACCCGAGATGAGCAGACCGGACTCCGTCGATACCGACGCCGCCACGACGATTATACCGTCCTGTGACAGATGGCGTCTGTCCCGAAGGACTATGCTTCCCACGTCGCCGACGCCGTAGCCGTCCACCATGACCTTGCCGGAAGGAACGGTGCCGTTGAAGCGCGCGCCCTCCGAATCGATCTCAAGCACGCGTCCGACCTCGGACAGGAATATGTTCTCCGGTTTTTCGCCTAAGAAAAGCGCGAGGTTGCGGTGAGTCGCAAGATGCTTGTATTCGCCGTGTATCGGCATGAAATACTTCGGCTTCGTCAGCGCGTGCATCGTTTTCAGCTCCTCCTGACAGGCGTGGCCCGAGACGTGGACATCTGAGACTATCGCGTCGTATATGACGCTGACTCCGCGTCGGAACAGCTCGTTTATTATGTTGTTGACAAGCTTCTCGTTGCCGGGGATCGCGTTCGCGGATATGACCACGACGTCGTTCGGCGAAAGCTCTATCTTGCTGTGATCGGAGAACGCCATGCGGTACAGCGACGACATGGGCTCGCCCTGGCTGCCTGTGCAGACCACCGTGAGCTGCTCCGGATTGTATTTCTTGATGTCGTTTATATCGATCAGAGTGTCCTCGGCGGCGTGCATATAGCCCAGCTCCATCGCGACGCTGACTATGTTCGTCATGCTCCTGCCGTTTATAACAACCTTTCTGCCGTACTTCTCGCTCGTGTTTATTATCTGCTGTACGCGGTGGACGTTAGACGAGAACGTGGCGATGGATATCCTTTTATCGGCGTTCTTGAAAAATATCGAATCGAGCGAGGCGCCGACGGTTCGCTCCGACGGGGTATATCCCGGGCGCTCGGCGTTCGTCGACTCGCACATCAGAAGCAGGACTCCTTCGTTGCCGAGCTCGCCGATCCGCGGCAGATCTATCATCGGACTGTCGACCGGGGTCAGGTCTATTTTGAAGTCGCCCGAATGTATTATCATCCCGAGCGGCGTTTTTATCGCGAAACAGACGGCGTCCGGGATAGAATGGTTGACGTTTATGAATTCGACCTCAAAGCAGCCGAGCCTTATTTTCTGCCCGGCGCGGACGACGTTGAGATCCGGTTCGATCTCGTAAGTATGCTCCTCGAGCTTGCCCTTGAGTATGCCGATCGTCAGCGGGGTGCCGTAAACGGGCGGGCTGATCTGCTGGAGGACGTACGGCAGGGCGCCTATGTGATCCTCGTGGCCGTGCGTGAGGACGATGCCCCTCAGTTTGTCTTCGTTTTCCTTTAAATACGTGATATCGGGGATAACGAGGTCGACGCCGAGCATGTCGTCATCCGGGAAACCGAGACCGCAGTCGACGACTATCATATCGTCCCCGTATTCTATAACTGCTAAATTTTTACCTATTTCATAGAGCCCGCCGAGCATGACGACCCTGAGCTTGCCGCCCGCGGGCTCTGTTTTTTTCTTTTTCGGCATTATTTTTCCTTTCTTATGATACTGCTCAAAACACCGCGATGTCATCGTGGCGTTTTATCCGTTTTTTTTATATGCAGCTCCGGGTTAGCGCGGACCCGGACGCTTATCATCTTACTGTACGATATCATTATATCCCATCCGTCTGTTTTCTTCAACCGTTTAATATAAAGATTTTATGAACGCAGGCGCCCGAGCCTCATCATCACCTCGGTGACGGCGTCCTCCGCCGCCTCCTCGCTGTCAGCCGATATCACTATGCTTATACTGTCAGAATCCGACGCCGCCGCGACCCCTTCCGCGCCGTCCTCGACTATGCGGACGCCGTCCGTCGCCTTTGTCTGATAAGGCATATACGCCTCATAGAGCCGCCTCATACACGACGCCTTACGCTTGTCCGGAATCTTTATCTCTTCTCTTCTGATGATCTGAGGCGCGTATTTTTCAGCCGCCCCGGCAAGGCTCAGGCCGTTTTTTACGAGCTTCCCGATCAACGCCGCGGAAAGGAACAGCGGATCGAACGTATACCGGCAGGACGTTCTCCCGGCGCGCGCCGACTCATCCGAGCCTCTCAGATCCGACGGCCGGTCGGAGTACCTTCTGACCGTAACGCCGGCGGAACGCGCCGTTTTTTCAAACACATCCGGTAAAAGTCCCGGAAGGCAGACAGTCCCGGCGTCGTCCGGGTCCGCGAGCGCGAGCAGTATGAGCAAACACGTATCGAAGCCGCAATACGCCCCGCCCTGTGACAGAAGCGCGGCTCCGTCGGAGCAGTTAATCACGTAAGTCCCGTCGTCTGCGGACGAAGCGGCGACTATTTCTGCGCCCGCGCGACGAAGCGCCTTCGCCGCGCCGCCCGGATCCTCGGCCGAAGCAATGACGACCCGTGCGCCGTCAAGCCGGCACTGCGCGGTAAGATCGCGGTAATACAGCGTATCAAGCGCGTTGAGTCGGCGGATCGTGCCCGGCATGTGATCGCCTCCCCGTGCGCCGCGCATTTTTCTCAGCACGGAGTCGGGAAGCGCGGAGCCGGTCCCGTCATACAGGCCGACAAGCAGCTCTCCGTCTTTTTCCGAAATCACGAAGCTTACGGGGCATCCGAAATAGAAGCCTCCGAGCCTCGCCGCCTGCTCCGGCGCCTCGCCGAGAAACATCACCTCTCCGCCGAAGGAACAAAGAGCTCCCGCGAAAAGCTCGGCTTCCGCCGACGCACGCCCGCACGAGGTGACGGCGAACGGCCCGTCGAGCACGGACGGCGCGGCTGATGCGAGCCTGCACAGCGCCGCCGCGCGATCGCCCTTTTCGCGGAGCACCCCGTTTTCAAAAGCGAGTTCACCCATTACCGTATCCCCCTTGTCCGCGGTCACCGTTTTACCGCATCCTATCACCGTGCCGGCGCCGAGCTTTACCCCGTCGTCGATCACGGCGCCTTCTCCTATAACGCAGCCGTCGCGCAGCACGCACCCGTCTCCCACCGTAACGTTGCGGGCGAGGACGGAACCGGTTATCGAGCAATTGTCCGCTATCTTCACGCCGTCGAAGGCGACGGAATTGATGAACGCCGAGTTTTTGCCCATCGCAAACCCGTCGCCGCAGACGGAGCCCTCCGTCTCACCGCCTGATATACGGCTCATATCGCGGTTAGCCGCGAGGTATTCGGAGAACGAACCGATATCGCGCCAGTAGCCGGACGGTTCTGATCCGTACATCGCCTCACCCGAGTCGAGCATACGCGGAAAAACATCGCGCGAGAAATCGCACGGCCCGCCGTCCGGGATATACGCGAGAACTCGCTTTGACAGGATATATATGCCCGTATTCACCTTGTCGGAGACGACGCGGCGCCACGACGGCTTTTCACGGAAGGAAACTATCCTGCCGATCTCGTCACAGACAACGTCACCGTATTCGCACGGATGATCCACGGTGTGGAGGAGTACCGTCACCGCGGCTCCGCGCCTCTTATGCGCCTGAAACGCGGACGCTATGTCGAGCGTACACACCGAGTCACCGGAGATCACGAGAAAATCGTCGTCAAGAAGCTCCGCCGCCGCCTTCACCGCACCCGCGGTACCAAGCGGTTCGTCCTCCGTGACATAATACAGATCGACACCCCGGCAGCTGTTTCCCAGCGCCGTGATCTTGTCCGGCAGATATTTGAGCGTTACGACGGCTGAATCAAAGCCGTTTTTCAAGAGCTGTTCGCAGAGCATGACGAGATTCGGTTCGCCGCCTATCGGAAGCATCGGTTTCGGGACGGTGTCCGTCAGCGGTCTCATCCGCGTCCCGAACCCGCCGGCAAGTATAACGGAAGAATATTTCATGGTATCACCTTTGATATAAAGCAGGGAGAATTAAGAATGATGAATTATGAATGCAGAATGATAGACACCCTGTCATCCTGAGCGCGGCGAAGGAGCTCCTTCGGCATCATCGCACGCCGTTGTATGGTGTTCGCCTCATCCACCACTTCGTGGTCCCCCTTCCCCAATCGGGGAAGGTTTAACGCGCCATGTCAGGAGCTCATTCGGCATCATTGTACGCCGCCACATGCCGCCGCGCTTCGCCGTAGGGCGGGGGCTTGCTCCCGCCGTTTTCAGTTATGAGTTATGAGTTATGATCGCCTGCGGCGGGTTATGAGCGCTCCGCGCGTTTTCAGCCGCGCCCCCTCAGATACTTCTGAGGGAGGGGATAGAGGGGGATAGGGGGAGTTTTGAGGGGTGGGGCTCCCCCGGCGTTGAAGCCGCAGAGCACGAACGGTCGAGGTACGGACTTCATCAGCCGGGCCTGTTGATCGCCGATCACTGCGCACTTGAATTCAGAATTCAAAGCTTTCGCCCGGTTCAGGATGACCCGCTTTGTTTCGCCGTCCCCCGTCCTTCATTCATAATTCCGAATCCTGAATTCTCTCCGATTCTTCCCTCTCTCCGCCTGTAATATTCAGGACAGCGGTCTCATATATTGTTCTGACAGGACGGTATTATTGAATGATAAAGATAGACGACAGAAAAAACACGCTTTACCGTGCATATCCTTATCTTCCCGGACATATCGTGACCACGCTCGGCCTCTTCTGTCTGAAGGAGCCCGATATGGCTGAAAACGTCACTGAGATAAGACTGCGGCTCGGGGCCGCGCTGTCTGTCTCGGTATCCGACAAAAACGTGACGTTCGATCCGGAGGGAAACATCTCCGGACGGCCGTATATCTGTACGAAGTCGGATATAGATACTTGCGCCGGCCTTCTCTCGGGCAACTCGTTCCATTCTCATGAAAAGGAGCTCGAGAACGGGTATATATCGACCGCGGGAGGTCTGCGCGCCGGCGTTTCCACGTACGGGACGTACGGCGGCGCGGTATGGGGTATCGACGGTATCTGCATAAGGATACCTCACAGCGTTCCCGGCTGTTCCGCCCGGCTTTTTGAGTCGACGGGGCTTTGCTCGATGCTGATCTGCTCGCCGCCGGGCGTCGGAAAAACGACGCTTCTGCGCGACGCTGCTGAGCGTCTGTGCTCCGTTTACGGGCTTCGTATAGCCGTGTGTGACGAGAAATATGAGCTTTTGCCCGAGAAAAAGCCGCTTTTCGCGGATTACATCTGCGGCAAAAGCAAGGCGGAGGCTATCGCGTGCGCGGTGAGGTACATGTCTGCCCAGGCGATAATCTGCGACGAGCTCGGCGGAGAGGACGAGGCGAAGCAGATCATGTCCGCGCAAAGCGGCGGCGTTATATTCATCGCCACCGCGCACGCCGACAGTATGGGATCCGCGCTTTCGCGTCCGAGCCTGCGGATGCTTTACGACGGCGGCGTATTTGACAAATACGTCTTTCTCCGCCGTGAAAACGGGAAATTCGGATTTGATACGGTCGACGCAAAATGAAATACGCAGGCGCTTTTATCATCCTTTCGGGATCTCTTTTATTCGGATCATCGCTTTGCGCGAGATCGAGGCGATCGTGCGATGTAGGCGCGGAGATCCTCAGGATAATGAAGTACGTGGAGGATCAGATCTTTTCCCGGAGAGTTCCCACCCCCGTTCTTCTTTCGAACATTCCGACAACGCTTTCCATGCGCTCAGCCGAAGAAAACGGCCTGTATGACGCGCTTTCGGACAGTCTCGGCTGTCTTTCGGAAGAAGAGAGACGGATATTCTCGTCCTTCTGCTCGTATATCGGCACGGGCACGGCGGACGCGCAGAGGGCCGGCTTCGATCCGCTCATCGAGCGCTTTACGGCGGAGCTTTCCGTGCGTGCGGAGGAAAGCCGCGGCAAAAGCCGCGTTTACACCGCCTGCTCACTCTTTTTCGGCGTATGCGCCGTGATCATTTTCTTGTAAGGAGCGCGGAATTGGAGGCTGAACTGATCTTCAAGACGGCGGGCATAGGCATCGCCGTGGCTGTCGCGTACGTCGTACTGTCAAAAAGCGGCAGGGACGAGATGGCGATGCTGCTGTCGCTCTGCGGGGTCGTCGTGATACTTCTGATGATCGTCGGGCGGCTTTCGGAGCTGTTCACGTTCATCAGAACGTCGTTCGGGCTTTGAACGACGCCGTCGCCGTTTGTGTCGCCGCGGCGGCGCTCGCACTGATCGCATCCGCCGTCAGACGGGTCGAGCCCGGCACCGGCAGGCTGCTCTCGGCGGCGCTGTCGCTCTGGATCGTTTTTCTTATCGTTCGCGGCGCCGCTTATCTGAAAAACGGCATGACCGTCGCGCTGCCGGACAAAGTCGGACAGCTTTTGCCGTATGTATTCAGATGCGCCGGGATCGGTCTCGTCTCACAGACCGCCGCGGACATCTGTACGGACTCGGGCGAGGTCTCCGCCGGCTCCAAGATACGCGTCGCGGGGAAGCTCGGCATGCTCACGGTGTGTCTGCCGCTCATAAAGAACATACTCGACACGGCGCTGGGACTTATAAACGGGTAGGACAGAAAATGCAGGATATAAAAGGGATCTTGACAGAAGAATACTTTTCCGCCATGCCGTCATATCCGGCCGGAGACGTGCTCCCGGCGTTCGCGTCGGCGCTGAAGGATAACGCGCGTCCCGCGCTTTCCTCGCTCTGCCTGCTGCTCTGTCTCGTTTTCATATCCGCGGTTATAAAAGCCGGCTCTGACGCTCTTTTCCGTGACAGCCCGGTCCCGGATATCTGTACCGGGCTCGCCTGCGCGTACGCGTTATACAGCGTCGTGAGCCGCTCGCTTTCCGCGGTGAGGTCGTGTCTTGACGGCACGGCGGTGCTCATGGATACGATGAGTGCCGGCATGGCGGCGATGTACGGGCTGACCGGCAATATCGTCGGCGGATCGTCCTCCGTCACAGTGATGATGCTCACGCTTCAGGTCGTGAGGCTCGTATCGTCGCGGATCGTTATCCCGCTGACTCTCTCGTGCTTCGGCGTCTCGCTTTTATCGGTGCTCGGCTTCGACGCGGGTCTTTCACGCGTGTGCGGCGTGGTAAAACGCGCCTCGGTGTTCCTCTGCGCGGTGTCGGGCGCCGTCGTCTGTGCGCTTCTCGCGTATCAGACGGTCATATCGCGTGCGGCGGATACGGCTTCACTGAGAGCGGTCAGGTTCGCCTCGTCCTCATTCATACCGATCATCGGCGGGTCGCTGTCGGAATCGGCGGCCGCCGTGCGCTCCGCCCTTTCCGCAGTCAGAGTATCGTCCGGCGTCGGCGGGATCGTATCGCTTCTGCTCCTGACGCTCCCCGCCGCCGTGTCGGTTGTATCCTCAAAGCTTTGCGTCGGTCTCTGCTCTTTTCTCTGTTCGCTTCTCGGAGCGGACGGGCTCGGCGCCTTTTTCGACGACTGCGGCAATATCCTCTCAACTCTTCTCGCGGCGACGCTGACGGTCTGCGTCGTTTTTACCGTCGCCTGCGCTTTGTTCTGCATATGATCAGGACAGTGCTGACGTCGCTTTCGGTGCTTGCCGCCGTGTGCACCTGCATACTCACGCTCTGTCCGGACGATCAGATGAAGAAATATGTGCGCTTCTGCTGCGCGCTGTGCGTTCTTTCCGTACTGATCCCGCGGGCGGGCGTCGGGATCCCGGAGCTGCCGGAGCTTCCGGGCAGGGCTGAAATAACAGATATGACGGACAGGGTAGCGATGCTCACGGTCAACGAAACTCTTTCAAGGATCAAAGCGGCGACGGAAGAGATGATAGAGCAGAAGCACAACGTCGTACCGGGCGACGTCAGCGTGACTCTGATCGCGGAGGACGGTGACGGCGGCGTCAGGATCGTCAGGGCGTCGGTCACGTTGTACGGACTCGGATATTCATTTAAAACGACCGGTATAAAGAAAGACGTCGCCGAGCTGCTCGGCGTTCCGTGCGAGGTCACAGTTGATGAAGGATAACGCGATATCAAAGCTTCTCGGAAGTAAAAAGGTGATGGCGGCGGCGCTTCTCGCCGCGATCTTCGGTATATTCCTGATGATTTCCGGAGGCGGTAAAAAAACACAGACACAAAATGAAATATCGGAATACGAACGCCGGGTGGAGAATAAGATAGAACAAACGGTCCGGGCGCTGTGCGGCGGAAAGGTATACGTCATAGTCACGGCGGAATACGGGAGCGAGACGCAGTACGTCAAGAACAGGACGGAAAGCTCCGAGACGGCTGTGATGTCGTCCGGCGCGCCGGTCCCCTCGCGTACGGCAGCGCCCGTCATACGCGGGATAACGGTCGTCTGCAAAAACGGCGCCGATCCCGCGTTATGCCGCAGGATAACGGAGGCACTTTCATGCGCGTACGGCGTATCGAGCGCAAAAATATATGTAACGTCCGCGTCACGGTGACGCGGAGAAAGGGTGGATCATGAGGATAATAAAGGCAAAAGACACAGACGGGAAGCGTTTCGATCTTTCCGCGGTAAAGACGTTTTTCAAAAAGCACGGCAAAAAAGCGGCGGCGGCAGCGGCGGGCGTGCTGATAATCGGCACGGCGGTGATCCTTAATTTCACTCTGCCGAAAAGAGATACGGTCAAAGAACAGCAGCCGGCTGATAAGAGCTACGTGAGCGGGGATTTCTTCGCCGAGTCGGCGCTGAACCGCACGAAAGCTCGCGACGAGGCGGTCGAGGTGCTCCACACCGTCGTCAATTCCTCCGGCGATGAGAACGCGTCGAAACAGGCTCTCGCCGATATATCCCGCATTTCCGCGGATATAGAAAAGGAAGCGAACATAGAGACGCTTATAAAAGCCAAGGGATTCGAGGACTGCATAGCCGTCATCTCCGGGAAAACGCTGAGCATAGTCGTCAAAAGCAACGATCAGCTTCTGCCGAACGAGATCGCCCAGATAAAGGAGATAGCTTACAAGACCGCCGATGTCCTCCCCGACGACGTCGTGATCTCGCTCAAGAAACAGCCTTGATATTATACAGGCGGAGAAATGAAAAAAGAGTCGGAAATTAAGAATGAGGAATTATGAACGCAGAATGACAGGCACCCTGTCATATAAACGAAGCTTTCAACTCATATTAACAGAGCATGATTCAATGCGCAGCAGATAGAATTATTTTGCTAAGCGCAGATGATCTGAAGTACCTCGGTGAAGTTGAAAAACGAAAGTGTGTTCCTTCGGATTTGATGGTATCGGTCAATGCCTCGAAATAGCCGTTCGTCCCGCCTTGTGGATAAATCTCAATAATTAAACCTTCTGGCAGACGTCCCGCGGAGCTTCGGGATGATATAAAAACGATCAACGTAAACTTTCGTTTTGCGTTGATCGTTTTTTTGTTCTGCGTTCGCGTGTCCTCAAGTATCCCTCACTGAGGCGGCACGGTTTTGCCGTGACGGAGGGAGTTAAACGGAACGAAGAATGATGAATTATGAATTCTCTTCAGTTTATTTGCGAGGCTATGAATCCGGCGGCGGTGTTTATCAGGCGGACGTCGGTCTGGTCCGCCTTTTCGCCGCCGTCGGACAGCGACGCGACCACGCCGAGCACGTCTCCGTCACGGACGATCGGCGCGGCTACCGAAACGTATTTCCCGCAGCCGTCGACGGGGTAGAGCTTTTCTCCCGTATGCTTATATCCCGAGCGCGTTTCATACAGCTTGCCGAACTGCGGCGTTATCGGTCTGTCGTCGTATTCGCGCTTCGGCACGCCCGACGACGCCACGACGGTATCTCTGTCGCAGACGATGACGGAAACGTCCGCCGCGCGGTGAAGCGACTCCGCGCAGTCCCCGGCTATGCTCCCGATCTCGCCGACCGGCGAATACTTCCTGAAGATGACCTCCCCGTCCTTCTCCGTGAATATCTCAAGCGGGTCGCCCTCTCTTATCCGCAGCGTGCGTCTTATCTCCTTCGGGATCACGACTCTGCCCAGGTCGTCTATACGTCTGACGATTCCCGTTGCTTTCATATATATCTCCTTTTCACATTCGTTTTTTGCTATTATGCGCATTTTTCGGAAAAATATGAAATGAAAAGGCAATATCGTTTTATAATCACTTTTTGAGCAGATAGCAGATAATTTTGTGTCAGGTTGCATTTTTCTCAAATATATCTATTGACAAATGAGATCTGAGGTGCTATTATATATTTGAAATCGAATGTAAGTTGCAATTTTCCCGGACAGGAGATCGGATATGGAAATCAAGCGCGATTTATACTTGAATCAATTGACAGCAAGGAAGCGCAACGGATTGATCAAAGTGATCACCGGCGTGCGGCGGTGCGGTAAATCATATCTTTTGAACAACATCTTTTACCGGCATTTGCTCAGCGAGGGCGTCGATCCCGACCATATCATCCGTTTTGCCTTCGATTCAGCCGACGATCTGCTTCTGATCGGCGAGAATCTGATCAAGCTGCAGAAAGCGAATAAAAAAGTCGACCCAGAGAAGTTCATGGCGTATATCCGCACGAAGATCATTGACGAAGAAATGTACTATCTCCTCCTTGACGAAGTGCAGGAGATGGACGCCTTTGAAACGGTGTTGAACGGATATCTGCGCCGTGAAAACATGGACGTTTACGTCACGGGAAGCAACGCGAAGTTCCTTTCGAGCGACATCATCACCGAGTTTGAAGGACGCGGCGACGAGGTGCATTTGAATCCGCTGAGTTTCTCCGAGTTTATGACGGTCTGGGAAGGCGATAAATACGAAGGTCTCTCACAATATATGCTTTACGGCGGGATCCCTCTCGTTGTACTGCGCAAGGACGACCGCGATAAAGCGGCGACGCTTCAGCGGCTTTTCAACGAGATCTATATCAAGGATATCGTCAAACGTCACAAGGTGCGCAAGCAGGAGGAGCTGGAAGACCTTCTGAATATACTGTCGTCTTCCGTCGGCTCTCTCACAAATCCCGAAAAGCTGAAAAACACTTTTCGGAGCATTAAAAAATCGACAATCTCTTCCGAAACGGTCAAACGGTATATTTCCTATTTTGCGGATTCCTTTTTGCTGGAAGAAGCAAAGCGTTACGACGTCAAGGGCAGAGCGTATATCAGCACGACGAACAAGTATTATTTTTCCGATCTCGGGCTGCGCAACGCGCGTATCAACTTCCGTCAGTTCGAGCAGAACCATACGATGGAAAACGTGATCTATAACGAGCTGCGCATGCGCGGCTATAACGTTGACGTCGGAGTCGTGCCGATCGCTGAAAAAGATAAAAACGGCACGGTCACAAGGCATTACCTTGAAGTCGATTTTATCTGCAATCTCGGTTCAAGCAGAGTCTATATTCAGTCCGCGTATTCGATCCCCGATGAGGAAAAGCGCGCTCAGGAGACGCGCTCGTTCCGAAGGATCGACGATTCATTCAAAAAAATCATCGTCACCCGCGAACCCGCGCAGCCGTGGTATGACGATAACGGCATCCTGACCGTGAGCATCTATGATTTCCTGCTGGACCGGACGATCATAGAGAGATAGTTACAAAGCACCGGGAAAAAATCAGAGCCGGCAGTATACCCTGCGGGTTCTGACCGATAATATAAGTATAATTAAGCGAAACAGGCGTTTTTAAAAGTTTACCGGGGGCACTTGAAAAGCGCGGAGCCGTGTGATATATTCTATTTACGTATACACTCCCCGCGGCGGGGTAAATAAAGATACAGGACAGGAGCACGATATGACGCATAAAGAAAAAAGGGTCGCGAGGCGGTATGACACGCCGGGCAGATGCGCGGAGTTTACGGATCTCGTTTACGTAAAGGGCGACGCGACGCACGGCGAGCTTGCAGCAGCGGAGCGGAAATTCGATCCGCCCGCACCGGTTTACAAACCGTTCATCGGCGATCTTCACGGTCACACAAATCTGTCCGACGGCTCGGTCGACGTCGACACGTTTTTTAAAAACATAAAAAGCCGCGGACTTGATTTCGCGGCAATATCCGACCACGATCACGGCGGCGTCGGAAGACCTCCGCTTTGGGAAGGCTCGCCATCCAAATGGGATCTTATCCGCTCAAAAGTCAAGGAATACGACGAACCCGGCAAATTCACGGCGATACTCGCGTACGAACGCGATTCATATCCGTGGTACAACAATCTTGTGGTATATTACGGTTCTCACGACGGCGAAATGATCCGCGGCGCAAGAGACGGAGAGTTCACGGGAGACGAGCTGCGCCGCGCGCTTTCACGCGACGACGTCATCCTTGCCCCGCACGACACGTATATGTTTTCGGCGGGAGCGGATCTCAAGCATATCCCCGCCGATCTGTTCACTCCGCTCATCGAGCTTTATTCCTGCGCGGACGCCGCGGAATACATGGGCAATCCCGCGTTCGATCCGAATTCCGCCTGCGACGGCGGTTTCTGGCAGGACGCGCTGCGGCGCGGCGCGCGCATGGGGTGCATCGGCGGCTCCGACAATCACGGCGGGACCGGCGGCACCGTCCTCGACCGTCCTTATCCGCACTGTTTTCAGGGGCTGACCGGCGTATGGGCGGACGGCAACACACTTCCGTCTCTGTTCTCGGCTTTGAAAGCGCGGCGCTGCTACGCTTTTATGGGCGGTAGGATGATCATAGATTTCCGCATAAACGGCCATTACATGGGCGAGGAATTCCGCGCGGGAGAAGACGAGGATCTTGCGATATGGTTCAGGGTCGACGCGGACGCAAAGGTGAAAAAAGTCACGCTTGTGAAAAATCAGCGCGACTATATCATGCTTAAAGGCAAGTCAAGCCAGCTCATATTCGACTATTACCGCGAATCCGCGGCAGACTGTTATTATCTGCGCGTTGAGCTTGAAGACGGGCGTTTCGGCTGGTCGAGCCCCATATGGGTCGGACGCGGATAAAAACGATAAAGGCCCGGGTGTCACTGCCGCGGTCACGTATCTGTGCGGATAAATGAGCGTGGCGACGGATCTGAGTATGCAAACACCGGCAATATCACATAAAACGTGAGCGCTTTTAACGCGGACGCAAAAAAGCCCCGTGTTCGATCGCAGCAAGGGCATCGTCGACGCGGGATCATCAGGCTGACGCGTACGGCATATAAATATTGATATGATTTCAAATTTAAGCCTTAAATTTCCATTTGTATTTGAGAGGATTAATATATGAAGGCAATAGCAATATTTGATAGAGGCAGTTTTGATATATTATACTTGCCAAAATATACTATCAACAATACTTATGATGAATATGCCTGTGGTCTTGAAGTTGCAGAAACACTTGAAAATCATATAATTAGATACGGTGTTAAAATTGGTAATACATATAATATTCACGGAGTACTATCATACAAAGGTCAAAACAGATTTTTAATTATAGACGAAATGAATGACTGGTCATTTATCCCGTGCGAATTGTTTGATATCTGTGATAAAAGCATAGACAACAATTGGTGCTACAATCAATACATTTTAAGTGATAATTTGCTGTCTGTTATTTCATATTCTCGCATCACAAATAATTACAATAACTTAACTAGACTAATTGAAGGCGATCCAGCTACTATAGAGTCGTTGTATGAAGATTTTGAAATAGCCTCGGAAATGTAAACGGTGTGAGCGAAGCAACGCATTTCTATTTCAAACCTAATTGATCGAGGGAATGAAAATGTTTGAAAAACGGAATATAATATCCATATAAAAGGAGAGACAAAAATGGAACTGATCCAAAGCTTTTCGGTAGATCACACGAGGATAGTGCCCGGCATTTTCACGAGCAGGGTCGACAGGCTCGGCGAGTACAGTGTGACGACCTACGATATAAGGCTCAAAAGGCCGAACCGCGAGCCTGTCATAGACGTTGCGGCGATGCATTCGCTCGAGCACATCATAGCGACTTATCTTCGCAACGACCCCGAATGGAAAGACGAGGTGGTCTACTGGGGACCGATGGGCTGTCTCACCGGCTTTTATCTCATACTCAAGGGAGAACGCGCACCGCGCGAGCTTTACTCTCTGATGCTCGGAGCGTTCAAAAGTGTTGAGGACGCGGAGGAGGTACCCGGCGCCGCTCCCGTGAACTGCGGACGTTATCTCATGCACGATCTCGGAATGGCAAAGTGGTACGCGCGGGAGTTTGCCGCGTATCTTGAAGAAAACGTTTTTCGCCGCCACTGCAGGCCGTGCGAAATAGAGCCGAAAAATATCACGGTATACAGCGCAACCGATCTTCATGATGAATGTGAGTTTGTCGCGCGGCGGATAAAGCGGCTTGTAATAGAAAACGGCTGCCGATACAGCGATATTTCAATTATCTGCCGCGATGAAAAGAATTACCGTGGTGTACTGGACGTTATCCTTGAAAAATACGAAATCCCGTTTTTTATGGATATTCACCGCGATATTAACGTTATGCCTGCGGTAAGGCTGATTAACTCGATTTTCCGTCTTATTACCGAGGGCTTTGCCCGAGAGGATTTTCTGTCCATGCTTAAGACAGGTTTAACATATATTTCCGATAAGGAAATAAGTGCCTTTGAAAATTATATATATATCTGGAATTTAAGCGGAAAGCGGCTTTGTAAACCGTTCACGCAGAATCCGCGCGGATATGCCGAGGAGTTTACCGTGGATGACAGAAAGGCGCTTGATGTATGTGAGTCGGTTAGAAAGCGCATAGCCGAGCCTTTGCTTGCGTTCAGAAATGAAATTAAAGGCAAAAACGGTAAAGAGATA
>CACYWW010000056.1 GCA_902778145.1 uncultured Ruminococcus sp.
GAAGCGTCTTCATTTCTTCATTAGCCCGCTTGCGGGCGTCTTCATTTTCGGCGCGGCAAAGTTTATACATAATACTTCCTTATCACGCCGCGCCGAATCCCGCCGCGGTCCCGTTATTCTCAGTACCAGTCGTGCTTTTCTCCGCGGTCAAGCGACGCGATGGCTGCCATCTCATCCCCGCTCAGAAGAAAGCCGAACAGATCGAGGTTTTCTTTTATATGATCCTCGTTTCCCGACCCCGGTATCACCGAGATCCCTCTCTGAAGATCCCAGCGCAGTATCACCTGAGCGGAGGAGACGCCGTGCGCCGCGGCTGTTTTTTTGATCGTTTCGTCACCGAGCAGCTCTGCCGTATAGCCCCTTCCTCCGAGCGGATACCAGCACTGTACCACGATACCCTTATCCTGTATAAAAGGCACGACGTCCTTCTCCTGATAATACGGGTGTATCTCGTTCTGGACAAGCGCCGGTGTGATGCTCACGCGCGGCAGAAAATCCGTCAGCTCCTCGATATAGTAGTTTGAAAGTCCGAGTGAGCGGATGCTGCCGTCTTTGACGCGTTTTTCCATCGCCTCATACGCCCTGACGTCACCGTTTCCGGGATGGTGCAGGAGCATCATATCTATGTATCCGAGATCAAGCTTTCCGAGCGCCGCGTCGATCGCCGCGTCCGGGTCGCCGTACTGGCTCGGATATATCTTCGTTATGACGAAGACCTCGCCGCGCTGTATACCGTATTCCTCCATCGCGCGGCGGACGCCTTCTCCCACCGCGTCTTCATTTCCGTACATATACGCCGTATCGATGAGTCTGCCTCCGTTTTTCAGATGCGCCATAACGGAGCGGACGCACGTATCATGATCGAGCGAGTACGTTCCGAGCCCCGCGACGGGCATCTCATACCCGCTGTTGAGCGTGACCGTTTTTGAAACGGTATCCGCTTTTTCAGTCTCAGAGGAAAGCGAGAACGTGACGGACACAGCGCCTTTACCGAGCGCCGCTTTAAGTCCGTCAGTATCCGTGATCCTGCCTATGCGCGTATATGAATACGGCGTATCGAAGCTTTCGTAGAACACGACGACGCAATCGTCTCCGTAAAGCATTATGTCGCCCGCCTCTATCCTGCCCGGCTTTTCCGCCTTTGCGGGCAGGGTGCGATCGAGATACGCGTATTTTTCGTTTCCGTTAAGCTCTTTCATCCCGAGCGTCAGCGGCAGAATGCTTTTGAACGCGTCAGCCGCCACGGTATCCGCAAACGACGCGCCGAACACGGCGCCGGGAACGCTTATCTTCATTTCCGTTTTCTCCTTATCACCGGTCGTATCATCCGGCGCCGTGACCGCGCCGGTGTCATCGGGCTGCAGATCGGTCTGTGTATCGGTCGTCAAAGGATCCGTCACGATATCCTGCGTCAGACGGTCAGTTCCCGCCTCTGTCTCGCTTTCATCGAACACGACGGTCACGCCGCCCGTCCCGTTTTCCTCTTTGTCCGTGCCGCCGCACGAGCCGAAGGAAAGCGCCGTGAGGATAAGCGCCAGAGCGGCGGCGGCAAAACGCAGCGCTTTCATCTCAGATTCTCCCTGAAAAATCCTTCCAGCTTATCGAACGGTATGACCTTGTCCTTTCCGCCGTCGTAAAGATCCGTATGCGAGGCGCCCGGTATGATCATGAGCTCTTTGTTGTCCGCGTACTTACTGTCCTTTATCATATCGGCGTAGGCGTCGCGGCTGAAATAGCAGGAGTGCGCCCGGTCGCCGTGGACGAGCAGGACGGCTCCTCTGATCTCGTTCGAATATTTCAGTATCGGCTGGTTGATGAACGACTCGCAGCCGACGACGTTCCAGCCGTTATTCGAATTGAGCGAACGCTTGTGGTAGCCTCGCTCCGTCTTGTAATAGTCGTAGTAATCACGCACGAAATACGGCGCGTCGTCAGGCAGCGGATCGACAACGCCGCCTCCCGGTCTGTATTCTCCGTTTTTAAGATCCTCGAGCCTCTGAGCGCACATCGCCGCTTTTTTCGCGTACCTTTGCTCCTTGCTGTCCTCCGAATCGAAATATCCGCGGGCGTTCACGCGCGTCATGTCGTACATCGTCATCGCCGCCGTCGCTTTTACGCGGGTGTCGAGCGCGGCGGCGTTTATCGCCATACCGCCCCAGCCGCAGATCCCTATTATCCCGATCCTGTCCGGATCGACTCTTCCGCAAAGCGAAAGGAAATCGACCGCCGCCATGAAGTCCTCCGTGTTTATGTCGGGCGACGCCATATACCTCGGGCTCCCTCCGCTCTCGCCTGTGAACGACGGATCGAACGCGAGCGCGGCGAATCCCCTCTCCGCCATCGTCTGCGCGTAAAGTCCGGAGCACTGCTCCTTCACGGCGCCGAACGGACCGCATACGGCGATCCCGGGCAGGCCGTTCCCGCCGCCCGCCGGCAGATAAAAATCAGCCGAGAGCGTTATGCCGTAGCGGTTCACGAAGGTCACCTTGCGGTGATCGACCCTGTCACTTTTTTCAAACGTTTTGTCCCATTCCTCCGTCAGCTTCAGTTTTTCCTTCTCTATCATGTCTTTATCCTCCCGTTTTCTGTTTTTTTTCATTATACCATATTGACAAGCCGCGCGCTAATGGTTATAATGAATATCATGATATGAAATTAAGGAATAACAGGAGTACAAATGGAGCTTCGTACGCTTAAATACTTTCTTGCCGTCGCAAGGGAGGAAAACATGACCCGCGCGGCAAACATCCTCCACGTGACGCAGCCGACGCTTTCCAAGGCGCTCCGTTCGCTTGAGGACGAGCTCGGAAAAAAGCTGTTCGAGAGGCACAGCTTCTCTATCTCGCTGACGGAGGAGGGCGCGCTTCTCAAGGACCGGGCGGAAGATCTTCTCTCCATGGCCGACAAGATCGAAAACGAATTCTCCGCTCTCGGCGATCTTTCAGGCGGAGAGCTTTATTTCGGGCTCGCGGAGTCGTATCAGATACGGCATCTCGCGAGACAGATAAAGAAATTCAAAAATACGTGTCCCGGGCTTCACTATCATATAACGAGCGGAGATACCGAGCAGGTGACTGAAAAGCTCGACCGCGGACTGCTCGATTTCGCCGTGCTGTGCGATCAGCCGGACGCGCGGAAATACAGCTCCGTCGAATTTCCCGAGGGCGACGTCTGGGGCGTAGTAATGCCCGCCGGCTCTCCTCTCGCGCAAAAGGACAGCGTGACGGCTGACGATCTTGTCGGCCTGCCGCTCTTCATGTCAGCGCAGGGCTGGGAGGGCGACATCCGGCGCTGGGCGGGTGAGAGGTACGCGGAGCTTTCGCTTGAGGGCTCTTTCCGTCTCGCGTACAACGCCTCGCTTTTCGTGCGTGAGGGGCTAGGGTATCAGCTCTGCTTCGAAAAGCTCGTCGACACGTCCGAAGGAAGCGGCGCGGTGTTCCGCCCTCTCTTCCCGAGGCTCGAAACGAGACTGTATCTGATCCGGAACAGATCCGCCGCGCTCACGCCGACAGCAGAGCGGTTTTTCGATCAGGTCCGCCGCGACTTCGCGAAGCGCGACGGCGGCGATCAGCGGTAACGCATATACATATCACGGAGGGTATATTTGAAAAAACTTATCAGATCGGTGTCCGCACTGCTCTGTGCCGCGCTCCTGTTTTCCGCGGGATGCACGCGGCCCGGAACGGATGAAACGGAGAAAGAGACAACTCATTCGACCGGAGCGTCGCCTTTGACGGAGGAGATCCCGGATCCCGAACCGGTGCCGGGGTTTTCGGCTGACGGCGGGTTTTACGCGGAGGGATTTTCGCTTTCGCTCACGCCGCCCGCAAACGCCGCCGGCGGCGCCTACATAACGTATACGACGGACGGCTCCGAGCCCGGCGCGGATTCCGCGCGGTACTCCTCTGAGATCGATATAAACGGCACCGTGAGCGTTCGCGCGTGTCTGTTCTCGCCTGACGGCGAGCGCCTCGGACGGATCGTCACGAATACGTATATAACTGAGGAGCGGACAGGACTTTACACCGTCGCGCTGACCGTCGACCCGGACGATCTCTATTCCGGGGACCGCGGCATCATGGCGAACAGATCGGGCACAGGCGCCGAATGGGAGCGTCCCGCCTCCGTTGAGATATACGGCAATGACGGCGCCGTACTCATACGGCAGGACGCGGGGATAAGGCTCGCGGGCTCGGGCTCGAGATCGTTCGACCCGGCTTCGTTCAGGCTTATCGCGCGGAAGCCGGATAAATTCGACGAAACGGGACTGAAATACGGCGGAGCGGGCAAATTCAGCGCTGAGCTTTTCGACGACGGCTTCACGTCGTTCGACCGTCTTCTGCTGCGCAACGGCGGAAACGACTCGCCGTATCAGGCGCGTGAAAACTTTCTCCGTATGGATCTTCTGCGCGACTGTATATCGAACGAATACTGCGCCGGGTTTTCCGGGCGCGCGGGCGTATCTGTCTTCGCGCAGAGGTGCCGGCCAGTACGCGTATATCTGAACGGCAGGTACTACGGTATGTCGATACTGAAGGAGGACTTTGACGAAAGGCTCGTATCCGAGCGCTTCGGGCTCGACCGTGACAAAATCACGGTGATTAAGGGCAAGAAGCTGTATTATCAGATCGAGTCTGGCGCGGATTCCGAGCTTGACGAATGGCTTTCGCTCTGCGAGTACGCGATAAAAAACGGCACTTCAAAGGACACGGAAGAGGCGTACGGCTATGTGGCGTCCCGGATCGACACGGACAACGCCGCGGCCTATCTCTCCGTCATGCTTTATCTCTGCAATACGGACTGGCCGCAGAACAACGCCATGATATGGCGGTATACGGGGAAGCCCGGCGACGGGGAGTATTCGGACGGAAAATGGAGGTTCGTCATACGCGATATGGATCTCTGCTTCGCCCTGCACGACGCGCCGTCGCGCGTGTCAAACACGACGTACACGATGGCGGACACGGACACGTTTTACCGTCTGCTCGTGTTCTACCGCGACGGGAAGGGCTACAGCTATGACAAGTCGCTCGGCTTCTACGGCGACGATATGAAGATACAGGGACTTTTCGATTTCCTGCTCCACTCGGATGAGTTCCGGGAAAAATTCAAGCGCTTCTCCGCGATCATTTCTTCTGCAGACGAGGCGGATCATATGACTGAGGTCGTCGGTGCGCTGCGCGGTGCCGCGTCGTCTGAAATGAAGCGTCATATCGACACGTGGCAGGCGGCGGGGAAAATTTACAGGGGCTACACGTACGGCAAATGGACGGAGTCCTTCGACGGCATCGCCGAATTCATAGCCGACCGTCCGGATCACTACAACAGATACATGGCTGACGCGCTTTCATATTATGAGTGAGTCCGGTATTATTTGATCGTACAGAGCCCCGGGATGTTGACAAAACGCAATCCGCGTTGTATAATAAAACAAAAACTGTGAGGTAACATGAAAAGATTTGCGATAACGGTGATCATACTGACGTTCATACTGTCGTCATTCGCGTTTGCCGCTGCAAGCGAGCATGAGCTCAAAGCGGTTCCGGACAGCGTCGTCATAGACGGCGAGCTTTCGGCGGGCGAATGGGACGGAGCCGTCATGATCTCTCTTGATAAGGAAAACACGGGGATGTGGGCGAATTTTTATGACGAAAACAGCCGTCTCCCGCTGTACGCGTATTTCTTTCACGGTGACGACGGGATATACGTCGGCGCCGATATTTACGACAACGACGTAGATACAAAGAACATGCACGACTGCTTCGAGGTCGCCTTCAATCCGGGCGGACTTATCCCGGACGGGGACAGGCTCGAGGGGCTCTTCTTCACCTTCTGGCTCGACGGTGACGAAATAGTCATGAAGCGGCACAACAGGTTCAAGGGTGATGAAACCGGACAGTTCGAGGACGGCGCCGTCTGCAAATACAAAACGACAGATCACGGCTACACGGTCGAGGCGCTGATCAGATGGGAATGGCTGACGCCGGCCGACCGCCCCGTTCTTGACGTGAAGACAGGCGAATACGAAACGGGCGTGCTCGACAAATTCGATCCGAAGGCCGACGGCGCGTTCACGTACGCCATAGTCTGCTACCTGAACGGAAACGGCGGCGACGACGCGCCGTACAGATGCGTTTACCGGACCGTTACGGATCCCGCGCTCGCCGGGAATTTCTCCACGGCGACGTACGATATAAAATTCACGTTCGCAAAGCCGGCGGACACCGCGACGGAAGCCGACGAAACGGAGCCTTCGACGGAGCCCGATCAGACCGTGACCGGGACGGATCCCGTTACGGAGTCCGATAAAACGGAAAGCGGCGGCAAGGTGAAGATCATCATCCCCGTCGTTGTCGGCGCGGTAGTGATAATCGCCGCCGCGGCCGCCGCGGTCGTGATCAAAAAGCACAGATAACTGCACAGAAAAGTGAGGGAAAGAAAATGGAATATGAGGGAAAATACTTCTCGGTCGTAGGAGACTCGATCAGCACGCTGAAGGGATATATCCCCGAGGGATACGCGCTTTATTACGACGACAACGCCAAAAAACTCGCCGGTATCGAAACGCCGTCCGACACGTGGTGGGGACACATCATCGACGTACTCGGCGGAAAGCTGCTCAAAAACAACTCGTGGTCCGGCAGTACCGTAAGCTATCACGCGGGATTAACGCCCGGGAGCTTCGCGTGCCTCGATTCGAGGATGTCGCTTCTAGGTGACGGCGACGTCAGGCCCGACGTCATAATGATATACATGGGCGTGAACGACTGGGCGTCAGGCACACCGGTCGACGGCGAGGATGAAACGACGTTCTGCGGCGCGTACCGGATCATGCTCGGACATATAAAGGAGCATTATCCCGACGCCCGGGTCTGGTGCATCTCGCCCGCCGTATCGACAAACAGAGACGTACCGCTTTTCGAATTCCCGTACCGGCTGGGCGGCATACACCTGCGTGAATACGCCGAAGCAATCGGCAGGGTCGCGGAAGAGTTTGGCTGTACCTTCGTCGACGCGAACAAAAACAGAACGCTCGTCACCGCGCTCGACGGGATCCATCCCGACAAAAACGGCATGATGACGCTCGCGGACGAGATACTGAAAAGAATATAAAAAAGTGCGGACGAGGCGTGGTGCTCTAAAGGACAGTCAATAAAAACCGGCTGAGGTAAGGACAATGAAGCCCTTGTTTCAGCCGGTTTTTTCGTCGCATATCACCGCAAGCAGGACATTTGTGTGCCAAACGTCGAAAAAGTGAAATCTTTTGCCTTGCGGCAATCTTTTGCCTTGCGGCAAAAGGTGAAATCTTCGGGCTTCGCCCTCAGGTGAAATCGAACGCTGACGCGTTCGGTGCCGCAGGCGATTTCACCCACCCGACAGGGTGGATTTCGTTGCCGACTGTCCTTAAGAACAGTCGGCAGACAGCCCCTTTTTTTTACAGTCTGAACATCTTCGTCTGTCAGCGTATCATGTCGAATTCAAATTCAGCTACGTTTTCGGCATAAGCGCGATTTTCATACACCTCATACGGCGTACTGTTCGCCTTCACGATCGTTCTCATACCCCGCACCAAACGGGCGGCGGCTCCGTCCACGGCACGGCGTTTTATATGGAGTGATCCGCTTGTCTGTCGGCTCCGGACCAGATCAACTCCGACACTGTCATCTCGTCGTCATCCGACCAGAACGGATGGGATGCGTCAAGCCCGAGCGGCAGAAAGCCCGCCGTGCAAAGATACAGACTGCCGGTGCATATATAAATCTCGCCAAGAGACGGCTGATCGCCGCAGAGCCCTACCGTCAGCCATCCGTCCCTGAAGCTGCCGGGTGAGTCGAAGCAGCGGTGAATGACCTTTGTAAGCGTTGCTCTGATCTGAGCCGGGCTCATACCGGGCACCTCGATCCCCTCGAGCGCCGCCTGCGCGAGCATCTGGAACGCCCCCGTCCTGTACGTTATCGAGCGCCCTATCGGCGGAAAGGTGCCGTCCGGCGCGACGAGCATGCCGAGGATCGACGCGTATCTGCCGGCGCGTTTGAGAGCCGTTTCATATCTTTTCTCCGTTCCCGCGTGATCCGGCAGGATATCCGCCGCGGCTCGCAGGATATCGACGAGCATCGGCTGTATCACGTAGCTGTTGTAATAGTCCCAGTGGAACGACGCGCCGTCGCCGTAGACACCGTCTCCCTTGTACCACTGTTCGTGCTGAAATATGCACGTATCAATGCGCATGACGTCCGCCTGCTCGCCCGCGACGTGCAGCGCCGCCTCTACCATACCGGAAAACAGCATCCAGTTGTTGTGGGCGGGGAGTATCTTTCTCGTCTCTTTGAGACAACTTACGAGATTGTTTCTGACGCGCTCGGGGAGCTTGTCGAAAAGCTCGGTCTTCGCGCGGATTATCGCGTGCGACAGAAACGCCGCGTCTACGAGAGACTGACCGTAAAGCGCCGTCACGAAAAAATCAACTCTGTCCGGCGACGACGGATCGGTTATCGCGTCTATAAGCTCCCGGCAGAGCTCCGCGTATTTCACCCGCAGAGACTCTTCAAACGGATCCGTTTTCGGCGTTTCTATCCACGGGGCGACGCCGCACAAAAGGCGCCCGGCAAGCTCGAGATACGCGAATTTATCTTTGTTCGCGCGCTCCCATTTATCGGGATCGCTTTTCGGCATCCTTATTTTCAGCTGACGCGCCTCAGCCGCTTCAAGCGGAGCGTCGATTATCCGGATCAGCGTTTCTATCCAGTATTTTCTGTCTTCAAGTCCTGTTTTCATCGCATATCTCCAGTATCGCGGCAAGCGCCGCGGCGTCGTTTTTAAGATTTTCGGGATCGTTTTCCGCGACGAATTCAAGCAGGAACGGAACGTCCCCCGCCGCCGTCGCGTATTTTATCCATTGATCCTTATGACGGATGAGCGGAAGTCTGACGTCGCCCTTCTCCCACGCAAAAACGTGCAGTGCGCAAAGATAAGGCGAAAACGCTTGCAGCGCCGACAGATTTTCCTCGAAGGTTATGTCGGGATTCGGCTGGAAATGCAGAAGACAGCCCGTCCGCTGCGCCAGACGCACGGCGAGCCCGGGATCATCCGTCATCGTCCACCGATGACATTCAAGGCACACGGCGATCCCGTACCGTTCCGCTTCAAGGACGGCTTTTTTTATATTCTCCTCCGCTGTGCGGTCGTACTCGCGGCTCTTTCCCGCCCAGATGCGGACGTATTCCGCGCCGAGGGCGCGCGCCGTGTCAAGCACAGGCTGAAACCGCGCGAAATCGTCCGAGGCGTTATAATAGCTTCCGTATCCGAGAGGCGTTACGCCCGCCGCCCGGCAAAGCTCCGCGACCTCCGCCGCCTTTTCGGTATCGCCTGCCGGGACGTGGATATCGCCGCCCCATTCTATATATGAAAGTCCGTTTTCACGGCAGAGCCGTATTATCTCCTCACACGGAAGCTGACGGAACGTGACCGAAACAAGACCCCTTTTCACGCCATCACCTCCAGCATGGCCGGCGTCACCTCGTAAAGCGGCGCCCCGCCCCCGATCACCCGTCCGAATTCATCACACATATACTCGCCCATCCTGCCGACCTCGTCGCCGAGGCTCCCGGCGATATGCGGGGATATGATCACGTTTTTCAGTTTTCTGAGCTTGTGGTCTTCCGGCAGAGGCTCCGGATCCGTTACGTCGAGCAGAGCCGTCCTTGCGGCAGAGGCTTTCAGCACATCGTACAGCGCGTCATGATCCACCTGCGCGCCGCGTCCCGTGTTTATGAAATACGCGTCCTCCTTCATGCTCATGATTAGCTCTCTGCAAAGCATCCCCCTCGTCTGCGCGTTGTTCGCCAGATGATTCGATATAACGTCGCAGGATGAGAAGATCTCTTCAAGCGAGGCGCGCTTCACGCCGAGCGCTTCAAACTCGCTGTCCTTCAGGAATTTGTCGTACGCGTATACGTCGAGCCTGTACGCGGAGAGCATCCGGCAGACGAGCCGTCCGATGACTCCGAGCCCGATAACGCCGACCTTCAGCCCGTAATTTCCCTTCGGCGCGGCTTTTCCGCCGGTGAAAACGTCGAAATACCGTTTGCCGCAGAGAATTATCTGCGATACCGTGAATTCCGCGACCGGAACGCCGTTCGCCTGCCATGCCGAGAATATGCGCACTCCGTTTTCCATAAAAGGCCTTGCGAAGCTCTGCACCGTCCCCGCACCGTAAAAAATATATTTCAGCCGCGGGAAGTTTTCTTTTATGTATGCGGCCGGGTATGATCTCATACCCCACGTCGTGAACAAAGCCTCCGTATCCGCGGGTATCTCGTCCGCGAAGACCGGCTCGGATCCGGAAAGCTCCGCGATCCTCGAAAGCGTCTTCTCCGCATACACGCGCCGCAGCGCGGGGCCGCCGTAAAATACTGTTTTCATAATATCTCCTTTTTTATTCAAAAGTCACGGTGAAGCTGCCGGAGACGATCCTCGCGCGCAGATGGATCCGCCAGAGGACCGGGGTGTTCCACGTGCGCTCCAGCTGCTTGTCGTTCACGGGGAATTCCTCGACCGAAGCCGAAAGCGCGGGATCGTATTTCATAACGACGCCCTCCGCCAGAACCATTTTTCCTTCAAGCTCAACGGGCTTTTTACACGTTATGAAGTGCATGTCGACCGTCTGCTCGCGCTCGAGCTCGAAGCTGTCGGTCAGTGTCACTTTATCTCCCTCAAGACACGTGCTCCGTCTGTACGATATTATGCCGGCGTCACGCGGATAGGCGTCCTTCAGCTCAGCCGAAAGACTCACCCGGTCTTCGCCGAACGTCACGTCCGTACTGCGATAGGCTCCGCCGTCTCTCTGCTCGTGCTCTCCTATATCGGCGACGTTGTGGTATGACGATCTCATATACCAGAGCTCATAGCGGCGTGGCGAAAACGTCTGCTTCGTATACTCTCCGGCGCCCGTGTCGATAATCACCGGCCTGCCGTTTCTGTATATCATCACGTTGCCCGTGTCGTTATGGTTGTGACCTTCGGCGTTTGAGCCGCCTTTTGCGAACAGGAACGTGCCCCTGCCGGTGTCGGAGCAGCTGTGCGCCGTCATTATTCCGAGCGCGGGCAGCCGGCTCACCGGCACCGCGTAAGGCTCCGCTTTTTCATAGCGCGATATAAGTCCGCGCAGAGTCCTGTATATCTGTCTGTCCGAAAGAAATACCCCGTTGACGGTTATCATGCCGCGGCCGAACGATACGAGCGCATCGCTTCCGCATTTTTCGCCCATGCGGCAGATCTGATCGCCGTCGAGCGTGATGAAGGGCGGGCTGTCGTTGTAGTTTGCGAATCTTTTGCCGTCTATGTGCATCGTCATGATGTATTCGAACATGGATCTGACGTACGGGTCGCCGTATACGTCGAACGCGCCGCCTGTCAGATCGTACAAAAGCTCAAGGCAGTCGAAATAGGACGAGCCGGCGACCGTCCAGTAGTTCGGGCCCTCGTCGCAGCCGCCGTCAGCCGGCAGATATTTCGTATAGTTGTTGAGCGATCTCGCCGCCCTGTCGACGACGGTCTTAAGCTCCGAGTCGTCCTCCGCCATCACCGCGGCGGTATAAAGCGTGTTCGATATGATCCAAGGGTTCCAGTTGTTCACCGCGTTGCCGAGAAGCCCCATCCAGTGGAACGTGCAGTAAATGAACGGTCTTATATGGCGTTCGCGGACCGTGTATCTTATCTTTTCGCTGATGAGCGGGCAGTACGCGTCAAGGATCTTCCGGTCAAGCGCGTATATGAGCGAAAGCAGGGCGGACGTGGCAGCCGAGAAGAGGTCTATTCCGTGGAGCCGGCTTTCGTTGTATACGGGCGGAAGTCCCGCGTCGCCGTGTGCGGGGCTGTACATGGAAAGATGCGCGGGCAGCACCCAGCTCGATTCCTCCATGATAGCCCATACGACGTCTACGAGCTTCCCCGTAAATCTGCCCTTTTTCTCATACGCCTCCGCGAGCGCAAGGCGCAGAGCCATCTCGCGGCGGCGGAAATACGGCGCCTCGTATTTCGCCCTGTTGCCGTCCTCGACGAACAGGTGATAAAGCGACGCGGGGCAGAGCGGTATTTCACGCTCGAGCTCAGCCTCGGCGAACGTTATCACATCTTTCATTTTATCAGGATCGAATTCTCTTTTTTCCGCGTCCCTGAACAACGTGACCTCTTTGAGCGGAAGGATCATGTTTGCGGAAAAACCGTGTTCTGAAATGATAGCGGGCATTTTATTTTCCTCCGTTGTTCTCTTCTCTTTTTCTTGAAAGAAGCGTCTCGAACCATAATTCCGGATCGGGCATCTCCGATACCGGAGCGATATACGACCGCGCTCCGTCCGTGACCGTTCTCGTTTTTCTCAGCTCTGTTTCACAGGGCTTGCCGTCGTAAATCGCCGAGCCGTGCGAGCCGACGTTATCCGACGAGCAGATCATGGCGGAAAGCACGGATCTGCACGTCAGCGCCGCGTCGCGGAGTCTGAAGTAAAGCGGAAGCTCCGTGCGGTCCGCGATCACCGCCTCGTTTTCAAAGTTGTCGCAGAGGCGGCAGACCTTTTCATACGTTTCTCTTATCTTTTCCGTGTTCCTGTCAAAATCGGCGTAACGGCTCATGTCCGAACGGATACGGGAAAGCAGCTCCTTCACGTTCGATCTGCCGTATTTTATATCCGGCAAAGCGTAGGACGGCGCAGAGCGGTCTCTTTTTTTCGTACGTGCGATATGCTCCGCGGCGCGAAGACTGCCGACCTGCGTGGAGTTGAGCGCGCTGCCGCCCGGGCGGTAAACGCCGAACGTGCCCGCCGCTTCCCCGGCGCAGTACAGACCCCTGACAGATGTCTGCCAGTTGAGATCAACGTCGACCCCGCCGTTGCAGTGCTGTGCGCAGACGGCGATTTGCAGTCTGTCTTTATACAGGTCTATTCCGTGATCCCGATACAGCTCTATCGCCGCGGCGTTCATTTTTTCAAGTCTTTCGATCGGCGTACCGAAAAGCGCACCGGATCTTTCAAGATAGGAATACGCCTCGTCCGGCAGTACGGAAAATCCGTCCTCCAGCCCCTTCGGATTCCTCGTATAATCGAGATATACGCGCCGTCCGGCTTTTATCTCACCGGCGACGAGCAGGTCGATCTTCGACGATCCTTCCGTTTTTCTGCTGTCGAACGGCCATTGATAGCCCTTCAGGAATATAAGCCCGAGCGATCCTTTTCCGAGCGCGTCGTACAGAAATTCCGTTTCATCGCCGTCCTCCGACACGGATACGTATCTCGGCAGCACCTGCTGATAAGTTCCCGAAAGGTTCCAGCGGAAATCCGTGCTCGCAATGCCGTACTGCCATTGGTCGGCGTTGGAAAGCCGCGCTCCCGCTTCGATCGCAAGCCCCGTCGAGCCGTGCTGACTCTGAGGATAGACCGTGTTTTCGTATATTCCGGCGGGCCCTCCCGTGCAGAGCACGACGTTATCGCAGGCGTATACACAGAATTCGTCCGTCTCAGTCGACACGCAGGCAAGCCCGGTGACGGCGCCGTCCTTTGTAAGTATTTTCACCGCGAGCGTGTTGTCTATGATTTCCGTACCGTTTGCCGCGACCTTTTTTTCGAGCGCCTCGGTCATGTATTTCGACGTGAGGGGCCCCGCCGACGTCGCCCGGCTTCTCGGATCGTGGTCAGTCTTGTATCCCGCGTATTCTCCGAATTCGTTGCACGGGAACGGAACTCCCGCCTCCACGAGATTCATAAAGCAGCGCGTTGAATACGCCGCCTCGCACAGAGCGTGCTCTCCCATGACGCCGCCGCCCGAATAAAGCGTTTCCGCAAGCTCGCGGACGCTGTCGCCCTCGGACCCGCACAGCGAAAGCTTGTAATATGTCTGTTTATCCGAGCCGGTGTTGCGCGATGTGCCGGAATTCTTTCCCTCCGTGACGATCGCTGTATCGGTCACGCCGAGCCTGAAAAGTCTGTCCGCGGCGTTGTATCCGGCGCAGCCGGTGCCGATCACTATCGTGTTGTAATATTTCATAGCTTTCTTATGTGCATGCCGCCGTCCACCTCGATAGAGGCGCCGGTCGTATATCCGAACGTCCCGTCGCACAGCGCCGCCACGGCGGCGGCGACGTCCTCCGGCTGACCCCAGCGTTTTATCGGGACAAGTCCTTCGCCGATCAGCCTGTCGTATTTCTCCTTTACCGCCGCGGTCATCCCGGTAGCGATTATGCCGGGGCAGATCTCGTTGACGGTTATACCGTATCCGGCGAGTCTGTCCGCGAAAAGCATGGTGATCATGGAAACGCCCGCCTTCGATATGCAGTATTCTCCGCGGCTCGTCGAGCTGGTATACGCGGAGCAGGACGAGATATTAACAATGTATCCGCCGCCTCCGCGGGCGATCATGGCGTTTGCGGCGTACTGCGTCAGAAACAGTGTGCCCTTCGTGTTTATACCCATGACGCGGTCGTAGCTCTCCTCCGTCATTTCAAGCAGATCGGCGCGTACCCTCGGCGCGACGCCGGCGACGTTCACGAGAGCCGTGAATCCGCCCGCACGGCAAGCCGTGTCGATCAGCTTCTCCCGCGATGCGCGGTCGGATATATCGCCGCGGACGTATTCGAAGCCGGCGCCGTCAAACGATCCGTCATATTCGCAGACGTCCATACCGACGACATAGTACCCTTTTTCGATAAGCGCGCGGACGCAGGCTCTGCCTATACCGCCCATAACGCCTGTCACAGCCGCAGTTTTCATTTCGTCAACCTCCTGTAAAGCTCTCTGTAATATTCGTCGAAGACGGCGCATCCGGACGGCGCGTCAAGCCTCATCAGCTCCGTGCATTTCGAGCAGGTGAGGCAGCATTTACGCCTCTCGAGCGTACCGTTTTTATAGTCGTTGTATATTTCCGGGTAGGCAAGCCACATCCTGCCGATGCCGACGAGGTCGCACGCACCGGACGATAAAAGCTTCTCCGCCTCATCGAACACCATTTCCCTGTGATATGAAAGACCGGAGGCGACGACGGTGAGCTCCGGAAATTTTTCCTTTATATGCTTTTCGATCGCGGCGAACCTCGCGAGTCCCGTTTCCGGCGCCTCGGGCGGAGTATACGGCCCGCGCCTGAACGGACGGTTTATATGAGGAACGAAATACGGATTTCCGACGGTGACGTTCAGTATCCGGACGCCGCAGCCGATAAGGAGCTCTATCAGACGATCCGGTTCATCCGGCACGTATTCCCCGGTTTCATCCGTGCCGAAGCCGTACGGATACGGCACCATCTCAGTGACGCCGAGGCGGCTCGTCAGAAGCTTTCCCGCCGGCGTTACGGCGCTCACCGCCTTTACGCAGTCAAGGAAGAGGCGGGCTCTGTTTTCAAAGCTTCCGCCGTATTTCCCGGGTCTTTTGAACGCGGAAAGCATCTCGGACAAAAGATACCCGTGGCAGGCCTTCACGTCGACGCCGTCAAATCCCGCCTCGTACGCGAGCTCAGCCGTCTTCGCGTAGAGCGCCGGTATCGTATCGAGATATTCATCCGTCGCTATGCGGTCCTCCGTCACCGGTCTTTCTTTTTCGTACAGCGCGTTTGCGTACCCGGTGATCGGTACCACGCTCTGCCTTCCGGAATGTGTGAGCTGAAGTATGTACACCTGGCGTACGGGCGACGCCTCCCTCATCGTCCCGATGAGCTCTGCGAATTCTCTGACGTTTTTCTCCGTGATCATCATCTGCCGTCCGTTGGCGCAGCCCTCCGGGCAAACGGCGCTCGCCTCCATCCATACGGTGCCGGCGCCGCTTCCGGCGGCTTTCAGATACTTTCTGACGGTCAGCCCGCCGGGCGAGCCGTCAGGCGCACAGTCACAGCCCTCCATCGGCTGCAGGACGAGACGGTTCTCAAACGTCACGCCGCCCACTCTGATTTTATCTCCGATCATACGCGCTCTCTCCTTTCGTCGTTCTCCCGCTTCCATTATACAAAAAATAAACTGATTTGTAAATACCTGATTTTGCAAAATATATTGCAATTCGGGCATTTTCGGTGTATAATATCTTATGATGACGGAAAGGAGCCGGGAGAACGTCCGGCTCAGGCGATCATTCAAGGAGGAGATCATGAAAGTATTGCTTTTGAACGGAAGCCCGAACAAAAACGGATGTACATTTACCGCCCTGTCCGAGGCGGCGAAGGCGCTGAACGAATGCGGGATCGAAACGGAGATGTTCCAGATCGGCAAAAAACCGGTGCCCGGGTGTATCGCCTGCGGCAGCTGTGCGAAGACCGGGAAATGCGCCTTTGACGACGCGGTGAACGAATTCGTATCGAAGGCGGCGGAAGCCGACGGCTTCATAATAGGCTCCCCCGTATACTATTCCGGCGTGAACGGGAGCCTGATGAGTCTTCTGGACCGCGCGTTCTATTCGTCCCCGTCTTATCCCGACGATCCCTTCCGCTTCAAACCGGCGGCGGCTGTCGTTTCGGCGAGGCGCGCGGGCACGACGAGCGCGATAGATCAGATCAACAAGTATTTCATGATACGCGAGATGCCGATCATATCGTCGCGCTACTGGACGATGGTCCACGGCAACACTCCGGAGCAGGTCATGCAGGACGAGGAGGGCCTTCAGGTGATGCGCGTCCTCGGCAGGAACATGGCGTGGTTCCTGCGTCTGGTCGAAGCCGGCAGGAAAGCCGGGGTAAAGCTGCCCGAGCAGGAGGACGTCCGCGTTTTCACGAATTTCATCAGGTGACGGCAATGACTCAGAGCGAAAGAAGATCGTATCTCATAAATTATCTCGTAAAGGAAAAGCGCGGCGACGCGCCGTTCCGTATGCCGGAGAGCGAGGAGGAGCGGATAACGCTGCTGCGCTCGCTTTTAAACGTCAGGATGCCCGGCCCCGCGGATGACGCATTCATCAGGATACAGGACGAATACCTGAGCGAAAGGACACGCGAAAAGGGCGTGACAGACGCGGATCGGCTCAAGCCTTCAAAATCCGGACTTTACGTATGGCAGGGCGATATCACGACGCTCCGCTGCGGCGCGATAGTGAACGCCGCCAATTCTCAGCTGCTCGGCTGCTTCGTGCCGTGCCACAACTGCATCGACAACTGCATCCACACGTTTTCCGGGATACAGCTTCGCCGGGACTGCGATGAGATCATGCGCCGGCAGGGCTTCGAGGAGCCGACGGGCACGGCAAAGATAACGCCTGCTTATAATCTCCCGTGTGAATACGTCATACACACGGTGGGCCCGATCGTCTCCGGCAGGCTGACAAAACATCATGAGGATCAGCTTGCGTCCTGCTACAGGTCATGTCTTGAGATCGCCGAAGAGCACGGCGTGAAAAGCATCGCTTTCTGCTGTATTTCGACGGGCGTCTTCATGTTCCCGAATCAAAGAGCCGCACAGATCGCCGTGGCGACGGTCAAGGACTATCTGAAGGAGCATGACGGGATAGAGAAAGTAATCTTCAACGTGTTCAAGGATATCGATCTTGAGATATATGATAGATTGCTAAATCAGTGACGAGTTTGACAAATCGACATTTGTGAGGATGTTTATGAAGGTTATGTTATGCGAGGATGCGGATTGGCTACTGTCAGATGAAGCGTTTTCAATCTATGCTTCCTGTATGTATCATCCGACATACAATGACTATAAAGGACAGATGGATGACCTGTTATGCGATCCGTCGACAAAAGTATTTGTATATGAAGATCAAGGCAGGAAAACAGGTATGATAATCCTGAAG
>CACYWW010000057.1 GCA_902778145.1 uncultured Ruminococcus sp.
AAGCCTCACGGCTTCAGCTAAATTAAATTCGCCTGCAAGCTCGGCGAAGCCGAATTCAGCTCGCGGAGCGAATTTAGCTATGCGAAGCATAATTTAGCTCGCGAAGCGAATTTAGCTCGCCGCAAGGCGAATTTAGCTGGGCGAAGCCCAATTTAGCTCGCCGCAAGGCGAATTTAGCTGCGGTGTACTTCTTTACGAAGTACACCGCAAGGACGCCGTCCTTCCGTGATTTTTTACTGTTTTGAGTATTTCTTTTCCGCTTCCTTTGCGTTTTCATGGCCGACGACGAGGGAAACGACGGTGACGAGGACGAAGCCGACGAGGCACATTACGGCGCCGACGAGCTGTATTATTTCTCCCGCGGTGCGGCGCGCCTCCATTTTATCGTACGCCGCCTTCTGTTCGAGGAGCGGGAGCTTTGAAAGGTCGTGGTAATCTATATCCTGAACTATGCCGCCGATCATGAAAAGCGCGATGGCGAATATACAAACCGCCGCGATTATAACGAACAACATCTCTTTTTTCATTTTATACCTCCGCGCTCACGTTCACGCTTTTTGTACCCATTATACCACGTTTTTTTCAAAAAGCAATACCGTTATTATATCATATTATTGAACTTTCCGCGTTTTGCGTACGTCTCCGAAAAAACCGAGGCGCAAAGGATCAGAAGAGAAACGTTGGATCCGGTGCAGAACAGGACCGAAACGGAAAGCAGATACAGCATAAGAAGCGCGGCGATGCCGGCTGCGTTCACGGCCTTTTCCGCACGGTGTCCGTATCTGCGGAAAAGAACCGATGACAGGATCCTGCCGCCGTCAAAGCACGGTGCGGGCATAAGATTGAGAATGCCGTAGAACGCGCCCGAAAACGAGAATACCGGAAAGATCCGAAAAAACAAAAGCGCAAATATCAGGTTGACGGCGGGTCCCGCGGAGCAGACGAAGATATCGTCGTCATACGTTGAAAGTCCTTTATATGAAATGTCCGCGCCGGCGGCGGAGAGCGTTACGGACTCAGGGAGCCTGCCGCGGATCAGCGCAGCGGCGATATGTCCGAGCTCGTGCAGAAAAAGCGCCGCGATAACGGAGATCGTTTTGTCCGCGCCCGCGGTATAAATGAAGAAGCAGATGATCGGCGGCAGCTCAACTCCCGCTCTCAGGCGTTTTCCGAAGTAAATATATCTCATATCAAGCCTCGCGTTTTCCAATATATGCGCCGCCCGGGTCAAAATGACCGTATATTAAATGAAAATACACCAAAATCTCTTGTATAATTAAAATTTGAGGAATACAATAATAATGTACAGTTGCAACCGAAAGGAACCGGAAAATGAAAAACATCCCGGAAAACGAAAGTGTTTTCAGCACGGTATATCCGAGCGGAAAGACAAAGCTCTCCGAATCTCTTGAATCGGCAAAGCCGTCCGAGATCTCGCGCAGGAACGAGGTCACACGGAAAAAACTCATAAAAACGGCGCTCAGCGGAGCGATAAGATACACGGCGATGCTCGCGTGCTTTCTGATATTCCTCGGCTCGGCCGGGTATATAGCGTCATACGCGATGCAGTATGTGGAAAAGGAACAGCAGACAAGATATTTCGAAAAGCTCGAGTCCGGCGATATCAAGACGCTGTTCGCGAGCGTGGCGGGCAAGGCGGGCGAGAACGTGAGCAACGTTGAGCTCGGGCAGTCCATGCCTCAGATCGAGATACCGGACATAACCCTGCCGTCGGGTGAATATAATGAATACCTCGAGACGAAGCGGGCGCTCATCCTCGGCAGACAACGCAGCTATCCCGACGTCTGGGGCTGGATCGACATTCCCGGCACGAAGGTGAACTATATCGTCATGCAGGGTAAGGACAACCGCGAATACCTCTACGCCAACTACGACAAATCATATACGCGGTACGGCTCCATATTCGCCGACTGCCGCGTCTCGCGTCACATATCGGAAAACCGCAACACGGTGCTCTACGGGCACAATATGAACACGGCGCACATAATGTTCGCTCCCCTTCTCGATTTTGCGATAAACGAGGACGCCTTCAGAAATCAGCTCATCAATATAATAACGCCCGACGGTCTGTACGTCTACAAGCTCTTCTCTATCTACGACACGAACTCAACGTACAATTATATCGAGACATATTTCGCCACCGACGACGATTTCATGAGCTTTGTCGACCGCTGCAAGGACCGTTCGATCTGGGAAAGCGACGTCGAGATCAAGCCGACTGACAGGATCCTGACGCTCTCCACCTGCACGGTCAGAGGCGACGGCATGCGCTGGGCGCTCCACGCGGTGCTGATAGGCGAATCGAAATAAGGCGGGATCAGTATGAAGCTTTCAGTAGTAATACCGATGTACAACGAATCCTCGATCGTTGAAAACTCGGTCCGTGAATTCGACGGTTATCTTTCCTCATGCAAGGGGCTTTTTGACGAATACGAGCTCATATTCTCAAACGACGGCTCGACCGACGGCTGCGGCGAAGCTGTCGCGGAATACGCGAAGACTCATCCGTGCGTAAAACTCGTCGGATATGAAAAAAACCGCGGAAAGGGCTGTGCGGTCCGTACGGGGATCCTCGCCTCCGAGGGCGATATCGTGATGTTTACCGACTGCGACATGGCGTTCGGCGTCGACGTGATCGGAAAGGTCGTGTCTTATCTGAACGAAAACGCCGATAAGGACGTCGTCGTCGGCTCGCGCAATCTCAAAAGCGACGGATACGAGGGATATACTCTCATCCGCAAGCTCGCCTCGAAGGCGTATATCCGCATCCTCGGGATCCTCGGCGGCTTCCGTCTGTCGGACTCGCAGTGCGGCGTCAAGGGCTTCAGGGGAGACGCGGGCAGAAGGATCTTCTCAAACTGTGAAACGGACGGGTTCGCCTTCGACTTTGAAGTCATAATGACCGCGTCCGCGCTCGGATACAGCGTGGGCGAGCTCCCGGTGAAGATAATCAACCACAGGGAATCGAAGGTCCGGGTCCTGAGAGACTCATTCAGGATGATACGCGACGTGATAAAAATAAGGCGCCGCGTGAAAAAGAAATTCAAAAAAGAAAAAGCCGCCATCTCAGGCGGCTGAGCCCTGCGGCTCACTCGGCGGACGAGACTCCCGTCTGTCCGGCCTCTTCGTTTTTCGCTTCGGCAAGCAGTTCGTCCTTCTGCTCGAAATACGCATCTATTACGGCTTTTTCAAGCTTAGCCCGAAACTCTGAATTGATTGGATGTACTATATCGCGGAAGGAATTTTCAGCGACTTTTCTTGAGGGCATTACGATAAAGTATCTTTCACCGGCAAATATAACTTTGATGTCGTGTATCGCAACCTGCTCATCCAACGTGACGGAAGCAATGGCTCTCATCGTACCGTCTTCAAATGCTTTCCTGATCTTTACTCCTGTGATCTCCACAAAAATGTCCCCCTTTGCAATGAGCTGCGAAATTTGACTTTTCCTTATATACCATATTATATATCTTTAAACAACGGAATACTATTTGTTTTGATAGACTGACGTTTAATTATTTATGCTTGTTTGTTAATTTTTTTGTTTGGTTTGCCTTTAATTCATTTTTAAGAGGTTATATATTAAAATGTGCAAGTCCACGTATTACTCTCCTGCAAAAATCGCGGAGCTTCTGAAGGACCGCAAAAACATATGGTTTATAGGCATCGGCGGCGTTTCCATGTCGAGTCTCGCTGAAATCGCGGCTGAAAACGGCTGTATCGTCAAGGGCAGCGACAGAACGCTCTCCGACGTGACCCGCGCGCTTGAAGAACGCGGCATACGCGTTTATGAAGGACATGATGAGAACAATTGCAAGGGCAGTGAGATATTCGTATACAATTCCGCAATACATGACGACAACCCCGAATACGCGTACGCAAAACGCCTCGGGCTGCCGCTCATAAAGCGCTCCGATTTTCTCGGATACGTCGTCACGTTCTACCGCCATTCGGCGGGCGTCGCGGGGACTCACGGAAAATCCACCTCCACCGCCATGCTCGGCGCCGCGCTCGCCGAAGCGGGGCTCGATCCCACCGTTCTCAACGGAGCCGTGATGCGCGACTGCAAGAGCTCCTACCGCCGCGGCGGCTATGAGTCCCTCGTTTTCGAGGCGTGCGAATATACGGATTCGTTCCTCTCGTTCTTCCCGGAGATCGCCGTGGTGCTGAACGTCGGGTACGACCACGCGGATTATTTTCCCGATCAGGCGTCGTACAACAGATCATTTGCAAAATATATATCCCAGTCGCCGCAGGCCGTGATCAACATCGATTCCGAAAACGCGGCGGAGGTCATAAAGGACTACGGAGGAAGGCTCGTCACCTGCGGCATAAACGGGAAAGCCGACGTATACCCGGAAAATCTGAGAGAGGACGGGGAATATCCCGAATTCGACGCGATGTACCGCGGTTCTCTGTACGCGCACGTAAAGCTCGGCGTGCCCGGCCGTCACAACGTATACAACGCCCTTTGCTGTATCGGCGCCTGCGTCCTGCTCGGCGTCGACGGTGAGGCGGCGGCAAGAGGCATCGCGGCGTTCGGCGGAGTGGCGCGAAGATTCGAGTTCAAGGGCAAATGCGGCGGCGCCGACGTTTACGACGACTACGCCCATCATCCCGACGAGATCAGAGCTACGCTTTCCGTCGCCCGGAAGAAGACGAAGGGCAGACTGTACGTCGTATTCCAGTCCCACACGTATACGCGCACGGCGGAGCTGTACGACGGCTTTATAAGCGCCTTTTCTCTCTGCGACGAGGTGATATACTGCGATATCTACCCGGCGCGCGAGACCGACACGCTCGGCATGTCGGCGCAGAAGCTCGCCGCTGACACGAAAAACGGTACGTACAAGGGCGGCTTCGAAGACGTCGCCGCTTACCTGAAAAGCGTGCTCAGACCTCTTGACACAGTCGTCATCATGGGCGCCGGAAACGTCAATTCAATAATACCGATGATCATCTGACCGGAGGGAAGACGGACCTTATGAGTTCGTCCGTCATCCGCGACACGCCGTCGAAATCGACGGCGTTTTTATATATCCCCTCGATCCTGCCGTGGACTCTGCCCGCCTCGCGGGTAAGCCGCGCCGCCTCGTTCTCAAGCGTGGCGGCGGCGCGCTCACAGAGCCTGAGTCTGCCTCGCACGTCCTTCAGACGGTCTTTTACCACGAACCTCTTCATGTTTATGACCTTGCCGTACGCCTTGCGGTCTATGCTCTCCGCGCGTCCGGTGACGCTGAAATATCTGCCGTCCCCCTTGATAAGGATCGCGTCGCAGTTCTTCGGCAGAAGCGCGTCGGTGCTGTACATGAAGCCGATCCCGGCCCGCTCAAGTAGTTTTTTCAGCTCGTTCATGAAGATATACGCCGATCCGTGCTCGTCGCAGACTGCGACCTTCGACGCGCAGAGCCGCTCATATGTGTCGAGTACCGTCCTGCCGTCGGTCGAATACGCGGATATCTGTCTGTGTTCCGCCGCGCCGCTTCCTCCCCTTATCCCGGAAACGCAGCGCTCCGCCGCCGACGAGAGCTTTTCCCGGTCACAGCACTGATCCGTCACGGCTAAACGTTCGGTCATCGCGAGCGCGGCGAACCGCCTGCATTTTTCCGCGCCTTTTCTCAGTACGGCGGAAAGGCCGGACAGCCGCCGGATCTCCTCCCTCTGCGAGCGCAGTTTCCCGACGTTGAAGAACGGGTAAAGATCGAAGATGACATCCACGGCGCCGGGATATACCGGATCTCTCTGATGAGGGGCGGTGCCGTCGACGATACCGAGCGAAAGCTCCGGCACGAGCACCCCGTCAAGTGACGACGGATCCGAGCTGCAGAGGATGCGCACCGGGTCGTATCCCCTTCTCTCCGCCTCCGCGGCGAGGCGTTTCATGACAGTCGACTTTCCCGTACCGGGTCCGCCCTTGATTATATAAAGCCGGTCGAGCTTATCCGGGTCGAAGTAATCGCCGAACATATTGACAAAGCCGTCGCCCGTGCTTCCGGCTGCGAAATAACGCTGTTCTGAAGACATAAAAAGATCCCTCCTGTCATACTGCTGTATGATATGAGGGATCTTTATCATTTGTGATTATTTGCCGAGAGCTTTCTTCGCAAGACGCTCGGTGTCCTGAGCTATGACCTTTTCCTCGTTTGTCGGGATCAGGTATACGAGGACCTTCGAATCGTCGGTGGAGAGCTTGACGATGTTGGGCTGATGATGCGATACGGCGTTGAGCTCCTCATCGATCTTTATGCCGAGGAAGGTGAGGCCGGCGCAGACTCTGCTTCTGAGCTCGGGGTTGTTCTCGCCGAGGCCGGCGGTGAACACGAGAGCGTCGATACCGTCCATCGCGGCGGTGTAGGCGCCGATGAACTTCTTGATCTGATACGCGGTGATCTTCGTCACGAGCTGAGCTCTCGGGTTGCCCTCAGCCGCTGCTTTTTCAATGTCGCGGCTGTCGGAGCTGATGCCGGAAACACCGAGGAATCCGCTCTTCTTGTTCATTATCTCATCCATCTGCTTCGGGGTGTAGCCCTCGCGCTCCATGACGAACGGAACGATTGCGGGGTCGATGGAGCCGCAGCGCGTGCCCATCATAAGACCGTCGAGCGGGGTGAGACCCATGCTGGTGTCAAGCACCTTGCCGTCTTTTACGGCGGATATGGAGGAGCCGTTGCCGAGGTGGCAGGTGACTATCTTCGTGCCTTCGGCTTTGCCGCCCATTATCTTTATCATCTCGCCGGAGACGAAGCGGTGGGACGTGCCGTGCGCGCCGTAGCGGCGGATCTTGTATTTTTCGCAGAGCTCATAAGGAAGCGGATATGTGTAGGCTTCCTCGGGCATGGTCTGATGGAAAGCGGTGTCGAACACGAGGACCTGCGGCACGTTCGGCATAACGGCGGTGCAGCCCTTTATGCCCATGAGGTGCGGAACGGTGTGGAGCGGCGCGAAGTCCACGCATTTTTCAAGCTTCTCTATAACGTCGTCGGTGATGAGGACGCTTTCATAGAAGTAGGGACCGCCGTGGACTATGCGGTGACCGACAGCCTCGATCTCGCTCATGTCCTTTATAACGCCGATCTCGGGATCGGTCAGCGTGTCGACGAGTATCTTCGTCGCGACGGCGTGGTTTTCCATGGGGATGTCTTTAACGATCTTGGGGGAATCGCCTTTTCTGTGCTCGATCCTGCCCTCGGCGCCGATACCGTTCGGGGTCTGGGTGCCGATACGCTCGCATATGCCCTTTGCAAGGACCTTGTCGGCGTCCGTATCGAAAAGCTGATACTTAAGGCTGGACGAACCGGCGTTTACAACAAGTACGTTCATATTTGTATTCTCCTGTCAAATTTTATAATCTATATTAATATACACCTTCCGGCACCGTCTTTCAAGTCTAATTTATTAAAACTTTTTAACAGGAGTTTGGAAAACACGCCGTGTGAAAGAAAATCATTCGCCACTTGACACGGCGGCCTGTTTCGGTTATAATCATATCGGAGGGCATTATGGCTGTTTTTATCGTTTGTGAATTTGACCCGTTCCATTACGGGCATGAATATCTTATCTCTGAGGCGAGGCGCCTTTTTCCCGGTCACACCGTCGTCTGCGTCATGAGCGGGAACTTCGTTCAGCGCGGAAATCCGGCTCTGTACGACGAATACGCGCGCGCACGCTGCGCGATAGAAGGCGGCGCGGATATCGTGCTTTCACTGCCGTTCCCGTGGTGTACCGCCTCCGCCGAGCGCTTCGCGTCCGGCGCCGTTTCCGTGGCGGACGGTCTGTGGCGGGAGGGGGACGCGCTCCTCTTCGGTTCCGAATGCGGAGACGCGGAAAGGCTCGCTTCCGCCGCGTCGGTCCTCTCCTCTCCGGAGTTTGACCGTTTGCTCGGCGAGCGGATCAGAAAAACGCGTGAGCCGTACGCAAAGGCGCGGCAGGCGCTCTTCGCCGACGCGGAGCTGCTTTCGTCGAGAAATGATGTTCTCGGCATCGAATACGTGAAAGCTCTGCGGAAGCTCCGTCCCGGCGCCGTGTTCGTACCGGTAAAGCGCACCGATCACGAATCGTCGACCGCGATACGCGAGAGCGGGGATATTTTCCCGCATCTGCCGACTTACTGCCGAAATATCCTCCGGTCAGCGGGCGATCCGTCGGACATACGCTTCGCCGGTCACGCGCTGCTCTCTCATCTGCGCGAGGAGCCGTACAGGCTCGCGGCGGACGGCGAGAACGGGCTGACCGGCAGACTCAGCCGCGCGGCGGAAGGCGCCGGGAACATCACGGAGGCTCTCTCCGCCGCCGCCTCGCCGCAGTTCACTAACGCGAGGATACGGCGCGCGGCGCTGTACTCTTATCTTAAGGTCTCGAAGCGTGAGCTTTGCGCAAGACCGCTTTTCACTCAGCTTTTCGCCGCGAACGGCGCGGGTATCTCATATCTTTCAAAAACAAAGAAAACGCGCAGTATAGCCGTCATAACAAAGCCTTCGCATACGTCTTCACTCACACAGGCGGCGATGTCCCAGTATGAGCTTCAGCGCAGGGCTGACCGGCTGTACTGTCTCTGCTTCGCCCGGGCGCGGGAGGCGTCGTATTTCATGAAAACCTCGCCGTATATCAAAAAAGGAGGATCTTCAGGTGAATAAAATACTCATCGCCGAGGACGACGTGGAGCTGCGTCAGCTTTTCTCTCACGTTCTCATCCGCAACGGCTACGCCGTCAAGGGCGTGTCCGACGGCAGCGAGGCGTACCGGTGCGCTGAGCGCGAATACTTCGATCTGATAATCTCAGACATAATGATGCCCGTGATGGACGGATACGAGCTCGTCCGCAGGCTTCGCGGAGCGGGCATCACCGCGCCGGTGCTGATGATAACGGCGAAGGACGCTTTCGACGACATGCGCGAGGGCTTTCTCTCCGGGACGGACGACTATATGGTCAAGCCGGTGAACGTGAACGAGATGGTACTGCGCGTCGGCGCTCTCCTTCGCCGTGCGCAGATGATACACGAGCGCAGGATAGTGATAGGCGGAACGGTCTTCGAATGCGATCTTTTCACCGTAACGTCCGACGGCTCTCAGACGGTTTTGCCGCAAAAGGAATTCATGCTGCTTTATAAGCTCGCGTCATTTCCCGGAAGGATTTTCACGAGGCAGCAGCTTATGGACGAGATCTGGGGATACGACAGCGAAAGCGATATGCACACGGTCGACGTCCACATCGGAAGGCTGAGGGAGCGATTCAGATCAAATCCCGATTTCAGCATAGTCACCGTGCGCGGCGTGGGCTACAAGGTGGAAAAGCTATGAAAAAAAGAAACAAACGCCCCGTACCGGTCAGGCTGGCGTTCGTACTGTACATAATCATGATCTCGGCGGTCATCACCGCCGCGTTCTCACTGTTCTCTTATTTCATGGGAAAGACGCCGGCGGGTCAGCTGCCGACGGCGCTGTGGCTTCTTATTTCGGTCATCGTGCTTTGTGTCGCGATCTCAACGCTCGTCGGCATCAGGATAATCGGGCCGATGACGAAGCTCGGAAAAGCGATGGGAAAGGTCGCGCGGGGCGATTATAAAGTCAAGCTCGATACGGAAAAGGGCCTCGCGGAAATACGCCGTATGAACGAGAGCTTCAATATTATGACGCGCGAGCTCGAGGCGACGGAGATACTGCAGACGGATTTCGTCTCAAACGTATCCCATGAGTTCAAAACGCCGATAAACGCGATCGAAGGCTACGCGACACTGCTGCAGGGCGCGGACGAGGACGACCGGCAGATATACACGGACAAGATCCTGTACAACACACGGAGACTGTCAAGCCTGGTCGGGAACATACTGCTTCTTTCAAAGGTCGACAACAGATCGATCCCGGCGGCAAAGACGAAATACAGGCTCGACGAGCAGATCAGACGGTGCATCGTATATCTCGAGCCGAGATGGATGGCGAAAAACGTCGAATTCGACGCGGATATGGAGCAGATAGAATATACAGGTCAGGAGGAGCTTCTTGCGCACGTCTGGAACAACCTTATAGAAAACGCGATCAAATTCGGGCCGGATCACGGACGGATCCGGATAGGTCTGTACAAAAGCGGCGAAAGCGTGGTGTTCACCATACGCGACGAAGGTCCCGGGATAAAGGACGAGGATAAAAAGCACATTTTCGACCGCTTCTATCAGGCGGACAGCTCACACAGAGGCGAGGGCAACGGGCTCGGTCTCGCGCTCGTACGCCGGATAACGGACATCGAAGGCGGCACCGTAACAGCGGACAACGCCAAGGAGGGCGGATGTATATTTACGGTAACGCTGAAGAATTAAGTATGATGAATTATGAATGCAGAATGATAAGTGTGCCGTCATCCTGAGCACAGCGAAGGATCTCATTCGGCATCATTGCACGCCGCCACATGCCGCCGCGCTTCGCCGTAGGGCGGGGGCTTACGGGAACCCCCAACGCTCACAAGTTCGC
>CACYWW010000058.1 GCA_902778145.1 uncultured Ruminococcus sp.
CTTTATTGCTGAGGGTCCACCCGTTCCCATTCCGAACACGGAAGTTAAGCTCAGTCATGCCGACAATACTCGCCTGGCGACGGGCCGGAAAGATAGGTCGACGCTAACACAAAAAGCTCGGTAATACCGGGCTTTTTTCATACGTATTTACTTTGCGGCTTTAGCCGCGCGCACCGGCGGTCCCCCCGCCGACCGGTACGCTTATTTTATTTCATTGCTCCGCGAAATCTCGCGGAGTTTTTCGTTTAGCAGTTGAAGTTTACCGATGTCAAGGATCATTCTGATCTCGGTTACGGGAGATTCGAGCGTTAGGATCTCTTTGCGTCCGTCGGGGCGAAACCCGAATTTTTTATAGAAAGATATGGCCCTGCCGTTATCTTTCAGCACCCATAGCGCGACACGGGGAAACGCTGAAATACGTTCAAGCGCTTCTTCCATAAGCATATGACCGACGCCTTTGCCGTAATAATCGGAAAGTACGTAGATCGCGTATATTTCGCCGGTGTTTTCGAGCTCATCATTCCGGTATTTGCCGTATGCGGCAAAGCCCACGACGCGCTCGCCGTCCTTTGCGACGATGATGTTATCGCGCCATTTAAACGCCGTATCCTCACATTTTTGCAGCGTCATGGCGTCAAGATACGCGCTGTCGACTATTCCGCGGTACGCTTCCTGCCATGATTTGTAATGAACGTACGCTTTGCCTTTTATTTCGTCGTCCGTTTTCATATCTTTTATTGTGATGTTCATTATATTCCACCCTAAATATGTGAGCTGACGAAGTACGGGACTCATGCTTTCGGTACCGGGATCACCTTTTGCCGCCGAACATCCATTCAAGCGTGTAAAGAATGTATTCGTCCCAGAATTCCCAGCTGTGGACGCCGTCCGACTCTCTGTACGTAAGATCGTAGCCGTTATCGGTGAGCACTTTTCTGAACGGCTGATTCTGATCGTACAGACCGTCCTGCTTTCCTATGCCTATGAAAAGCTTCGGCTTTACGCTGTCGTTTTTATGCTTTTCGATCAGCTTATAAAGGTCGTCATCCTCCGGGATCGTCAGATCGTTTCCGAATATCGCGTCAAAAAGCTCGGGACGGCTGTGAGAAAACCCGTCAATATCGACGACGGCGGAAAGCCCCGACGCCGCGGCGTACTTTCCCGGCTCGCGCAGAGCGGCTTTGAGCGCGCCGTAGCCGCCCATGGAGAGCCCGGCTATATACGTATCCTCACGTTTTCCGGATATACGGAAGAATTCCTTTATCCTTATCGGCAGCTCATGAGTTATATACTCGTAGTATTTTCCGCCGTGCTTCATGTCCGTGTAAAAGCTCCTGTGACCGTTCGGCATGACGACGACTATACCGTATCTTGATGCGTAGCGCTCGATGCTCGTGCGGCGCATCCAGATCGTTTCGTCATCGGAAAGTCCGTGGAGAAGATACAGCACCTTATAATCATTGTCGGGGCAGCTGCTTTGAAGACCGATCTGTCCGGCGACGCTTTTTTGCGGTATCACGACGATCACCGATGATTCCATACCGAGAGATTCACTGAAAAAGTTTACTTTGAATAATGCCATTTTTTTGATCCTCCTTATCGTCATTATACCTCAAATCACAATAAATGTCAATAACATACTTGACAATCGCGTGTTTTTCTATTATAATGACTGTGTTTGATATGAGGTCACAATGGATAAGAAGCTCTTTTATAAAAAACTCGCGGCACTGACGCTCCCGCTTGCGTTCCAGAGCCTTATGCTCGCGTCCGTCGCCGCGGCTGACGCTATCATGCTCGGCAGGTTCGATCAGGATCAGATGTCGGCGGTGTCGCTCGCGTCGCAGATACAATTCATCCAAAACATGGTCCTATCGTCGGTGACGGGAGCCGGAACGATACTCGGCGCGCAGTACTGGGGGAAAAACGACATGCGTACCGTGGTCGATCTGTTCAATATGATACTCAGGATCAACGCGGTCGTATCGGTCCTGTTCTTCGTCGGATGCGTGTTTTTCCCGCAGTATCTTATGATGGCGTTCTCGCATGAGAAAACGCTGATGGACAACGGCGTACAGTATCTCAGAATAGCCGGCTGGTCGTATCTTATGACCGGAATATCGCAGTGTTATCTGAGTATAATGAAAATAAGCGGTCACGCGCCGCGCAGCGCCTGGATCAGCTCCGGTGCAGTGGTGATAAATATAGGGTTGAACGCGGTCTTTATATTTGGTCTCTTCGGTTTGCCTGAAATGGGGGTCAAAGGAGCGGCGCTCGCCACACTCATTTCACGCGTTATCGAGCTTGTCTGGTCGATCGCGTCTTCATTCGGGAAGACGTATCTGAGACCGAACCTGCGGCGTCTGTTCTTCCGCGACAGGCTTTTGTCCGCGGATTTCCGGAAATGCTGTCTGCCTGTGCTTGCGGCGTCGCTTTTATGGGGAGTCGGTTTCACGTCGTATACGGCAGTGATGGGTCATCTCGGCACGGACCCCGCCGCTGCGAACTCCGTCGCCGCCGTAGTCCGCGATCTTATGTGCTGTATGTGCAACGGTATAGCCGCGGCGGGCGGGATCCTTGTGGGAAACGAGCTCGGCGTCGGAAATCTTGAGCTCGGGCGTCAGTACGGGGATAAGCTTACGGCGATATCGTTCGTTATCGGCATCGGTACTGCGCTCATCGTTTGCGCGCTGACTCCGCTTGTCATAAACATTGCGGATCTCACCGATACGGCGCGCAGGTATCTTTTCGGTATGATGTTCATTATGGCTTTCTATATGATCGGACGCTGTGTGAACACGATAGTGATAAACGGAGTCTTCGCCGCGGGCGGAGATACGAAATTCGATATGTACAGCCTTCTGGCGGCGATGTGGGGGCTTGCCGTTCCGCTTGCCTTCCTCGGAGCGTTCGTCTTCGGCTGGAATATATACGTGGTTTACGCCTGTACGTGTCTTGACGAGGTAGGGAAGATCCCGTGGGTGATGTTCCACTTCAGAAAGCATAAATGGGTCGTGGACCTGACAAGAGAAAGAAATGATTCAAAGGAGGATCAGATATGAATTACAAAATCGAAGGAACCCCGCTGCCCGTAGTGATCTGCGAGCTCTCCAACGGCGAGCAGATGATCACCGAGCGCGGAAGCATGAGCTGGATGACGCCGAATATGCGTATGGAAACAACGAGCAACGGCGGAGTAGGCAAGGCTCTCGGAAGGATGTTCTCGGGCGAGGCGCTTTTCCAGAACCGTTATACCGCCGAGGGCGGTACCGGTATGATCGCGTTCGCGTCGAGCTTTCCCGGCTCGATCGTGCCGCTGCGCATAACCCCGGACAGACCCGTGATCGCTCAGAAGAGCGCGTTTCTCGCAAGCGAACAGGGAGTCGAGCTCTCGATACACTTCCAGAGAAAGATCGGCGCCGGCTTCTTCGGCGGCGAAGGCTTCATCATGCAGAAGCTCTCCGGCAACGGCATCGCTTTCGTCGAGATCGACGGACACGCCGTTGAGTATGACCTCGCGCCCGGTCAGCAGATGATCGTCGACACGGGATACCTCGCGTACATGGACGCCAGCTGCACAATGGACGTCGTTACGGTAAAGGGCGCCAAAAACGTCTTCTTTGGCGGCGAAGGGCTTTTCAACACGAGAGTGACCGGCCCCGGCAAGGTCGTGCTTCAGACGATGCCGATCAGCCGTATCGCGGGCGTTCTCGGGGTCGGCAAAAACTGACGGCTGATCAGAATTAACGCAAAAACGGTTGAATTGTAATATTTGCGGTGATATACTTGAAAAAAAGTATACACCGCATTCTTTATTTACGGAGGTGATGCGTTTGGAAAAGAAAAAAATGAGCGCGAGGAAAAAGATCCTTATCGTGTGGCTTTCCGTCATCGCTGTGCTTGTCGTGGCCATCGTGATCGTCGGACTGCCGTCCGGCGCGAAGCATGAGACGGTCGGGGAAGCGATGCTCGACGGCGTGCTTCACGAGACGAACAAGGTCAGCTTCTTCGGTATGGAGGTCAATCCGGCTGTCATCTCGGCATACACCGTCACCGCGATACTGCTTGTGATCGCGCTTCTGATACGCGTCATCGCACTGCCGAAATTCAAGACCGTCCCCGGAAAATTCCAGTCCGCGGTCGAGGCGGTCGTAGAGTTTTTCTCCGGACTCGCGCGTAAGAACAGCCCGCACAGACCCGGCTTCGTAGGCGCATATATATTCAGCGTCGGTGTATATATTTTCTTCAGCACGGTGTTCGAGCTGTTCGGCATACAGGCGGTGACGACGAAGGGGCACAGTATATCCCTGCCCGCGCCGATCGCCGATATCAACGGCGCGATCGCGACCGGCGTACTTTCGTTTCTCGTGATATTGACTGCAGGTTTCGTCTTCGGAGGATTGAGGGGCGGGCTCGGCGTGCTAAAGGATTTCTCACTGCCGATCTCGATGAGCTTCCGACTTTTCGGAGCGCTTCTCAGCGGTCTTCTCGTAACGGAGCTCGTGTATTATTATACAGCTCTGAGCTTTGTTCTGCCGGTCGTCGTCGGAGTTATGTTCACGCTTCTCCACGCGCTGATACAGACGTACGTTTTAACGACTCTCGTTTCAATATTCTACGGCGAGGCGGCAGAGCCGAAGCCGAAAAAAATCAAACCGAAAAAGGAAGAAAAGAAATGAAAAAGGTAATATCCATACTTCTTATGATCGCTCTCACCGTATCGTTCACCGCCGTGTTTTCAGCCGCCGTATCGGCGACGGAGCAGACTGCCGAGGTCACGGAGACTGAGGAAAAGGCGGAGGCGCCGGATAACGGCAAGAACGTCAAGGCGATAGCGGCTGCCGTAGTCGTCGGCATTGCCGCGGCGGCGGGCGCCGTGTGTATGGCGATCGCGATAGCGAGCAGCGTCGGAGCAATGGCGCGTCAGCCCGAGGCGTCCTCGAAGATCAACTCTGCTATGCTTCTGGGACTTGTGTTCATCGAGACCGCGATCATATACGCGCTTATCGTCGCGATCCTGATCATATTCGTGCTTTGATGCATAAAAATTCGCAAAAAGGAGGGGAAGCTTTATGGATCTTCCGCTCAATATAGATATATTTCAGATACTTCTCCATATGCTCAATCTCGTCATACTGACGGGCGGACTTTCGCTCATACTTTACAAGCCCGCCGTGAAGTTCCTTGACGAGCGCAGACGCCGCTTTGAGGAGCTTGAGGAAAAACGGCTGAAGACCGAGAGCGAATATGAAGCGCTTTCCGCGCGGCGCGACGAGCTGATCGCCTCCGCCGAGAAGGAAGCCGCAGAAATAAAAGCCGGGGCGGAGAAGGAAATAACCGAGATGACGAAGCGTTACGTCGACGAGGCGAAGCAGAAATCCGACGCTATAATAAAAGCCGCAGAGGAAGAGGCGGAAATGCGCAAAAAGACCATACTTGAGTCGGCGCAGACCGAGATCGGGGAGCTCGTCCTGTCTGCGACCCAGAAGCTTCTGAACGACAGCGCGGACAGCAAGACCGATTCCGCGTTATACGACGAATTCATACGCACCGCTTCATCGGCGCAGAACGACGGTAAAAAGAAAAAATGAGCGAAAACGAATATTTATCCGCCTTCGACGCCGAAAGCGACGTTCTTAAAGTCGAGATCGACTGCGTGACTCCGCCGAACGAGGAGCAGCTCGAAGGGATCAGGGAGTTCATCTGCCGGAAATACAAGACAGACGAGGTCAGCTTCGTCATCAAAAAGGATCCGTCCGTCAAGGGCGGCTTCAAGCTGTTCGTCGGAGACGACAACTATGACTGGAGCACGCTCGGCAGGATCAGACAGCTGAGGAAATCGTTTCAGTCGCTGCCGAAGGAGGAGGATCACGATAATATAATATCTCTTCTGCGCGAGGATATTTCGTCGTTCAGCCTCGACACCGGCTTCCAGCGCGTCGGCATCGTTTCGAGCGTGAGCTCCGGCATCGTCATGATAAACGGTCTTTCGGACGTTGAGTACGGCGAGATAGTGCTGTTCGAATGCGGGATAAAAGGAATGGTACAGGATATCCTGTCCGACGGCCGCACCGGGATCGTCCTCTTCGGAGACGAGGCGGAGATCACAGAGGGCATGAGGGTCCTCCGTACGCGCAGGACGGCGGGCATACCGATCTCATCCCGGATCCTCGGAAGGATGATCGATCCGCTCGGCAAGCCGCTCGACGGCAAGGGCGAGATCGGGGCGAAGGAGTATTTCCCGGTAGAGCGCCAGGCGCCGGGGATAATCGACAGACAGCCCGTGAACGTCCCGCTTGAAACGGGGATCCTTTCCGTCGATTCGATGTTCCCGATAGGACGCGGACAGCGCGAGCTCATAATCGGCGACAGACAGACCGGTAAAACGACGCTCGCGATAGATACGATAATAAACCAGAAGGGCAAAAACGTCGTCTGCGTCTACGTGGCGATAGGTCAGAAGGCGAGCACGGTCGCGCGCGTCATATCGGATCTTTCAAAGCACGGTGCGCTCGAATATACCGTCATCGTATGCTCGACCGCGAGCGATCCGGCGTCGATGCAGTATCTCGCGCCGTATTCCGGCTGCGCGGTGGCTGAATATTTCATGTACCGCGGACGCGACACGCTCATAGTCTATGACGACCTCTCGCGTCACGCCGTCGCATACAGGACGCTGAGCCTGCTGCTTGAACGCGCGCCGGGCCGCGAGGCGTACCCGGGTGACGTATTCTACCTGCATTCGAGGCTGCTTGAACGTGCGGCGAGACTTTCGGCGAAAAAGGGCGGCGGCAGCATGACGGCGCTTCCGATCGTCGAGACTCAGGCGGGGGACGTTTCCGCCTATATCCCGACGAACATAATATCGATCACTGACGGTCAGATCTTCCTTGAAAGCGAGCTTTTCTTCGCCGGACAGAGGCCCGCCGTGAACGTGGGTCTCTCGGTCTCGAGAGTGGGCGGCGCGGCGCAGACGGAAGTGATGAAAAAAGCCGTCGGCACCGTCAGGCTCGATCTCGCGCAGTACAGGGAGATGAAGGTGTTCTCTCAGTTCGGAGGCGAGCTTGACGAAAACACGGCGAGAAGGCTCCGTCACGGGGAGACTCTGATGATGCTTTTGCGTCAGAACAAGCACAGCCCGATGGAGCTGCACAGCCAGGTCATAACGCTCGTGCTCGCGCAGGCGGGGTTTTTCACGGATATCCCGCCGAAGGAAGTCAAATCATATCAGACGGGTCTGCTCGGATATTTCGAACGGGAGCATTCGAGTATATGTATAAAGATCGACCACTACAAGAAGTATTCAGGGGAGCTTTCGGCGGAGATCATCGCCGCCGCGAAAGCGTATAAAGCTTGACGGAGGAGCCATATGGCGGACGGAAGCGAGATAAGATCGCGCATAAACAGCGTGTCCGAGACGAAAAAGGTCACGGACGCCATGTATATGATATCATCGGTGAAAATGACGCGCGCCCGCCGCGAGGTGGAGAAGACGGAGCCGTATTTCACGGCGCTGAAAAAGGAGATCTCATCGCTTTTCAGGCATATCCCGGAGACCTCGAACAGGTATTTCAAGGTCCCCGAGCCGCCGCCCGGACAGCATCTCAACCACGGTATCCTGATGATAACCTCGGATAAGGGACTCGCGGGCGCTTATAACCATACCGTCATTTCCGTGTGCGAGAGCATCATGGCGCGTCATCCGCAAACGGTGCTTTTTGTCGTCGGCGAATACGGACGCAGGTATTTTATGTCGAAAAAGATACCGATCGTCCCGGAATTCAGATATTCCGCCGAATTCCCGACTGTACTGAAGGCGAAAATGATCTGCTCAGACCTGCTTGAGTATTACGGCAGCGGCAGACTTGACGAGATAAACATCGTATACACCGATTATAAAAGCGGAAAGCCGAGCGAATGTAAAAGAAACGTCCTGCTGCCGCTCAAAAGGAGCCGCTTCGCATCCGATGAAAAGGATGAATATCCGGATGAGGTGGAGTTTTTCCCTGATCCCGACACGGTGCTCGCCGGTATCGTTCCGAGTTATCTGACGGGGTTCGTCTACAGCTGCCTCGTCGACAGCTACTGCAGCGAGCAGGAGGCGAGGATGAACGCCATGAGCACCGCGGGCAAGAACGCGGATCAGATGCTCGCCGATCTCAGGCGGCGTTATAACAGTATAAGACAGGCGGCGATCACGCGTGAGATGACGGAGATCACCGCGGGAGCGAGAGCGCTCAAGCATAAAAGCAAGGGGAGTGCGGAGGTTTAAAGTGGCTGATATAACAAAGGATCAGAGCAGGATAGGAAAGACCGTGCAGATAGCCGGATCCGTCGTCGACGTGAAATTCGACCGCGGATATATACCGAAGATCCGCGAGATGCTCACCGTAAAACCGCAGAGAGGCGGAGTGCGCCGTATGGAGGTCGCACAGCACATGGGAGACGGCGTCGTCCGCTGTATCATGCTCGGGGCGAGCGAGGGGCTTTGCCGCGGTCTCAGCGTCGAGGCGACGGGGAGTCCGATAACGGTCCCCGCCGGAGAGGCCGTGCTCGGCAGGCTCTTCAACGTCATGGGCGATACAATAGACGGCAAAGCGCCGCTTCCGCAGGATACGCCGCGCAGACCGATCTACCGCGAAGCCCCGTCATACACACAGCGCCGCAATTCGGACGAGATACTCTGCACCGGAATAAAGGTCATCGACCTTCTGGCGCCCTATACGAAGGGCGGCAAGATCGGACTTTTCGGAGGCGCCGGCGTCGGCAAGACGGTGCTTATACAGGAGCTGATACACAATATAGCGACGGAGCACGGCGGCTATTCCGTGTTCACCGGCGTAGGAGAGCGCAGCCGCGAGGGCAGCGACCTCTGGGGCGAGATGGCAGAAAGCGGAGTCCTTGACAAAACTGCGCTCGTTTTCGGTCAGATGAACGAGACACCCGGCGTCAGGATGAGAGTCGCGCTCACAGGTCTTACGATGGCGGAGTATTTCCGCGACGTCTCGCATAAAGACGTGCTTTTGTTCATAGACAACATATACAGATTCATACAGGCGGGAAGCGAGGTATCGACGCTGCTCGGCCACATGCCGTCAGCCGTCGGATATCAGCCGACGCTCGCAAACGACCTCGGTATGGTTGAGGAGAGGATCGCGTCGACCGTGAACGGCTCTGTAACGTCGGTACAGGCTATATATGTCCCGGCGGACGACATAACCGACCCTGCGCCCGCCACGACTTTCACCCACCTCGACGCCACGACCGTGCTGTCGCGCCGGATAGCGGAGCAGGGCATTTATCCCGCCGTCGATCCGCTCGGATCGTCATCGCGCTCCCTCGATCCGGAGATCGTCGGGGAACGCCATTACAACACGGCAAGACGCGTGCAGGAGATACTGGAGCACTATAAAGAGCTGCAGGATATAATCGCAATACTCGGTATGGACGAGCTCAGCGAAGAGGATAAGACCACCGTTTACCGGGCGAGAAAAATACAGAGATTTTTGTCGCAGCCGATGTTTGCGGCGGAAAAATTCACCGGCGTCGCCGGAGCGTTCGTGCCGCTTGAGGAGACCGTTCGCGGATTTGAGGCGATAATAGGCGGCGAGGCTGACGGATATCCCGAGCAGGCGTTCTTCAACGTCGGTACGATCGACGAGGCGGCGCGCCGCGCAAAGGAGACCGTATGAAGGCTTTCAGACTTTCCGTGCTCACGCCGGAACGCGATTTCTACACGGGTGACTGCGTTTCACTGACCGTCCCGCTCGCCGACGGCTCGTACGGCATCATGGCGTCACATTCGCCGCTTATCGCCGCGATCGTCCCGGGACAGATCTCGTTTACGAAGCCTGACGGGGAACGCGTCGTCTGCGCCGTTTCGTCCGGCATGGTCGACGCCGGCAAAAGCGGTGTAAGAGTCCTTTGCGAGACAGTCCTTTTGCCCGAGGAGATAGACGAGGAAAAACAGCGTCAGGCGGAGGAAGCCGCCGCCGCGGAGCTGTCGGACGGCAAAAGCTACAAGGATTACATGATCTCGGAGATCATGTTCGCGAAAGCCGTCAATGAGCTCCGCGCGAAAAAGCATGACGCCGCGAAAATAAACAACATATAAAAACAGACCCGAACGTAGAGGCAACATAAAGAAGAAACAAACCCACTCTGACATCTTTCGAATAGAGAAAGTGTCATAGTGGGTTATTTTCTTTCAGCACGTCTTAACTGTTCCGACAAAGGAATGATTTATAAATCAGCTGAATTGCCGCTTTGAGGCAGCTAAATTGCCGCTTTGCGGCAGCTAAATTATACGCCTGTCGGCGTATAGCTAAATTGAAGCCTCACGGCTTCAGCTAAATTAAATTCGCCTGCAA
>CACYWW010000059.1 GCA_902778145.1 uncultured Ruminococcus sp.
GCTGGCCCAAAAGTCCATGGAGATCGTCCGAAACTGCACCTCGACCTTCATGATCTTCTTTTCGCTGCGCAGGAAGATCGGAACGCCGACGATCAGATGAAGACTTCTGTATCCGTTGCTTTTGGGCTCTTTTATGTAATCTTTTTTCTCGATCAACCGGATATCGTCCTGTTTCAAAAAAGCGTCCGTAAGTGTGTAAATATCCGATACAAAGGATGTGATAACGCGGACTCCCGCAATATCGTTGATGTTTTCTTCGATACTGTCGACAGTCAGCGGAAATCCTTTTCGGCTAGTTTTTTCAAGAACGCTTTCAGGAGTTTTAAGACGCGTTTTTACTGTTTCGATCGGATTTCTGTCATATTGAAGCGACAGTTCTTCGTTCAGGACGTTGAATTTTGTCTCAACAGACATCATAGCGCATCTGTAATAAGCCATCAGTTCTTTATACGGCTGTGCATAATATCCGACAAACTGTTTTATCTTCTGCCTTGACAGTTGTGACAGCAACAGTTTTTCAAGTGCGGGGCTGCCGCTTTCAAATAATGCCATCTGCCGTCCCCCGTTCGTCATCACTGTTATTACGGATCGCCGACAGAGCTTTTGACCTTCATCCGCCTTGAATCAGACCAAAGTTTATCGGCGGTCGGTTTCCAGTTTTTCGCGTAACATACGCATTTGTCGCAAAGGTGGTCGGCGCTCTCCGGAGATTCCGGATCTGTCGACTTTGCCCCTGTTTTTGAAATGATCTCCCTTAGTTTCTCGGGATTTTCAAGCATGGGACAGGGGCGAAGATGATTGTCGTTAAACGGCTGACCGTCGTGATACGCCATAAATAACGGCGACTGCAGGATTTCAAGCAGCGTTTTTTCTTTGATATTCGAATCGGAGTAATGAATGAACACGCAGGGATCGGCGTCTCCGTTTGCATTGATGTGGAAATACCGTCTGCCGCCGGCGACACAGCCGTCAACGTATTCTCCGTCATTCTGAAAATCCATTGCGAATATAGGTTTCGTTGCGCGCGCCTCGCGGATCTTGTGATACATGTATTCCCGCTGTTCCGGCGTCGGCATCAGTTCCGGCACCGCGTCGTTTCCTACCGGCATATAGTGGAAGTACCACGCGAATTTCGCGCCCCACTCGACCATCTGATCGAAAAAGTCGTCGGAGGATATCGAGTCGATATTACGTCTCGTATAACAGCAGCTGACGCCGAACGGAAGACGTTTTTCTTTCAGCAGACGCATAGCGCGGACTGCTTTTTTGTACGTACCGCTCCCGCGGCGTGAATCGGTCGCTTCTTCAAAGCCTTCCACGCTGATTACCGGCATGAAATTTCCGAGTTCAAGCAGTTGATCGGCGAAATATTCATCGATCAGAGTGCCGTTTGTAAACGTCATGAATATACAATCGTCGTGAATCAGGCACAGCTGTATAAGATCGTCTTTTCTGACAAGCGGTTCGCCTCCCGTGAAAATGTAAAAATATATGCCGAGGTCTTTACCTTGTTTTATTACGGAACCCATTTCTTCAAACGTAAGATTGAGTTTGTTTCCGTATTCCGCCGCCCAGCAACCCGTACAGTGAAGATTGCAGGCGGACGTCGGATCCATAAGGATCGCCCACGGAACGTTGCAGTTCAGACTCGCTCTCAACTGTTGTTCTTTCTGCCATCCGGTCAGGACCGCGTTCAGAAGGAAGTTTTCAAACATGGTCTTTACCACGTTTCCGTCAATATCCTCCCAGATGCTCCAAACGAGCTTGTGCATACTGTCGTTAGGATCGTTGATCAGTTTTCTGAACACCGCGCGCTGTGATTCCATACTGTTTTCTCCGTTTCCGGCAAAACGGTCCACCCATTTCATCAGCTTCGGCAGATTTTTGTCCGGATCCTTGCCGACGTAATCAAGCGCTCTCAGTACGCCGTGTCTGAACATCTTTCCCGATGTATCCATTTGGTTGCCTCCTTTATGTTTTTATTTCATTTCCGCGGATCAATCCCCATTCGGCAAATTTTTCAAAACCGCCGATTTCGGAAATGTACTCGCGTGCAATTTCAACGTATTCGCTGTAAGGGATTCCGTTCACCTTGCTGTCGCCGATGGCGCAGATGTATTCCACGGGGTGACCGCACTCTTTTGCCGAAAGATATGCGCAAATATTCAGACTCACGTCCGCCTTTGATAAATCCTTCCCGTGAAGTCCGCCTCCGGTGACGGCGTCTCCCATGTCGGAACCGAGTTTGCGGTTGGTAGCACCGCAGTCTACGTCCGAGCCGCCGCTCCAGTTTCCCAGAGGATTGATTTCCGCGCCGGGATATTTTAATGCGATCTCGGAGGTGTCCGCGTTGCTCTGACAAATAATCGATCTGTCGTCAGAAATAATATATTTTCCGTCGGACCCGTATTTTTCATATAGATATAAAGCGATCCGGGTAAGGTTTATCTGTTTCTCTGTTACCGGTACTCCGCGGAAGATACCGTTATCGCCGCATCTGAAACCGTTTTTTTGATTTTCCGCCAAATACCTATCCTGAGGCACTTCGCAATAGTCGATATGGACCTGACCTGCAATCCGTTCGACCGCAGACGCGACTTCTCCGTATGAAATGTGTACGGAGGTTTCGGAAATAATACGGCATGAGCCGTGACCGATCAAAACCTCAACTGCGATCCTGGGATCTTTTTCTTTTTTGTAAGCAAGATCTACCATAGCTCCCGCAATCCGATCTGCAATTTTGTCCGGATGAGCCGGATTTACTTTTTCAAACATTTATGACCTCCTTTGATTTTATTCTATACCGTCCGTGCGGTAGATGAACTTGACTTTTCCGTCCATGTCATCGGCAAGTCCGGAGAAATTCCGATAGTTTTTTGATACATCCGACATTACCTTAATACGGTCGATCAGACCGCCGATGTCTCTGTCAACGGTGTCTACGAGCTTTTGTATGCCTTTCTCGTTGAATTCTTTCAGCCCGTCCGAGAGCTTCATCGATCCGTCGCGCAGTTTTGTGATACCGTCGACAAGCGTCGGCATTCCGTTTTTCAGCGTGAGGATGCCGTAATAAAGTTCGTATGCTCCCGAGGTAAGCCGCGCCGTACCGCTTTTCAGATCGGACGCTCCCGTGCTCAGCGATGCTGCTCCTGCCGCCGCCTCTGCAACGCCCGCGGTGTAAGATTGCAATCCCAGATAAAACGAATTGTAACTGTCAAGCGACATTTTCAGCGAAATGACTTGCTTTACGCCTTCGGATGCGGCGGTAAGCTTGCTTTGAACTTCCTCGCCTGTCATAGCTTCGGATATCGCCTTTTTGACCTGCGCTTCCGTATTCTGCGCGATAAGCGCCTTGATTTCATCCTTTGCCATCTGCTCCGACACATTGGCGTCGATAATTGTTTTTACTTCATCACTTTGCATTTGGGAATCAACGTTTGAACCGATCAGCGCTTTTACTTCATCGCTTTGCATCTGCGCGTCGGTATTTGCGGCGATCGCCGCTATAGCCTCGTCGCTTTGCATCTGTGTATCCGTATTGGAAGTGATCAGCGCTTTTACCTGCTCGCTCTGCATTTGTGCGTTCAAATTCTGCTCGATGAGCGCCTGAACTTCAGCGCTTTGCATCTGTGCTTCAATGGCTGCGTTTACGGCGGCTTGGGTTGTCTCGTCGACCAGACCCGCTGCGACCGCAGCGTAATACGACGCGTTGTCCATTCCCGTTGCGGCATAGATCACCTTTTCCGCAATGGATTCTCTTACAGACGCGGTGACCTTTGCTTCAACTTCCGACCGGATGGCTTCCGTGACTTTCGCTTCGATTTCGGATCGCACCGCGGCGGTTACCTTGTCTGTCACCTCGGCGCGAACTGCCTCGACGACTTTCGCTTCGATTTCAGCTTTTACAGCGGCGATCACGCCTTTTTCCACTTCTGCTCTTACGGCGGCTGTGACCTGCGATTCGATATATTCCCGTTTTTCTTCCACAGCGGCGGTCACCGTATTAAGTGCGGTTTCATACACCTTGGTTTCATCAAGCGAGGCGATGACGGAGTTTAATATTTCGGCATAATTTGATACAGTCATCTCCGGTACTTCAAGCCCGGCGGAAATGAGTTGTGTTCTCGCGGTAGAAAGGAGCGTATCAAAAACCTGCTTTGCGCCGTTATTCAAAGCGTCATTGTTTGAAGCGATGGTATCTAACCCTTCGGACAGCGTTTTGGCTCCGCTTTGAAGCTGCTCCGCACCGTCGTCAAGCGCCGCCGCGCCGTCTTTCAGTTCTCTTGCTCCGTCCGCGAGTTTTTCAATACCGTCGACAAGCTCGCCGGATTTGTCAAGCAGCGTACAGAGACCGTCATAAAGCTGAGACGAACCGTCAAGCAGTTGATCCATAGCGCCTGTCAACTCATCGAGTTTCCCGGTCAGATCGTCGATACCGTCGAGCTTTTCAGTGTCAAAAGCATTGAACAGTTCGTTTGTTGCGACAGTCACGGTCATACCGAGTGAAAAATCCTTTGCATCGGCGGTTATTTCGACGTAGTCCGGGATCTCGAACTTTTTACGATCGATGCCGAGATCCTCCTGAAGTCCGGGAAACGCGATTCCGGCAACAACGGTCCTTGAACCGTCGTTGATAAGCTTACCGTTCGTCACCTCGACGTTTGTGAAAACATCGTTATCGAGTATCATCCCGGTCAGCATGGCGAACGGAACGTATATTTTCTCACGTTTTCCGTCGATATCCACCGTTTCATACTGCTGATTCGTATAATCGAAACGGATCGTGACTTTTCCGTTTTTGCCCTTCAGCTCGTCGGGAGTGACAGACTTGCCGTCAAGCATATAGGTGACGCTGATCGTTACGGGAAGCTCTTTATTGATATTTCCCTGATAGTAGATATCGTTTCCGGAGGCGTCCCAGACGGCGGTTTTATCTCCGCCCATCGAAAAACTCTCGTCGCCTTTTACGTTCACGATATTTTCAAGTTCGGACTTATCGGACAAGGCGGCGCTTCCGAGAGTGTTTTTGATCCAATCGCTGACGATTATTTTTTTGACTGTCCCATCTGCGCCTGCAATCACATACACGGTCTCATCTTTTGTTGCTTCGACTTTTTCTGATACTGTCGCTTGGATTTTTGGATCAGCGTCATCTTCGTTTTTCTTTGCGGTGTTGTTCAATGCAAATACCGCGCCGCCGACCGCTCCGAAGAGTAGAACCGCACACAGGCAGAACGACATGATCTTGAAAATATTATTCTTCATTTGAAACAACCTCCGTTTTGTTTTTTTTATTATTGATATGCGCCATACCGATCGTTGTTTTGCATACGACCTTATCGCAAAGCATAAGCAACGCCGGCAGGACGAGGATTACCATCAGCATGCTGATGACGGCGCCTCTCGCAAGAAGCATACACATTGAACTGACAATATCTATATTGGAATAGACGGCAACCCCGAATGTAGCCGCGAACAGCCCCATACCGGACACGATGATCGACGGGATCGACGTGGAAAGAGCCGTGTGTACGGCGTTCTTTTTATCCGCTCCGCCGATACGTTCCGCTTTATAGCGCGTCGTCATAAGGATCGCGTAATCCACCGTTGCGCCGAGTTGGATCGTGCTGATGCAGATCGGAGCGATGAACGGCAGACTCTGCCCTAAATAGTGAGGTAGTCCGAGATTGATGAATATTGCAATCTCTATGACGGCGATCAGGATAAACGGAAGAGACAGACTCTTTTCCACAAGTGCGATGATGACGAATATCGCAATGATCGATATCATATTCACCACCCGGAAGTCGTGGTTGGTCGTTTCGATCATATCCTTCATACACGGCGCTTCACCGATGAGCATCCCGCCGTTATCGTATTTCTTTAGTATAGTGTTCAAAGCGTTGATCTGACCGTTCACCTCGTCGCTTGCCACCTTATATTCGGAGTTGATGAGCAGCAGTTCCCATTTATCGCTCTTTAATATGGATGTGATCGATTCCGGAAGAATATCCTCGGGGACTGCCGAGCCTATGACAGATTTCAGTCCGAGCACATATTTCACACCGTCGACCTTCTCCATTTCATTGATCATGGAACGAACGGCTTTCGGGGAAGCATCCGCGTTTACAAGCAGCATGTGTGTGCTTGCAACGTCAAATTCCTCACGCAGTTTGCTGTTTGCGATTACATATTCCATATCCTGCGGAAGACATTCTCCCATATCGTAATACACTTCGGAGTTCGTCTTGCTGTATCCGTAATAAGCCGGCGGAATCAGCAGCGCGAATATGATAAGAAATATCGGAAAGACCTTTACCACGCCGCCGGCAAACTTTTTCATATCGGGTATCAGAGAACGGTGCTTCGTTTTTCGAAGGGGCTTATCAAAAACGAGGATCAGCGCGGGCAGAACCGTTACGCAGCCGATAACGCCGAGCAATACGCCCTTCGCCATAACGATGCCGAGATCGCGCCCCATTGTAAAAGACATAAAACAGAGCGCAATAAAACCGGCAACGGTCGTGACAGAGCTTCCGAGTACGCTTGTAAAAGTGTTGTGAATGGCGACTGCCATCGCCTCGTTTTTATCGTCGTATTTTTCAAGCTGCTCGTTGTAATTGTGCCAGAGAAATATTGAATAATCCATCGTAACAGCAAGCTGCAGAACGGCTGACAACGCCTTTGTAATATAAGAGATCTCACCGAGAAAATAGTTCGTTCCGAGATTGAGGAGGATCATCATCCCTATCGACAAAAGAAACACAAACGGTACGAGCCAGCTGTCGAGAAACACGAGCATGGCGACAAGCGCCAAAACAACCGCGATAGCGACGTAGATCGGCTCCTCTTTTTCGCAGAGATCCTTAAGATCCGTCACAAGTGCCGACATTCCCGAAACGAAGCATTGCTTACCGGCGACGGAACGTATCTCGCGAATGGCGTCCATCGTGACGTCCGCTGAAGTCGAGCTGTCGAAGAACACCGCCATCATCGTTGCGTTTTCCGAATTAAAGGCATTATAGATTTTATCGGGAAGCAGTTCCATAGGAACTGACAGATCGGCAAGCGTGTTGTACCACACCACAGTTTCAACGTGAGGAATATTTTCTATTTTCAACTTGAGCGCCGCAACGTCCTTTGCCGGCATATCTTCCACAATAATAAAGGAAAACGCGCCCTTTCCGAATTCATCCATCAACACGTTCTGCCCGACGACGGTATCCATATCGGTCGGAAGATAATCGAGCATATCATAGTTGACTCTTGTTCCCAGATATCCGATGGTTGCCGGTATCAAAAGCAATACGGTAACAATCAGGATCGGGATGCGGTATTTAACGACCGCTCTTGAAACTTTCACTTTGTTTCATCCTCCATTTCACAATAATCTGCCTCTATCACGTCCGGATATTGGTTTTTTATGATCTTTACCGTGCTGATGGCCACGCAAAGGTTCAGTACGCCGTCCGACAAAAGCGATATTCCGAGCAGGACCGTCAGCATTCTGGCGCTTTCCCACGGACGGATAGTAAGCATAACGCCGATGACACCGGATATTATGGCGAGCGCCAGTATCATCCACCATACCGTGATTCCGAAGCGTTTGGCGTCGTATGCGATCCTCGCCTTAAAAAGCGAATCGGTCAGTATCGCTATCCCCATTGCGATAAAAATAAAGTTCATAACATCGAACGGTTTTGCCAGCACGATTATGCCGAGCACCGTCAGCACGATACCGAGTTCAAGATCGTATTGGAACGCCAGCCGGAAAAGATCTTTTGAGAAATATCCAACCATTTTGATAATGCCGAATACGATCATAGCTCCGCCAAGCGCATAACCCAGCGCGACTGTGGAAACGTCAGACCATACCATAAAAAGGATACCGACGACGCAAAACACGACCGACATGATCACATAACCGATCTTGGCTACGCGCATCGGAGTTGTTGAGCGCATTTTCATATATTTAATACCTCCTGTCACATCCCGGCAGAAGTCGCGGGTGTCCGGACTTGATTTCGATGATAAGTATAACGCCGGGACGACGTTTTGAAAATGGGCGACATACCGCCGGATGTCTGAAAACCGTACACGGCGAGAGCAAATGTATAAAAAACAGACACGGATTGCAGCCGTGCCTAAAAAACAGTCACTTCGGTGATACGCGAGCAATTCATAAACAAAAAAGGTGCGTTTCAAACGCACCTGAAGTATTGTATGTATTTATGTGTTATTGTTGACTTCTGACGATCATTTCCTCGGCGTGACCCTGCTTGAGGACGCAAAGCCTGTGGAACGTTGTCCTGATATCGTCTTTCATACCGCTTTCCATCCACGCCATGATTTGACCGAAACACTCGCATTTGTAGTATTGAAGCATAATGTTTTTGTCCGATTCGTTGACTTTCCTGTCGCAGAATACTGTATCGCCGTATTTTCTTACGGCATAATCGCAGGTTTTCCAAAGATAACGCTCAAATATATCCCTGTCGACCGATCTGTAAATATGAAGGATCGCGCGCTTGTTGCTTTCGGCAAACTCCACAGCTACAAGGATACATTCCTCAAGCGAAGAAAACGAAGGGTATTTCTTAATAATACCGTCAACGCTTTCCCGGATAATTTCTTCAAGTAGTGCGGGCAAATCCTGAAAATGATAGTAAAACGAGTTGCGATTAATCCCGCATTCTCCAACGATATCTTTTATTGTAATCTCGTTGTACGGTTTTTCCTCAAGCAGTTTGATAAACGCCTGCTTTATTGCGTTTTTTGTGAAATTAGGCACGATCCGAATCTCCTTAATCCCGGGTTAATTCATTATTTCCTGCATCAACGTTTGTTTCCATGACCTCGACCAAATCGGAAAGCTCGCAATCAAGAACAGTACATACTCGCGCAAGTGTTTCAAGGCTCACCGATCTTCCTTTTCCCATATTGGCAATCGCGTTGGTCGTCAAATGCGCCATTTTCATCAGATCCTTTTTCCTCATTTTCAAATCGATCAGCCTGTGCCATAATCGATCATAAGAAAAAGTGTATGTCTTTTCCATCGCATTTCATCCTCCGTGATTGATATTATAACATAAAAAATTGAATTTTTCAATCTGTTTTCGAATTTATTTTCAAAGAAATATCGGAATAAATGATGCAGTCATTCACTGTCAGACAGCTGAGAATTATTTGTTCGATGATCTCATTTTCGAAAATAATAAAATAGTCAAATAACTGCCCCGTGTTCACACAAAAGTGGGGGCAGTTATTATAAAACGGATTTGTTATATTCCTTCCTTAATTTCAATCATCAACCGGACGCCAAGCCGAAAACCGTAGGAGAACGCTTCGACTTCGGCGAGGGAGTTCATTTCATTGACAGCCGAGTCATACTTTTCGAGCGTTTCCGATTGCTTGTCTGTGAGCGTTTCGTTCAATTCGTCCCGGTTTCTTGCCATAAGGGACAGTAGATGCTTGTATCGCTTACTTTCCGTCAGTATTGCCTCGTGCGGGTCGATATTACCGTACCAGAGGTCTTCCAGTACCGTCATACGAATATCATCTCCCGCTGTACGATCTCCATCGCGCGGGAGCGGATGTTGTTTTTCCGCTGAAACCACGTCATTTGATCCTGCCGTTTCAACGCTTCGGTCACGCCCTCGCTCTTTGCCATTTCGGTTTCCAACCGGGCAAGCATATTCTCAGCGTCCGCATTGACCTCTTCGAGATACGACCTCAGTGTGCCTTTCATTCGCATCACGTTGACGACCGACGGCTTGTTTTCCCTCAGATAACGATAGTGCATCTGACCATAAACTCCGATCTTACTGATAAAATCGTCCTTCATTTCGATACCTCCATAACTTTGATTTTCTTTGTCGGCGCGTCGACGATCTTGAGCAGAAGTTCATTCACGACCTCGACACACCCGTTTTCGTCGATGACTTGCTTTCGGTATTCGTTGATCCCTTTTACAAGCGCTCTCCATTCAAAGTCGTCCAGAACGATGTGCCTTTTCGGCTGTTTTGTATATTTCATAGCGTTTTCGCCTCCTTTTGCCTACATTGTAGCGCAAAGCGGCAGATAATACGAATGTGCGAAAATAGAA
>CACYWW010000060.1 GCA_902778145.1 uncultured Ruminococcus sp.
CTGCATGATGCGGGCGATGGTGTCGATGCCGTTGCCTTCGAGATAGAGCTTGAAGATCTCCCGCACCACCGGCGCCGCCTCCGGGTCGATGATCCAGCGCGTTTTGTCCTCCGGATCCTTCATATACCCGTAGGGCGGCTGACCGAGCGGAACGCCGGATTTGCCGCGGGTCTTGTGCGCAGAGCGGCATTTGCGGCTGATATCCTTGGCGTACCACTCGTTCATGATATTGCGGAACGGCACGAAATCGTCCTCGCCCTCCGCGCTGTCCACGCCGTCGTTGACGGCGATGAATCGGACGTTGCGGCTGGGGAAATAGACCTCGGTGTACTTTCCCGTTTCCAGATATTCGCGCCCGAGACGGGACATATCCTTGACGATCAGCGTCGAGACGAAGCCGTCCTCGATATCCTGTATCAGCCGCTTGAAATCCGGGCGGTTGAAGTTGGTACCGGTGTAGCCGTCGTCCACGTAGATGCGGACGTTCTCGAAGCCGTGCTCTTTGGCGTAGGCGGTGAGAAGCTTCTTCTGGTTTTCGATGGAGTTGCTCTCCTTATCCGTCCCGTCGTCCCGGGACAGTCGGCAATAGAGAGCGGTGATGCCGACGGGGTTGTTTTTGGGCTGCATTAACGCTCCTTTCCGGCAGCCCTGTGCGCATTCTTCGATATAATATTAGGCTCTTCTTCGGTGTCTGTCAATTCTGCGAATTCACTGCCTATAAAGTCTTCGATACGGTCTTTGAACGTCTTGTCCGTGCCGTCGTTTTTCGGCTCGGCGTACCTGCCGTCCACGACGTAGGTGACGCCGCCGATCTTGTATTCCCGGTGTCCGCCCGCCCTGCCGAGCATTTCATGAACGGACGGGCGCTCCTCCTCGGGGGTGGGGTCCTTTTTCTTCTTTGCCATCAGCGCGCCTCCCGGTTTTCGCGGGCGCGCTGCTTTTTGAGCAGCTCCAGCCCCTTGAGGATATCGCGAAGCACCACCTCAAAGTCGGCGCCGGGCTTGAAATACGCCTTGATATCCTCGTATTTCAGCTTGTAGGACGGCTTCTGATTGGGCTTTTCCTCTTTCATGATCTTATCCACGGCGTTGTAGTCAAGATTGCCCTCGTCGAACGCTTTGCGCATCCGGATCGCCTGGTCGTGGGACGGGAACGCCTCGGTCTCGTCGATGAGATCCACCACGTCCCGCTGGGCTTCCTCGTCGAGATACGAAAGCTCCACCGCGGGGCGCATTTTGATCTTGCCCTCGTCCACGAAATCCTGAAGCTCCTGAACAAGGTGCGTGAGGCGGATATAGCGCTGGATTTGGGTATAACTGTCGTCCGCATTTTCTGCAATTTTCTCGCGTGAAGACTTGGTTTCAGACTTCTGTCCCACTGGGACAGAAGTTAAATCTGTCCGTTCGCCCTGCTGACGCTTGATTGCTTCCAGCTTCATCTGATACGCCCGTCCCTTATCACACGGCGCGATCTCCGACCGCTGACTGTTGCTGTCCACCATCAGGATGATTGCTTCGTCCCGGCTGATATCCTTCAGTTCGCAACGCATCGAAGGAAGTCCCAGACGCTCGCAGGCGCGCTTGCGGCGGTGCCCCGAGATCATCTCATACCTGCCGTCGTCCTTCTTTCTGACCAGCGCCGGCGTGATCACGCCGCGCTCCTTGATACTCTCCATAAGCGCCTCCATATCTTCGTCGTCCAGCACCCGGTAGGGATGCTCCGGAAAATCGTCGATCTCCGACAGCGGAACCTCATAGATCTTCGGCAGCCGGTTTTCCTTGCGTTCCTCGTCGGTCATGAACAGCTCGTCGTAAGCCGTCATCCCGAGATCGATCTTTTTTACTTTGCTCATCTGTTTTTACTCTCCTTATCCTTGTTTTTCGTTTTGCGGGTGATATGCTCCCCGCGGAAATCGTTATCCTCGATGCGCTTAAGATTGTCTCGAACGTGACGGCTCCTCTCCAGCACTTCGTCGCAGGTCGTGACCTCGCGCCGGAGTTTTGCGAGCCGCATGGAATAAATGCCGATATTGAACCGCGCCTTGTCCGCTTCGATGAGATCGTGCGCTCCCTCAGCCCGTTTCAGATAGTTTCTCATCTCGTTCCTCAGCCGCATATCTTCGTCGATCTGATCCATCGCCTCCTTCTTGTAGTTGATGACGTCTTCTGCGGTTTTCAGATTGTGATCGACAAGCAGGTCGAGCGTGTCCTCATACAGCCGCTTGGCACTGAAATCCTGGCGGACGAGATAGTAGACGCGGAAGTTCTGATAGGGGCGCTCCTTCGCGATCTTCATCGCCCGGTCGTAGGAGCGGAAGAGCTGGATAAAGGTCATGATGCGGACCGGCTCCTCCTCACCCTCGAACACGTTTTTCGGATCGTCCTGCTCGGGGAGCTCCAACTTTGCGCGTCCGTTGTTGGCGTATACGCGTTTGATGATCTCCTCGACGGAATATCCCTCGCCCAGTGATTTGAAGCGGACGAAGCGCTCCGTGCCGGCGTGTTTGATCTTCGCGTGCTTGCCGCTCTCGTCGATGATGAAGCCCATATCGACCATAGCGTTCACGAACTGCGGCATAGTGACGGAGCACTTGACCGCAACGTTTATCGCCGCGCGGATACTGCTTCGGAGGGTGGGTACGCCCTCCTGCTCGCTCTTCCACTCGCCGTAGCTCATCCCCTTGCCCTGCGGATGCTCGATGACCGATAAGCCGTACTCTCGGCAGAGCCGGTCGGAGACCTCGCGGATCTTCGCATAGGTCGCGTTGCAGTCGTTGTACTTCAGCCCGTCCTTCCACGAAACGGCGTTTATGACGATGTGGTTGTGAAAGTGATCCGTGTTCAGGTGGGTGGCGACGAGCGCCTCAAAGCGGTCGCCGAAGACTTCCTCAGCCAGCTTCACGCCGATCCTGTGTGCGGTATCCGCGTCCACCTCGCCCTCCGCGAAGGACTGATACATGTGGTAGGCGACCTTGCCGGTGGTCTTGCCGTAGCGCTTCTGCGTGGCGGCGAAGGCTTCCTTCGCGTTCTCCGGCAGACAGTTGACGCCGCTGACGTAGAAGCACTTTTCGGTCTTGTCGCCGTCCGCCGCGTAATCGATCACGCCGTCGAGCGCGTGGTACTTTTCGATATCCGCGTCGGTCTTCTTGGCGTTGGCGGCGTAGTCGAGCACCTTGTCGAAGCGGTCCCGCACCGGCCAGATCTTCGTTACAGCCATTACAGACCACCTCCCGAAAGGATCTTCGTGAGCTTCCGGTCGAGCGCGGAAATCTCGGAAAGCGTCTTCCTGATCTCCGGAATATTGACCTCACCCGCGTTTGCGGTGCGGGTGAGCTGCCCCAGATCGCTGCCGATGCGACGGAGCTGAACGACCGTTTCGGAGAAGTCTGCGGGCGGCAATTCGACGATCTTCATCTTCTTCCAAGCCGAGCGAACGATGTCGCTCATGCTCCTGCCGGTGCGCTCGGACTGCTCTTTGAGAAGATCTTTTTCCTCAGCGGTCAGCCGCACTTTGATGACGACACCACGGTTGTTTTTAGTCATGAGCGTCACCTCCCGGGGTCTCAGGGATCTCCCTGACAAGCGGATTTGTGCACACAAATCCAGTGCTTGTTAAACCGCTCCCGCGAGAGTCTGCGGGGTCATCGGTGACGATGGTGACAGGCGTGACGGCATTATCGGGGTGCATCCCGTTTTGGTCGTCACCGGCGTCACTCGCGTCACTTTTGCGAAGCGTGATGAGCCGCGCGCTGTTCTTTCTGTGTGTCTCGAACTCGATCCCGGCGGGCTTCAGAATATCGTTGTAATACTCCACGATTGCGTTCTTCACCGCGACCGGCGACATGATAGGATCTCCCGTTGCCTGGATCAGTTCGGTCGCCGTACCCGTCCATTCGGTTTTGTCCCGCATGAACTTTACAAGGTCGTTCAGAAACGGCGGCGCTTTCTCCCGCATCATTTCCGCTCCGTCGTTGCGCTCCACGAACACCCAGCGCAGATTCTCGAACCGCAGAACGATCTGCTGCATTTCGATATCGCGACCGGTCGCGACAAGGATGCCCATCTCCGACTCGCGCTTGTCCTTCATGAGCACGAACGAGGTATCCACTGCGCCGGTGATTCCGGACGACCCGGAGACCTGATTGAACACGTCGCTGTCCTTCTGCTTCCTCAGATGGTGGACGAGCAGGAAGGAAACGTCGCGCGCGGCGGAGATCTGCTTCAAGGCGGAGATGTCGTCGTAGTCGCTTGCGTACATTCCGCCCGATGCGTTGTTCTTCTGCGAACGGATCTTCTGCAGCGTGTCGATGATGATCAGTTTGGTGTCCGGATAGGTGTGCAGGTAACTGCCGATCTCGGTGTCCAGCCCGTTGCTGATCGTTCCCGCCGTCACCGCGAAACGCAGGTTGGACGGAGCCTCGTCGGTGAGCTTCATCAGGCGGCTCTGGATGCGCGCCAGCGTGTCCTCAAGACTGAGATAAAGCACGCCGCACTTTACCGTCTCCATACCCCAGAACGGTTCACCCGCCGCGAGCTTGAGCGCAAGGTCGAGCATCAGCCAGCTTTTGCCGATCTTGGCTGAGCCGGAGATCAGATGCACGCCCTGCGGGATCAGCCCGTCCACAAGAAAGTTGCTTTTCGGCAGGGGCTTGTCCAGCAGCGTCGCGGCGTCGATACTCTCGAACCCCTCACGCCATGCGATGCGCGGATCGAACGCGTCCGTTCCGTTCAGCCCATTCATCTGCCTCCCTCCCCGTCGGGTCCGAAGAGACACTTCATCAGATCGTCTTTCCGAATGACGAGTTTGCCGCCGTCCCAACAGGACGGTACCGAGCCGACGTGTGTCACGCCTTTCGCACGTTTCAGATACCGAAGTTTCTTCGCCCTTCCTCTGTCTGTGACCGACGCTTCCGGGATGTCAAAAACAATGACGTCGTTGGGCTTGTTCAGCCCGTTTTTGGAATTTGTTCTCATGACAAATCCTCCTTTAATAAATTTACGGATCGCTCCGTATGTAAAAGCCGGTCACATAGGTGGGCGCAGTATTCAAAAATGGGGGCAGTTATCAAAATATGTAGTTGCCGCTTTACCCGAACGCCGTTTTTGTGTGCCTGCCCCGGAGTCTCACCGCAGCGTTGCCTTGCTCAGCCTTTCGGCGTCATGGCAAAGTCATATCCCGTTCGGACGGTCATTCAGTTGTCAAGGATCATCAGAGAGTAAATACCCTCCATCTTCTTTGGACAAAGGGGTTCAAAAAAACAACCTTTTCGACAGAACTTTTTCTGAGATTTTCAAATTGTTTACAAACTTCCCTCATCTTCTTAGGACAAGGGGTAGCTGTTTTTTAGCCCTGATCGGAAAATTTTTTGAAAAATCCCCTCATCTTCTTTGGACAAAGGGGTGGGAAAATACACCCATGTGTCGAAAAAAGTATTCAGTTTTTTCTGTAGGATCGGATATCCTTCACCATATACAAAAACACCCCCTCGTTTTTAAACCCTCTGAATGAAAGAACTTTGATTTTTCTTTCCCGTATGAAGAACAATGCGAGAATTCGGAATTGTTCCTGCTTCCCGAAATTTTTTCGGACAAACAAAAATCCCTTCCAAGCGTAAGCCGGAAGGGACTCGTAACACCATATGAAGCGCGTATGCGGAAACAAAAAACACCGCACGACAATAAAACAGATTTCTCTGTTTCATTCTTCATACGGTGCCTGGGTAGTCTAATCAGAACAAACGCCTGATACTCTCAGCCTTGCGGCTGACGTGCAACTCAATGCTGCTCCGCTTACGCGTTACAAAGATCATTATTCAGTTGTGTGGGTATTATAGCACGACTTTTCGCATTTTGCAATAGGGTTAGCGAACAAATTTTCGTCTTCGGGGTCACTTGTCGGTATATAGCGACAATTCAAATCAAAAACTGTAAATTTTCTGTGTACTCGATGAAACGCGCTATGCTTTCCGGTTTGCGATCCCGATAAAAGAAGCGGCGGAGTACGATCTGTCTCTGCCGCTCTTTATGCTATTCAGTTGTTCAGGGTCGCTTTGTAACTGTTACCCCACGCCTGCATTGAATCGAGGATCGGGCGCATGCTCTCGCCGAGCTCGGATAGCGCGTATTCCACGCGGGGCGGGACTTCGGGAAAAACGGTTCGTGTGATGATCCCGTCGGCTTCCATCTGACGCAGGCTTTCGGTCAGCACCTTCTGGCTGATCCCGTCAAGACTCTTATGTAATTCGTTGAACCTCCACGGACGGACGAGCAGGTTACGGATGATGAGCAGTTTCCACTTGTTGCCTATAAGCGCGACGGTCGTCGCCACCGGGCAATCCGGCAATTCTTCTTTTGTTTTCATAGAGGCCCCCAATACTTCCTTTTTGAATGTTACATTCAAATTATACTGCAACATGCCCTGTTTTTCAAGACGGTTTGCTGAAAAAATACAATGAATTTACAGAATATTCCCCCAAAAAAAGCGGTTACAAAAAAGTGCGTACTTGAATTCTTTTTCAGGATCCGTATAATTGATTACGGAACAGGAAAGGTGGTGAACCGGTATGATCATCAATACGGGACAAAGAACGGATATTCCGGCGTTTTACGCGGACTGGTTTGCAAACAGACTGCGCGAGGGCTTTGTCTGCGTGCGCAATCCGTATTATCCCGGGCAGGTCAGCCGCTATCGCCTCGATCCGTCCGTCGTCGACTGCATCGGATTCTGCACCAAGAATCCCGCCCCGATGTTTCCGTATATGGACTTGCTGAAAGACTACGGGCAGTATTGGTTTGTCACGATCACACCGTATGCCCGCGACGTCGAGCCGAACGTGAAAGACAAACATCAGACGCTCGAAGATTTCAAAAAGCTATCCGGTATCGTCGGCGTGAATTCTGTCGGTTGGCGGTACGATCCGATCTTCATCACAGACAAGTATTCCATGGAGTATCATCTCCGCGCGTTCGAGAAAATAGCGGCGGCGCTCGACGGCTTCACAAAGACCGCCGTTATCAGCTTCATCGACCTGTACGCGAAGGTCAAGCGCAATTTTCCGGAGGCGCGTGAAGTCACAAAGGAACAGCGGCTCTCGCTCGGCAGGGAAATGGTTAAAATCGCTGCCACACACGGTATGACGCTCAAGCCCTGCGCCGAGGGAGACGAGCTTGCGCCTTACGGCGCGGACTGCGGCGGTTGTATGCGGATCGGCGACTACGAAAAAGCTATAGGCAAAAAACTGAATGCGCCGAAAAAGAAGGGCGCACGGGCGGAATGCGCCTGCTATCTTTCCTGCGATATCGGCGCTTACAACACCTGCAAACACTTATGCAAATATTGCTACGCAAACGCCGAGCCGTCCGTCGTGTTGGCGCAGAGCCGCCGCCACGATCCGACCTCGCCGTTTCTGATCGGACATTACGAAAAGGACGACGTGATAAACGACGTTCAGCAAAAATCATGGATCATCGGAGATTTGATATGACAAACGAAGAAAAAAGACTGTATCTGATAAAAACGCTCCTTTCCGAGCAGCCGAGATACAGAAATATCGAAATACCGGCTGACGAAAAAGGACAAAAGGATTTGCTGCGCTCGCTTATGAACGTCCGGCTTCCGGCGCCGCTTTCCGACGAGTATATCGGGATCGAAAGCGACTATCTGAAAGAGGAAACGGCGGCGAAAGGAATCACGCGTCTTGCCGATCTTACATCCGTCGAAGACGGCGTCTATCTCTGGCAGGGTGACATCACGCGCCTTGCCGTCGACGCCATTGTGAACGCCGCCAATTCACAGATGCTGGGATGCTTCGTTCCGATGCACACCTGCATTGACAACTGCATTCACACCTTTGCGGGGCTGCGCCTTCGCAACAAGTGCGCCGAGCTCATGCAAAAGCAGGGACACGAGGAACCGACCGGGCAAGCGAAGATCACGCCGGCTTATGATCTGCCGTGCAAATACGTCATTCACACCGTCGGACCGATCGTGAACGGCAGACTGACGGCAAGGCACGAGGAACTGCTCGCGTCCTGTTACAAGTCATGCCTTGCGCTCGCGGAGGAAAACGGGCTCGGCAGTATCGCGTTCTGCTGTATTTCCACCGGCGTTTTCGGTTTCCCGCAGAGGCGCGCGGCACAGATCGCGGTACAGACGGTACGCGAATACAAGGCAAAGACCCACAGCAAAATCGAGGTGATATTCAATGTTTTCAAGGATGAAGATTACGGCATCTACCGGGAATTACTCGGATAATATCAAAAGACTGAAAAAGGCGCTCGACGAGTGCGACGCGGTCGTGATCGGCGCGGGAGCCGGACTTTCCACCTCAGCCGGTTTCGTTTACAGCGGCGAACGGTTTGAAAAATACTTTTCCGATTTCGGGAAGAAATACGGCTTCAAGGATATGTATTCGGGCGGGTTTTACCCTTATCAGACGAGAGAGGAATTCTGGGCGTACTGGTCGAGATACATTTTCGTCAACCGCTACACGGACGCGCCGAAGCTGCTTTACAACGAACTGTTCGAGCTGGTGAAGGACAAGGACTATTTCGTCATAACCACGAACGTCGACCACTGTTTTCAGAAGGCGGGCTTTGATAAAAAGCGGCTGTTTTACACGCAGGGCGATTACGGACTGTTTCAATGCAGCGTGCCGTGCCATGATAAAACCTACGAAAACGAAGAGATCATTCGGCGTATGGTCGAAGAGCAGAAGGATATGTGTATTCCAACCGGGCTGATCCCGAAATGCCCGGTCTGCGGCGAGCCGATGACGATGAACCTGCGCTCGGACGATACCTTCGTCGAGGACGATGGCTGGCACGAAGCGGCGGCGAGATACGAAAACTTCCTTCGCACCCGCAAAGGCAAGGTGCTTTTCCTTGAACTCGGCGTCGGCTACAACACGCCGGTCATCATCAAATATCCGTTCTGGCAGATGACCGCGAAGGATCCTGACGCGACCTACGCCTGTATCAATTACGGCGAGGCGGTCACGCCCGAGGAGATCGCCGACCGCTCGATCTGCATCGACGGGGATATCGGCGAAGCGATAGAAAAACTGAAATAGAAGACAAATACGGGAAAACCGGCTGAAGTAAGGAATCGAAAACGACGTATGAATTTGGGTTCGAATCACGCGTTTTCTCCCCGAGTTCTCCCTTTTCTGTAAAAAAATCCGCAAAATCAAAAAACGGAGAAAACCTTTGAAAATAGGGCGTTTCCGGAATTTCGTGCGCCGGCGCCAGCGCTTTTGCCGACGCGAGAATTATCACAAGAATGCTTGAAAAGCACATAAGATTACCCAAGATTACATTCTTCATACGTGACTCGAAATCACAGCGTTTTTAATACCTTTCGGGGGTTCGAATCAAAAGAAAAACTTCGGCAGATTTTTGAGTTTACCATAAATCTGCCGAAAAAAAGTTACCGCCTTATCAAAGCACTTTGCTCTGATAAGGCGGTAGTCTTTTATAAGCGATTACTGTATCTCCTGCTCCAGGCCGTCGAAGAGCGGTGAATCAAAGAACTCGCGAAGGCTAATCTCCCAACCGTCGCAAAGCTTCTTGATCGAAACGACGCCCGGGTTCTGGCTCTTCTCGTTCAGCATACTGTAAATGGTGGACGGCGAAACGCCGGAAATGTTTGCCAGCGCGTTGATCGCCATATTGCGCTCCTTGCAGATCTGGATGATCCTCTCGGCAACTGCTTCTTTCGTGTTCATGATCGACCCTCCCTTTCACGATATATCGCTAAGATTTTACCCA
>CACYWW010000061.1 GCA_902778145.1 uncultured Ruminococcus sp.
GATAACTTCTGGCCATATCAAAACCTCCTACGGTATTTTTTCTTCATTATACCATAGGAGGTTCTTTTTTTCAATGTCCGTTTTTAACGGTTCTGTTCAACAGCCGCCGGGCGGTTTTTTTATTTCATTATGACGTCCGTGACGAACGTTCCGCCGACGAGTTTGCCGAATTCATAACCGTACTCATTAACGGTTTTTATCACCTCGAACGTATACGTTACGTTTTCGGATCTTCCGTTTTCCTCTTTTATAAAATCCAAGGAGAAGATTATTCTCTCGTCTGAACACCCGATAACGTCCATGGCAAGAAGCACGTCGAATGGCGTGATATCCGTAAAGCCGTACCTTTCATAATCAGAGAAGCCGTAATCAAACGCAGGTGTATGAGTTATCTTTGCTTTGTCCGGATATAACGCCTTTCCGTCGTATACGTCGGTCCTTTTTATGATCGCCTCTCCCGCTTCTTTTGTGGCATATCTGTCAAGTTCATATGAATTATAATAATATGTGCAATAATAAAGTGGATAGTCAAAGCCGCTTGTCAGTACATTTCTGAACTTTTCCGGCACCTCGTCATAGCTGTTGTATAACGCGCCGTCGCTGAAGCTGCAGAATTTGTACTGCGCCTCACGCATCAAAAGGTACGTCGGGATTATATACGATACGGCGCCGGCTTTGCTGTATTCGTGATTAAGTAATCTTTCAAGGAATATACCGCCTGTGACGCGTATGCCGCCTTCGTCTTCTTTAATATCAAATATCATGGTTCTCGTATATGAGAGCATTCCGTGAGGCAGAGACACGTTGACCGCGATCTTCGCCGTGTTTTCGTTTTGTTCCACGAGCTTTGCCGTACGGTAATGCACCGATACGATTTCCTGCGGGCCGCCGCAAAACATATAAACTCTGTCGCCTATAACGTTGAACCAGTCGTTGTTGCAGAGGCTGCCTTCCGTGATCCTCCTGTCGATATACTTATCAAAATACGCGTAGAAATCTGACAGCGGGACGTACTCGTAATAATCCGACCGCATCCGCTCGGGCAAGCCCTCGCGTTCCGCGTCGCTTTCGATCGGGCGAGTCTTGTCGAACAGCGCCTCCGGTACAAAGCCATCGGTGACAGCGAGGTACAATTCTCCCGCCGCCCTGATCGCGTCGCGCGCGTAGAAAGCGATATCCGGTTTGCCGGGTTTATAGTCGTTGAATCCCATAGCGTTGAGCAGAAGATACGTGCACGGGAAATCATACCTCATCACGTCCTCATGGTAATTCTTCGCTTCTTTTCTCGCGAGATCCGCGTATCTGGCGATCAGAGGCTCGATCGTCTGCGCATTCGCGAAGACCGTGCTGTCCGTAACGCTGACGGATCCGCCCGCGGACACGAGCGAACGCACCGTATCACGTCCGACGAGCGCGGACATACCGGCGCCGCTGTTTTGCGCCGCGCTGTAGAACAGCCAGCTCATGACGGTGCGGCGGTCGCCGTCCGTCTCACTGAAATAATTCTTGACACAGTATTCGACCGTCTCTGTCTTCCGATCATAAACAAGATTTGAATAAGCTCCGTCAAATTTCTTTGCCTCGACTATCAGATCGATACATTCAGACACGGTCAGCTTATCATAGTCTATACGGTAGTCGATCACATAGCCGCAGGTTCCGAGCAGTCGGATGAACCTGTGGAGTATCGGCATGTCTTTTTCGATCTGCTCCTCGGTATGTGATCCCGCGTATGTGCGCGCGCTCTTCTTAAACTCGGAGATCCAATTGTAACCCAGGGATTTTCCGAAGAAATCCGGTTCGGCTATGTCAGACAGTACGGGAAACGCGGTATCATTCAGAAGCGACGGCGCTTTTTGCTCAAGCTCCTCCTTCATGTATTCCGCGGCGAACGTACACATGACGCTTTTTTGCCTTCTCGTCCGGTTGGCCTGTGTCATATATCTTATGACGCATCTGTCGAACGCCGTCTCTCCCATAAGCCTGAGGCTGTCCCAATCCGCCGCGGTATAGCCCTTTTTCGCCAATCTGTCGATAAGCGCGTCCACATACTCTTCCGGCGTTTCCGGCTCGCGCTCCGTCTCGGACACGGTCGTCTCCGGTGCGGTCGTCTCCGGTGGGATGACTACCGTTTCGGGCTCGGTCGAAGGATAGGCGTTTCCGGTCTTTTCCGTCATCCGGTCGGTCTCTTCTTCGGTAAGATACGTCTGCGAGCCGGTAAATGACGGCGGCTCCGTCTCGTCCGTTTTGCCGAAAAGCGCCGATATCCCCTCTCTTACGGGTCTGACCGACGCGAGAACACCGAACAGCACAGCAGCCGAAGCGGCGATCGCGACCCATTTTACAAGCGGAGAGACCGCGTGTTTTTTACTTTTGGCGGACAGAGCGTTTATACGGCTGATCAGCTTTTCGGAAGGCGACCATGAAGCGTCCGTTTCCGTTGCGCCGAATTCGCGAACGGCGGACTCGAGCAGAGCGTCTTTGAAGGAATATTTAAGATAACTCATAGCCTGCCTCCTTAAGCTGTGATATGATCATTTTTTTGCCGCGGGCGATCTGGCCCTTCACGGTCTGCTCGTTGCGGTGCAGCTGCGCCGCGGTCTCCTTCACCGTCATACCCATGACGCACGTAAGATAAAGCGGAGCTTTGTATATTTCATCCATCCCGTGCATTATCGAGATGATCTTTTCGTATACCTCTCTGTCGCACACGCGGGCGTTCACGTCGGTAAACGGATCGGCCTCAGCCGGCAGCTCCCCGTACGGTACGGATTTGTCTGCGTGCCTTATCACGTTTACGGCTTCGTTTTTCGCCATTGTCAGAAGATATCCTCTGACAGAATCGTCGTCGAGACGCTCAAGCTTTGACAGACACTTTGCGGCGGAGACGAACGCGTTCTGCACCGCGTCCTCGGCGTCCGCTGTATTTCCGACTATCTTCTTCGCCGCCGAAAACATCTTTTTGCCGTACTTTTCAAAAAGCTCCCCGAGAAGCTCTTTCTCCGGTCTGTCAAGCGTATCGGGTATAAAAAGTATCATGTCGTTTCCTTTCGTATGATCCCTTTGCCTATCTGTCCCATAAACGCAAAAAACGGCTTTCAGGTTGAGGAAAAATTGTAAACGATTTGTAAACTTCCGAAAAAACAGCCTCCCGGGAAAGGAGGCTGTGTCTTTTTATCAATAGTAATCCACTCTTTTCGAATCCTCATAGACCGGCGGATACGGGTTTTCCGCGGGATCTATCCCGGCAAGGCGGCATACCGCCTCATGGCAGCGGACCGTAAGATCGCGCTCACGCGCGGCGCGCGGAAGCGACTCGTCGGGGTATAACGGCTCGCCTATGTTGAGATCGAACAGGGCGATCTGATGAAAGATCTTTTCACGTATGAATCCGGGTTTTCTGTACGAGAAGGCAAGCGGGAGCACCGGCTTGCCGGTTTTGCAGGAGAAATACGAGGCGCCGGGCTTGAACGGTCTTATCGGACGGTAATATTCCCACATACTTCCCTCGCTGTATATATGGAGCCATCCGCCTCCGGAAACGAGCTCCGAGGCGGCTTTCGTCATAGCGGAGGTGGCGTGCAGATCGTTCACCGGCACGGGTATGCCGCCGACGAGGCGTATGAGCTTCCCGTTTTCGCCCCTTACGTTTTTGTCCCACGCGAGGATGTTCGTCCTGTACGGCACGGCACCGCGCATCACGGCTATATAATCCCACATATGGACGTGGTTGCCGCACGATATGACGCCGCCCTTTATCTCTGCCTTATGCTTTTTCAGGTTTTCTCTGCCTTTTATCCGCAGACCGAGGCGTACGCGCATGACCGGGAAAACGAACCCGTAAAGCAGTACGCGCAAAAGCGCCTGTTTTACCTTCATCCGCCGCGTCGTGTCGACGTACGGATACGACTCGTCGAACACTGTCCCGTCATCCTTTTTGACTATGAGGTAATGACTGCCCGTGTCCTCCGGATACGGGTACTTCTTCGTTTTTGGGTCGAACATGAGAGCCTCCCGGAGATCAGAATTCAATGACCGTCATACAGTGGATATCGACGCGCGGCACGGTGTAACGGACAGCTCCCGCGCCGTAAGTGAACGGCAGTTCTTCTCCCCCGGGCTGAAGCCTGACGGATACCGGCTTTTTATCCGTTCTCACACAAACGTCGACGCCGTATACCGGGACGGTATCCTCGATTACCTCGATACCCTTGCCGCGTACCGTGGTGTGAGCATACAGAAGATGGCACACGAGCCTGCCGTCCTGCCGCATCAGCGTTGCGATACCGCGGTCGGGCAGCCCTTTCGCCTCAAGCGAAGGCTCCGGCAAAAGTTCTCCGATCATCACGCGCACGAGCTCCTTCAGATGAAGGGATCCGAGCGTTTCATAATCCTCGAACACGCGCCAGCTTATGTAACCGACGTTTTCCGAAACGACGGCGCCGGGGTATCCGCCGCCGGGCTTTGCCGGCGTGTGTCTGTGCGAGCAGAAATGCTCCGCCGTGCGGTTGAAATAACTGTCGACCCCGTACGCGACCGTGCGGAAGCCTTCGCTTTCAAAATCGTACGACGCGGTCGACATATGGTATTCTGTCACACCGTTGACGAAGCCGTCCGGCGCGGCGGGTCTCATGTAATTCGGCTTGTTTTCGTGCTCCCCTTTGAGCCGGAGAAAACTCTTGCCGAGAAAGTATCCGTTTGCGTCAAATCCGGCGGTGCCGGTCGCAAGGATCCTGCCGCCGTTATCGAGATATGACGAAAGCTTTGCTTCAAGTTCACCGTCAAGCGTCAGATGATCCGGCAGTATAACGAGCCTGTATCCGTTTATATCGCAGTATCTGTCGATCACGTTGAAAAGGTATTTGCATTCGAGCAGGATCCTGTTGGCGCCGACGGGATAACCGTCCGAAAGCACCGCGATATCGGTGACGGGCGTCACGTCGCGGCAGAACTCTTCCTTCACCTCTACCTCCGAGTAGGCGGCGCCGATCAGCCGGTATGTCGACATATCCGGCTTGCACGACGGGTGAAGCTGATCTCCGATAGAGCATTTCGCGCCGAGCGCGAGTGAAAGAGACGTCTCATACCTCAAAGCGTTCGGGTGCTTGAAGCCGCCGAATTCGCCCCAGGTCGTGTGGAATTTCCCGGTCATTCCGAGATATTCCCGGCCGAGGCAGCGGCTGTATGACGCCGTCATCGGGAAATGGTCATAGCCCCAGCCGCCCGTCGGCAGGCTTTCAAGCTCAAGGTGAGTGTCGTACGAAGCGAATTCCCTGTCGCCGAACGGTATCTGCCCGGCGTTGTGGAAGATCGCCGTTTCCGGGGAGATCTCATCGACGAGCGCTTTTATCATTTTCGTATAGTTGAAATACACTTCCCTGCCGTGGCGGTAAACGTCGCGCCGGTCGTCCGGATCGTACCCTTTACGTTTCATCGACTCCACGCAGTACGCGCAGCGGCATTCTCTTATACTGCATATATCGAGGAATATCTCGACGGGATGATATACCTCGAGCACCTCGCGCACCTGAGCCGAAAGAAGCCCGAGATAAGGCGTGTTGAAGCAGATCAGATGATACCCGGGCGCGTCAAAGCCGATCTCCTGATCCGGCGCGGATCTTACAAGATGCTCCGGATGCTTCACCGCGTATTTCTCGTCAAATCCGGCGGAAATGTACACGGGCGCGCGCACGCCGATCTCCGCGCACGCCTGAAGCTGTGCGCCGAGAAGATCGTATCCGAGCCCCGGATGTATCTCGTTCACCTTCGTCGGGTGATATGAATAACCGTGGTGGCATTTGGAAAAAACCGTGATCGAATCAACGTTGCCTGCACGCAGCGCGCTCTGAAATTCCGCCTTGTCAAAAGCCTCGCCTACTTCCGGGATCGCAGGCGAGGTGTGAAAATCAAGGTGGACCTGTCTGAATCTCATTTTATCCATATCAGGATCCTTCCGTTATCAGCTTATTCTTACTATATAAAGGTCTCCGTCGACGAAGCCGTAGGCGATACGCTTGCCGGTAAAACACGCCGGCAGCTCACACTCCGAGACGAGCTTTCCGATCATTGAAGAAAACGTCTCGAGCGCCGCTTCGTATCCGTCGGCTTCGATCACGAATACGTTCTCACCCGTGGTAAAGCATTCGTCGCACGCCCAATCGGGGTCGTTTTCGTCAAAAGACGGGCTGGCGATAAGCTGTACGTCATACCGTCCGTCTTCATCACGTTCATACAGATTGAAGCAGTAGGCGGCGACGTTTTCCGGTACGCCGTCCTTAACGGCGTCATATATCCATTTTGCAAAGTCCATTTCGGTCGTCTCCTCTCACTCCACGGATATGAGCGGCTTTTCGTAATACTTGCCGTTGACCTCGTCCGGCGTGTGGAACGTCGGTACCGTTATCATCAAAGCGTTCCTCGCCTCCTCGTCGCTGCCGGATGAAACGGCGGCGCGCAGGATCTCAAGCTTTTCCTCAAGCATCGCGTCCGTAAGGGGCGTGTCTCTTTCAATGAATATAAGGCTGTTTTCAGTGCGGTCGAGCTCCTCGGTCTTCACGAGCAGCTCCTCATAAAGCTTCTCGCCCGGACGCAGACCCGTTTCAACTATATCGATATCCTTATACGGTATGTAGCCGGAGAGCTTGATCATGCTCTCCGCAAGATCGAGGATCTTTACGGGCTCTCCCATATCAAGGACGAAAAGCTCTCCGTTCTTCGCCATGGCGCCGGATTTTATAACGAGCTGGGATGCCTCCGGGATCGTCATGAAATAACGGTTGATACGCTTGTCCGTGACGGTGACGGGACCGCCCGCGGAGATCTGACGCTTGAACAGCGGTATGACCGAGCCGGCGCTGCCGAGCACGTTGCCGAAACGCGTCGCGCTGTATACCGTACCGGTGCCATGCTGCGAATAACACTGCGTTATCATCTCGCACATGCGCTTGGTCGCTCCCATTATGTTCGTCGGGTTTACGGCCTTGTCCGTGGAGACCATAATGAAGCGCTCGGCGCGGAATTTTTCCGCCGCCTCAACGACGTTCAGCGTGCCGAAAACGTTGTTCTCCACAGCCTCGACGCAGTTCTTTTCCATAAGCGGAACGTGCTTGTGCGCCGCAGCGTGGAAGACTATCTCCGGCTGATACGCGCGGAAGACCTTTTCGACGCCTTCACGGTTGCAGACGGATCCGATCTCGACTCTCACGTCGAGATCCTTGCCGTATTTCATCCTGAGCTCCTGCTGGATGTCGTACGCGCCGTTCTCGCAAACGTCGAGTATGACGAGCGTTCTCGGATGCATCCTCGAGATCTGACGGCACAGCTCGGAGCCGATCGAGCCGCCGCCGCCGGTCACAAGGACCGTCTTGCCTCTGTAATGCCTCGCGGTCTCGTCATCCTGGATATTGTGCGTCCTGCGGAAAAGAAGATCCTCGATGTCGAATTCCCTCAGGTGGATCCTGTTCGGACTGCCGTTAGCTATCAGGGCGTTCTTTTCATATACCTTGATCCTGCAGCCGAGCCGTTTATATCTATCATAAAGAGCTTTTCTCTCCTCCGACGTCATATCCGGAACGGCAAAAACGATCTCTGTTATGCCCGCGGCTTCAAACCTTTCACGGGTCGCCATATTCTCCGAAATGATCTCGATATCAAGTATCCTTCTGCCGATCTTGTCACTCTTGACGTCCACGAAATAGATGGGCTTGTAACGCGCGTTTTCGTCGGCTGCAAGCGCCTCGGCAAGCGCGGTTCCGTCCTTTCCGGCGCCGATTATCGCGATCTTTACTGTCTGCCCGTCGGAATCGGTACATTTTTCACGGATGCCGAAAATCCCGAGCAGAAATCTCGAGATCTTGCCGATGGGAGTGTTGAGCCCGCTGTGTTTGTAACAGTAGCCGTAAACGATCCTCGCGGCGAGCGCGACGAGAAGATCGGTGCTGATCAGTGTTATGACGCCGGCCGTGTTCATCTTCGGAGCGGGCATAAGAAGGTTTGCCGGTATCGCCGCAATACATGCGAACAGATCGGCAAGCATCAGCTTAATGTAAGACGGCACCCCGCCGTATCTCCATACCTGACGATATATGTTGAAGATAAACCGGAATATCACGACCGAGACGATCGCGCAGACGCCGGACCAATACGGAAAAGCACCGCGTTCACCGGTGAAATATATAACGGCAAAGCACGCGGCAAAAACAATAATGTCAAAAGCCAGAAGCATCCATCGGATATTGAGCTTTTTTGTTTTTATTTTCCGATCCGCGTCCGTGTGTTTATTTTTACCAATTGGGTTCATATTCACAGTCTCCGCTTTTAAATAAAGCATACTTCAAAGTGATTTTACCACATACCGCGCATTTTGTCAACTGTAAATATTTGACTTTATGTGTAGCGTTTTTGCTTAATATGTAGAATTTTATGCTTTTCGCATAATAAAATATAATTCATACCGCATCTTGACATTTCGCCTTTTTTGTGCTATCATAGCAAAAACAGAGAAATTTCCCGCAGCCTCCGCATATCGGGGTGTGGCTCAGCTGGCAGAGCGGGTGCTTTGGGAGCATCAGGCCGTCGGTTCAAATCCGGCCACTCCGACCATGCTGAGTGTTCATAACGCAAGTGAGTTATGGACACTCAGTTTTTATATATTCAACTTATCTGATTTTCGTATGTAAGGAAGCAGGCTCTAAGAGTCTGCTCGTTTTTTGTCAGGCGGTCACGGTATTGGGAAGATACTCTACCGCGACGCCTCTACGGGTATCGAGTTTGAGACGTTCGTTTTTCGGTCCCACCGGGATCTCCAGCGCACCGATGAATTTGTAGTGGATGGTGATCTGCTGGGTACGGTTTTTACCGGTCCCCTCGATCCTGTGGACTTCGATCTTGTCGATCAACTCTCTGAGAAGCACGGGCGTCAGCGTCTGCATACGCATGAAGGTACGGATCGCGGCAAGGAAATGCTCTTTTTCGTGGCGGATATCCTCTAAACCGAGGAGCTGAACACGATAATTCTTAATCTTGTCCTGCAATTCGCCGCGCTCGATCTCATACTTCTGCGACATGTGCATATACCACTGCTCCGTGACTTTGCCGTTTACCATATTCTCGTACAGTCCCTCATAGAGCCTGTCCACGTCTTTGCTGCGGACGATGGCTTTCTGAAGCGCCTCCTGAGTTGCTTTCTGCTGAGCGGCAATACTGCTGTTCGTCTTGGCTTCGAGGACGCCGGCGAATTCCTCCTCGTCGTCCCTCAGATAGTTCGTCAGCTTCTTCAGTTCCATCAGTACAACCGTTTCAAGCGAATCGGCGCGGATATAGTGGGTGCCTTCGCAGGTTCCTCTGTTGCTTTTATAATTGGAGCATTTGAAGTGGGTGATGCTCGTGTTCGGATGACACACGTTGAACCACATCTTATGCCCGCAATCGGCGCAGTAGAGGATGTCGCAGAACATATTCTTCTCAGCCAGTTTCTTGTTCGGCGCGCGGCGCTT
>CACYWW010000062.1 GCA_902778145.1 uncultured Ruminococcus sp.
AACGTGCCGCAGGCACTCATAACTTGCGAAGCAATCATAACGCGCGTCAGCGCTCATAACGTTTCGCGTAAGCGGAACTCATAACTGCCGACTGTCCTTCAGAACAGTCGGCATAAGCCGTGACCGTTTTTGTTTATTCCGTTCTGAGCGCGAGGACAGGGTCCTTGCGCGACGCCTTCTTCGCCGGGATCAGTCCGCCGATCAGCGTCAGCACCACGCTCAGTATCACAAGGATCACAGCGCCGCCGAATGGCAGTATCGCGTTGACGTCCGTGCTGCCGGCGAGGTGGTGGATCAGAGCGTTGCCGGGTATTATCAGGAGCGCGCTCGCACCGATGCCGATAAGTCCGGCGAGCAGTCCTATTATGAACGTCTCCGCGTTGAATACCTGTGAGATGTTGCGCTTCGAGGCGCCTATCGCGCGCAGGATTCCTATTTCCTTCGTACGCTCAAGCACGGAGATATACGTTATGATTCCGATCATAATCGACGAAACGACGAGCGACACCGCGACGAAAGCTATCAGGACGTATGAGATGATATTTATGATCGTCGAGATCGACGACATCAGAAGTCCCACGTAATCGGTATACGTTATCCTGTTCTCTTCCGTCGTGTTTTTATTGTATTCGACGATGCATTCGGCGATCTTGTCCTTCGCCTCGAAGGTGTCGGCGTATATATTTATCGAGGACGGCGCGTCCTCGGAAACGACGCCGAACGCTTCCATATTCTCTTCATAGCTGCCTGACGAGACGTATTTATCGTAGATCCTGATCAGCGCTTCGTCGGACGGCGCGGTCATATACATATCGAGTATCGCCGCAAGCTCCGTCTCGCCGAGAGTCATGCCTCCCATGCCGATCGCACCGGGATCGACGCCGGGCAGCGACGTCAGATCTATGACGTTCATCATCATGAGCTCGCCGCAAAGACGGGCTTTTTCGCTTATCCCGAGTCCTTCAACGTACTTCTTCGCATCGGCTTTCTTAACGCTTTCGTCAGCCGGCGTGAACGTGAGTCCGCTCAGAACATTTATATCCCTGTTCGCCTTCTGCGCGGCAACTACCTCACTTTCGTCGGTTCGCCTGATGAGATAGTCCGTAAGCTGCTTCGTATACGCGACGGTCATCGTAAGATTGATGCCGGTCGTGCCCGGGAGCGGTCTTATGATGCCTACTATCTTCAGCTTCAGCGCGTCGGGCAGAAGAGTCTTGAACGATTCGCTGTCGTCCCTGATCTCCGAAAACGTTCCGTCACTGTTCTTTACGAACCTGTCGGCGCCTGTCATAACGTAGAATTCACGGCCCAGGATCTCGTCGTACGTTATCCTGTGCACGGGGATCTCCACCTCTTCGCTTTTACCTATCTTCGTCATTATATCGGCGTATTCCGATCTCGGTATGAAGCCGAGCCTGTACAGCGTGGAATACGTGAGTTCGTTGTTCTCGTCGAGCACGAGCAGGGCCTCGTCGTATTTTTCAGGCCATCTGCCCGCCGCCGGCTCGTAGCTCGAAATGACCGCGGGGCTGACGAGACCGTCGCCCGACGGAAGGATCTGCGCGTAGGTACGCAGCGCGAGCCCGCTCGACTCATACATCGATGACATCGGCGACGCCTGCGATCCGGAATACATAGACGACGCCGACGTGTTCGTGTTTATCAGCGCCCCGTCCGGCTCGTACGTGTAAACGCCGAGGTCTATATCGTAAGTGTATACGACGCCGCTGTCGCCGATATACTGCCGTATCGGGCTTTCTTCGTCTTCAAGGTATTTCTTGAAATCGGTAAGGTTGTTCGTCGTCATGCTCGAGGTGAACGCGGACGCGGCCTGAAGCATCATGCCGTTTGAATATACGGCGTCCCTGCCGTGCTCCTGATTTTCCGTCGTTCCCGCCCGCGAGCCTGCCATGAGTCCGCTCAGGTCGATCGTCTGCGCGTCTATCGTTATCGGATATGACGTCATCGTGCTCTTCTGTATATCGGTTATATACGTGTTCACGCCGTTGGAAAGTGAAAGTATCAGCGCGATACCGATAATGCCTATCGATCCGGCGAACGCCGTAAGGATCGTCCTTCCCTTTTTCGTCAGAAGATTGTTGAACGAAAGTGACAGCGCGGTGAAGAGCGACATGGACGATTTGCCCATATTCCTGTGGACCGGAGCATCCTCCGGCTCATCCGCCGAATACGGAGCCGTGTCGCCGGTTATCTTTCCGTCACGCAGATATACCGTGCGCGTCGCGTATTTTTCCGCGAGCTCGGGATTGTGCGTGACCATTACGACGAGATGATCCTTCGCAACGGCCTTCAGAAGCTCCATCACCTGTATGCTCGTATCGGTATCGAGCGCGCCGGTTGGTTCATCCGCTAGCAGTATCTCCGGATCGTTGACGAGAGCGCGGGCGATCGCCACCCTCTGCATCTGACCGCCTGACAGCTGGTTCGGCTTCTTGTTCATCTGATCGCCCAGTCCGACGTCCTCAAGCGCTTTTTTCGCTCTTCTCTTCCTCTCCGAGCGGGAAATGCCGGAGATCGTCAGCGCGAGCTCGACGTTCGAGAGCACCGTCTGATGCGGTATCAGATTATAACTCTGAAACACGAATCCTATCGTGTGGTTGCGGTAGGAATCCCAGTCTCTGTCTTTATACTTCTTCGTTGAAATGCCGTTTATTATAAGGTCGCCGCTGTCATATCTGTCAAGTCCGCCGATCACGTTCAGAAGCGTGGTCTTGCCGGAGCCGGACGGTCCGAGTATCGCGACGAACTCATTGTCGCGCAGATCGAGGCTCACTCCGTCAAGCGCCTTCTGCACGAGATCGCCCGTGACGTACGTTTTGCTTATTTCCTTTATTCTGAGCATATATCTTCTCCTGTTTGCAATTGTATCAAGGATATCATACAAATAAAAACTGAGAATTACATTACCGTGTATGGATGTAAAGTTAAAGTTAATTTTATCTTATTGACAAAGACGCGCGGGTGGTGTATAATCGGATGAGAAAAAAAGGAAGGTGTGTATATGAAAAGGATCGTCAAGGCGGTTTCCGCACTGCTCATTCTGACCGCTTCGGTAACGTCAGCCGGAGGGCTGTCTTTTATTCACGGCGACGTGAACGGAGACGGCGCGGTAAACAATAAAGACGTCATGACACTGTTCCGGGCGGTATCATCCGGGGAAGTCATACCGGGCGGCCGCGGCGACGTTAACGTCGACGGCGCGGTGAATAACAAAGATGTGACGGCGCTTTTCAAATACGTATCCGGCGGCGATCTGCCCGGCGTCGTTTATGCGGACACTTTCACGGTTTCCCGCGCGTTCGGCGACGGTATGGTGATACAGAGGAACGAGCCGGTCAGGATATGGGGCTGGGCTCCTTCATCCGAAAACGGGAAGCTCATCCGCGCGGAATTCGCCGGGCTTTACGGCACGTCAAGAATAGAAAACGGCGAATGGATGATAACGCTCAACGGAACGCTCGGCGAAAACACGTCCGGTCAGACGCTGACGGTATCCGGCAGCGGTTTTGAAAAAAGGTTCGAGGACGTTCTTGTAGGCGACGTCTACTGGGTCGTCGGTCAGTCGAATATCGATTATTCGGTATCCGTGATCAAAAACGAGCCGCTTGCCTCCTCCGCGGGCAGGAATATCAGGATCTCAAACGACATGAAAATAAGGCTCAACAGGAGCTATTTCGGCACCGACTACGCCGGACTCACGCAGGGTACGAACGACGTGAACAAAGACGCGGTGCAGCCGCGCGGCTGGGAATACCCCGAGCATGGCGCGCTCGACTTCTCCGCGATCGGTTATTTCACGGCGTATCAGATGTATGAAAAGCTCGGCGGCACGGTCCCGTTCGGACTTATCGAATTCGACGGCAACGGCTGTGCGCTGCACGCGTTCATGCCGAACGAGGTGCGCGATACGCTCGGGATAAGCACGTGCAATAACGGCGTTTACAGCGCCGCGGGCGTTAATATGCACCCCTCGTCGTTTATGTATAACCATTATATGTACGCGTTTCAGAACATGCCGGTCAGCGGCATAATCTGGTATCAGGGTGAATCCGACTGTCAGATCGCCAACAACAACTGCTTTCTGTACGCCGACAGATTTGCGGCGATGATAACATATTACCGCGAAAAGCATAACTGTATAAATCACGATTATCCCGTTTATATCGTCGAATTCCCGCCGATATATACGAATTTCGATTACGCGCAGGTCAGGATGAATATGGGTATGATCCCGACAAAGCTGAATAACGCCCATATCTGCACGTCGTCCGATCTGTGGAAGGACAAAACCTACGCAAACAACCTGCACCCTTATAATAAATGGGAAATATCGTCAAGAATGAGCGATATCATCCTCGCAAACGCGTACGGTATCGGCAATATTGAAGACACGGAGGGACCGCGCGCCGTATCGTGTACGTTTTCCGACGGAGGCAGGACCGCGACGGTCAGATTCACGAACGTTGGCGGCGGACTTGAATATACGGGTACAAAACTTTCCGGAATAAAAGTCATAACAAAAGACGTATGGGTCGATCCGCTGTCGGTCAGGATAATAAGCTCCGATACGATAGAGATAAAAACACTTACGAAAATGCTGTGGGCAGGCTATAACACAGCTCGCAGCGACAGTTTTCCGGAAACGCTTTCTCTCTGCTCCGGTACGGGCGTCCCGTCGTCCGCCTGGCAGTTCAGCAATCTCGGATAAATACGGATAAGGAAGTATCAAATTGGATCACAAAAAACTGAATGCCCGCGTTTTTGAGTGTATGTCGCTGTATCTCAACGCCGCACCGCGCTTCATTAACGAACAACTGTACAAAAAAACAGGCGGAGACGAGCTTGCGTACTCCGCTCTTCTCGCCGCCGTCTGCATGCTCGACACGGTGAACGATCCAGACGACAAGATCCTGTACCGCGATTATTTCATCCCGATGGTGCACAGGCTCGATCCCGCCGAATTCGAATCGGATCCGTATTACAGGAATATATCGTTCGACCGCGCAAGCCTCGGCTCATGGGAGCTGAAGCGCATGACGTGCCGCGCATATGAGGCCTTCGTATGCGGCGACCCGACGGTTTATCCGAACGGGAAGATCCTGCCGAAGATCGGTTATTTCGAGCGTGATTTCATATATCCCGCGGTGCTTCAGAACGGCCGCGAATGGATGACGCTGATGCCGAACGAGACGATAACTACGCTTCCGCACGTTGAAAAGGCGCACGGCAGGGTGCTGACGTTCGGGCTCGGACTCGGTTACTTCGCATATCGCGCCGCGCTGAAGGACGACGTGACGGACGTCACGGTCGTCGAGCTCGATGAAAACGTCATAAAGCTGTTCTCCGATATAATACTTCCGCAGATGGAGTGCCGGGACAAGATCCGTGTGATCCGGGGCGACGCTTTCGGGTTCGCGCAAAAAAATCTCCCCGGAGATTTCGACTTTGTTTTCACCGATATCTGGCATGATCCGTCGGACGGCGTCGAACCGTATCTCAAAATGAAAGAGATAGAGAGCGGATGCAAGGGCCCCGAGTTCTCATACTGGATAGAGGACACGCTGAAGCTGTATATTTAGGTATTGACAAACACGGATTTTTGGTGTATAATACTCTACCCGGGCAAAAAAGGAGGTGAGATACCGTGGCGGATAAAAAGGACGGGATAAAGCTGATAGCTTCCAACAAAAAAGCGTATCACGATTACTTCGTGCTTGAAAAATACGAATGCGGTATCGAGCTTTTCGGGACTGAGGTCAAGAGCATTCGCGGAGGAAACGTCAATCTGAAGGATTCGTACTGTTTCATCAAAGGCGGTGAGGTGTTCGCGACAGGGATACACGTCAAGCCATATGAACAGGGCAACATCTTCAACCGTGATCCCGACCGCGAAAAAAAGCTCCTGATGCACAAGAAGGAGATAATGAAGCTCTTCGGAAAGGTTAACCAGGAAGGACTCACGCTGATCCCGTTGTCTGTATATTTCAGAAACTCCAGGGTAAAAATAGAGCTTGGGCTCTGCAAGGGCAAGAAGCTTTATGACAAACGCGATGACGACGCGAAAAAACGCGCCGCCCGCGACATAGAAAGAGCCGAAAAATCAAACGGCAGATTGACCGGTTGATATATGGGGGCGTAAAGGTTTCGACGGGGAGCCGGAATCTTGATAAGCGGGCAGAGGTGCGGTACCTCTATAAAAGCCGCAATTTAAATATAAACGCTAACAACAATAGAGTAGCTCTCGCTGCCTGAGTGCGCGAGCGTCCCTTCACGGAGCACCACGGCCGTGTCGCGGGCGTGACACAGTGGTAAATGTGCGCCGCCGGTTTTCTTTTGAAGCGGCCATAAATAAAAAAGATACCCGAACCGGAAGCCTGCGCGCTGGCGTCCGGCAAGGGGAATTTCAAAAGACGTGATACGCCCGTAGAAAGTCTTGAGGATGACTTTTCGGACAGGGGTTCGATTCCCCTCGCCTCCACCAAAACTAAAAACGGTCCCAAACGGGACCGTTTTTAGTTTTGCGAACTGTAATGAGGGGAATCGAACGGGTCGGGAGTGAATGAAGCGCCGGTGGCGCTTCAGAGCCGACCCTGACCGAGCGCCAACGAGGCGCGAGACCGATTCCCCTCTTCTTTGCCCTTGTGCAACACAAATGGAGGGGAATCGAACGGGTCGGGAGTGAATGACGTGCCGGTGGCGCTTCAGAGCCGACCCTGACCGAGCGCCGTCGAGGCGCGAGACCGATTCCCCTCTTCTTTGTCCTTGTGCAATGCAAAAGGAGGAGGAATCGAACGGGTCGGTGTCCTTGTGCAATGCAAAAGGAGGAGGAATCGAACGGGTCGGGAGTGAATGACGTGCCGGGGGCACGTCAGAGCTGACCCTGACCGAGCGCCGTCGAGGCGCGAGACCGATTCCCCTCTTATTTGTCCTTGTGCAATACAAAAGGAGGAAGAATCAAACGGGGCGGGAGTGAATGACGTGCCTGTGGCACGTCAGAGCCGACCCTGACCGAGCGCCGTCGAGGCGCGAGACCGATTCCCCTCGCCTCCACCAGAAAAAGTCCTACGCGCAAGCGCCGGACTTTTTCAGCTAAGTGTTTCGCTTGCGCGAAACGTTAAGCGAGGCTGCGCCTCGTGAAGTATGGCTTTGCCAAGTGAAGTGTGCTTCGCATGTGAAGTAAAACATTTAACTTTACTTTGCGGTATGGCGGCAATACTTCACCGCGCCGTGAGCCGCCGAAAAAAGCCGCCGCGCGGCTCACCGTGCGGCGGTTTTATATATAATCCCGATCAGAGCTGGCTTCTGTAAAGCTCTCTTATCTCCGCGACGCTCGTCTCACGCGGGTTGCCGGGACGGCAGGCGTCTGCGTAAGCGGACTCGGAAAGGAACTGTACGTCCTCTTCCTTCAGTATGCCGTGCAGGTTCGCGGGGATGCCGACGTCCTCGGAGAGTTTGCGTACGGCGGCGATCGTCGCGTTCGCGGCTTCCTCGTCATCCATGCGGTCGATACCGGGTACTTCCATCGCCTTGCCGATGGCGCGGTAACGCTTGCCGGATACGACCTTGTTGTATTCAAGTCCGACGGGGAGCAGGATCGCGCAGGCTACGCCGTGAGGCGTGTCATAAAGCGCGGAAAGTCCGTGAGCCATGCTGTGGACTATGCCGAGACCGACGTTCGAGAAGCCCATGCCGGCGATATACTGACCGAGCGCCATCCCTTCTCTGCCCTCGGGCGTGTTCGCGACGGCTCCGCGCAGGTTGGCGGCGATCAGACGGATAGCCTCGAGATGGAACATATCCGAGATCGTGCAGTGCGCTTTCGTTATATATCCTTCGATCGCGTGGGTGAGAGCGTCCATACCGGTAGCGGCGGTGAGACTCTTCGGCATCGTTGCCATCATATCCGGGTCAACGACGGCGACCTCGGGGATATCGTTCGTGTCGACACAGACGAATTTACGTTTCTTTTCAACGTCGGTTATGACGTAGTTGATGGTGACCTCCGCAGCGGTGCCGGCTGTCGTCGGGACGGCTATCGTGAAAACGGCGTGTTTTTTAGTCGGCGCGACGCCTTCAAGCGAACGTACGTCTTCGAATTCGGGGTTGTTCGCGATTACTCCGATCGCCTTCGCCGTGTCTATGCTCGATCCTCCGCCGAGCGCGATGATGCAGTCGGCTCCGGATTCCCTGAACGACTTGACGCCGTGCTGAACGTTTTCGATCGTCGGATTGGGTTTGATGTCACAGTAAACCGTGAAGGGTATACCTGCCTTCTCAAGAAGACGGGTGACCTTTGCGGTGACTCCGAATCTTACGAGATCGGCGTCGGATGTGAGGAACACTTTTTTGCATCCTCTTGACTGAAGCTCCGGTACGATATTCTCTATCGCACCGTGTCCGTGATATGAGATCGTGTTGAGAACAATGCGGTCTGCCATGTTTTTATCCTCCTGAAATATTATTTATTCACTTCTTCAAACGAGTAAGCGCGTGTCATAGCCTTGTTGTTGTGCGAATCCTTAACCTCGAGACGAAAATAACGGTATTCTCCACCAACATCGAATTCGGCTTCCGTAAGATCGTCCGAGTCGCTGATCACCATACCGGTGCGCCGCGTTTCAAAACGCAGACATACGGAGCGTGCGGGCGAGAATTTCGCGTGAAGCCTGCCGTCTTCAACGTAAAGCGAATGGATCTCAGGACCTGTCGTGGCGTAGCAATCGCCGTTTTTCAGCGCGTTGTATACGGCGTCGTACGTAAGAGCCGGCGCAAACACCGTGGTCCATCCGCCGAAGGAATCGTCGTACGGGCTCGTAATATCGTTCGCCCAGTTATGGTTGTCGTCCGTAGCGGTCGTCGCGGGAAGCTCTCCTCCGTCGCGGCAGATGACCTCGTATTCGCGGTCGCCCCAGCCGTCGTGCATCTCGAGCTCGCATCCGGTATTGAACACCTCAAAGCCCCAGAGCCCTTTCAGATCCCTGTATTCCTCCGCTGTCTGAAGAGACCAGCGCGGATGGTTATACTGACAGAGGAACCCGTTTTTGTTTCCGATCTCTATGATCTTGTTTATCCCCTCAACGGAATACACGCGATCTATCGGAGGAAATTCCGTTTTGTTTCTGTCTTCCGAGAAGAAGTTGAGGTGATAGCAGCATTCGGTGCCGTGCTTGTTCACGTCGATCTCGGTGGCGGTAAGCGGGATGAAATCGTCCGACATAAGCTCGGGATGCGGGATGAGAACGTTGTGATCGCTGAACGCGACTATGCTGTAACCGTTATCGCGGTAGTATTCTTTCAGGAATTCAACGGTAAAATGCCCGTCCGAATTCGTGCTGTGACAATGAAGGTTCGCTTTATACGATTTCATCCCGTCCGGAAGAAGATATTTTTTCATCAGAGCAGATCCTTTCCCGATCCCCACGCGTCACCGACCTTTTCTCCTATTACGTGATACGCGTTGTTGAACGGATCAAAACAGATGGGAGCTACCTTCGAAACGTCGACCTTGCCGTCGGTGAGCGCGGATTCGTCCACGCTGACGTTCAGTATCTCGCCCTTGAGGATGCACGTCTCTTTATCGTAGCTCTTTACCCTGCACTCTATGCAGACCGCAAGCTCGTTTATGATCGGAGCGTTGCAGAGCCCGCTTTTCGTCGCCGTGAAACCGGCTCTTCTGAATTTATCCTTCGTCTTGTTGCCGGAGGCGATACCTACGTAGTCACACCCCGCGACGTGAGCGGCGTCAGCCATGCTTACGGTGAACGCGCCGGTCTTTTCAAAGTTCTTGCACGTCTTGTGTCCGGCTGACAGACAGACCGAGACCTCGTTTTCTTCGCTGATGCCGCCCCACGCGGCATTCATAGCGTCCGGCTCGCCGTTTTCGTCATAAGTTGCTATGATCCATACGGGCTGCGGATAGCTGTAAGCCTTTGCTCCGAAATTCTTTCTTGCCATATTATTCTCCTTTTTGAGTTTTTGAGTTTTATCTTTCATCGCCGCCGTGAGGACCCCGGGAGTCCGGCGCACAGCGGGATGCTCCGATATATCTCTTTCCATGTAAGTATAGCACAAAACATCCGTGTTGTCAACAACATTTTCCCCGCAAATGACCGGCGCTCATAAAATTTCACTCCGAAAGACGCGGACACGGCGGCAGTACAGCCCCGCGTCCGCGTTTTTTGTTCACTTCCATACAAAAGTCGGGTTAAGCTCGTATTCTCCGTTGTCGATGAGAACGTTCTGCCCGGACATGGATCTGTTCACGGTCGTAAGGAAGACGACCCAGTCTGCGACCTCATCGACCGTCATCCACTTTTTGAGCGGCGTGACCTTCATGATCGCCTCCCAGCACTCCGGGTCGTTGACGACCGGGTCGTTCAGCGGTGTATAAACGCCGCCGAGACTTATCGCGTTCACGGTGACCTTACGCGGAGCGAGTCTGATCGCGGTGTTTTTCATGTATCCGAGAAGGCCTGCCTTCGACGCGGTATAGACCGGGAACTCCTGTCCGGACACGGCGGACGCGGAGGCGTTGAAAAGGACGGAGACGAGATCGGGCGAGCTCATATATTTTTCCGTCACGTTTATCGCGCCTTTGAGGTTGTTGCCTATATCGTCATCGCTGTTCTGAGTTCCCGCGTTGTTGAAGATTATGCCGACGGAGCCGATCTCCGGCAAAGACGCCGCGTCCTTCACGTCGGCTGTGAAATGCGTATACGCGGGGTGGCTGAATGGCGCGGGTCTTATGTCTATACCGCATACCTCATGTCCGAGTGACAAAAATCTCTGTGCGGCGGCTGAGCCGATCCCGCCGGAGCTTCCGGTTATCAATACTTTCACTTTTTCGTCCTTTCTGTGTACTCCGCGCCGATGCCGTCTCTTTTCCAGTTTTTGAGCACGGCGTATCCGATCGGCGAAAAGATCACCTCCATAAGAAGCTCAAGCAGCGCGCCGAGAACGGAGCACGTTGCACACTGTAAAAGAGTCCAGCGGAAGCCGTCCCAGAATAACGGAGCGAAAACCGTGAACGTGAGCACGGCAAAAATGAAATTGTCGCAGAACTGACCTATAAAGGTCGATATATAGCTGCGGGTGACGTACGCCAGCTTGCCGTCCGGGTTTTTGCTGAAAAGCCTTCCGATCCCCCAGTTGAGAAAGTTGTTTATGACCGCCGACGAGATGAACGCTACGGCGCTTGACAGAAGTATGAACCACGTTCCGCCGACGACCGTGTTGAACGCCGAAAAGTCATCCTTTGTCGGTATTATGCTGACAACGTAGAACATAAGACATACGAAAAGGTTGACGAGCATGGCGAAGACCGAGAGCTTCGTAGACGCCTTCGGACCGAACGCCTTTGTGACTATATCCATACACAAAAACGACAGCCAGGATACGAGGATCCCTCCGTCTATCGCGAGCCAGCCGTTCTGATAGATCGTCTTGTTCGCCAGGATGTTCATCACCACCACGGATATGGTAAAAAGCGCGGTGATGACAGAGGGGATGCTGCGGAAAAGCAGCTTCGTATCCGCTGCCGCGGATCTTATTTTTTCTTTCATTTTTTTCTCCTTGGTTTTGTTTTGTTAAGCGGAGGATTTAGAGGCCGAACTCCGCTGATATCACGCCTTCCGGCATGTGTTTCGGATTATACCACTTTTTGACCGGAAAATCAAGACCTTTTCAGTTTTTTTCCGTTATAGCCGTCATCGCGTCGGAAAGATTTCTGAAATCCCACAGGGAGAGCGCTTCACCGCGGACGCGCGGATCGAGTCCGGAGCGCACGATCGCTTCCGACACGGTCTGTTTATCAAGGCTTTTATCCGCCGACAGGGCGTTTGCGAGCGTCTTTCTGCGCTGTAAAAAAGCGTAACGGATGATACGGAACATGAGCTCTCTGTCCTTCGGCTCATAACGCGGATCTCTTCTGAGCCTCATCCGCACGACGGCGGAATCCACCTTCGGCGCGGGATAAAAGCAGCCGGCGGGGACGGACAGGATCTTTTCGGGCTCAGCGTAGTAAAGGACCGCGGGCGTGATGGAGCCGTAATCCGGTGTACCCGGCTTTGCCGTCAGCCTGTCAGCGACCTCACGCTGTATCATGACGGTTATATTGTCAAAAACAGCGCCTGACTCAAGCAGATACATTATGATCGGCGAGGTTATGTAATACGGAAGGTTTGCGCAGACCGTCACGTGCATACCGTTAAAATGTTCCGCGATCAGAGCGTTGAGATCGACGTTGAGTATATCGTCGTTGATAAGCGTGAAATTGCCGCACTCCGACGTCGTATCCTCAAGTACCGATACCATTTTTTTATCTATTTCGACGGATACGACCTTTTTGTACCGTTCGCACAGGGCGACGGTAAGCACGCCGATACCGGGCCCTATCTCGAGTATGCCGTCTTCGGACGAGGCGCCACAGCCGTCGGCAATGGCGTTTACGGTACGCTCCGATATGAGAAAGTTCTGTCCGAACCGCTTTTCCGGTGCCGCGCCGTGATCGGCAAGCAGTCTTCTGACGGTCCCCAAATCCGTAAGCTTCAAAAAATCTTCCTTTCCCGGGCTGAAAAAACTCAAAAACATCTTGACAATCTGAAAAAAAAGTGATATAATAAAGCCCGCTTGAAGATATTGTATCACAATCCTGGCAAAAAGTCAATATCAAATATGCTAATGTGGCTCAGCTGGCAGAGCAGTTGATTCGTAATCAACAGGTCATGGGTTCGAATCCCATCATTAGCTCCACAATAAAAAGGACGGTTCATCCGTCCTTTTTATTGTGCTACGGATGGGATCCAAAGGGGGCGGGAGTGAATGAAGCGCCGGTGGCGCTTCAGAGCCGCCCCTGACCGAGCGCCGTCGAGGCGCGAGACCGAATCCCATCATTCCTTTGTTCGTCGGGATCCAAAGGGGGCGGGAGTGAATGAAGCGCCGCCGGCGCTTCAGAGCTGTTGTATTATTTTTTTGCAAAATGCCGAAAACGGGTTGATTTTTTGTATTTCATATGGTATTATGATACAAAGACATATTCGAAAGGAAACAGTCATGAAGAAAAAGATCACAAACAAGCTGCTGTGGTTATTTGCCGTCGGTCAGTTCGGGTGGAGCCTGCTTTCCGGACTCATATCGAGCTGGATGGTATATTACTACATCCCCGCGCTCGGCTCCGACAACTCCGGTATTTTCGGCAACGGATTCATCACCCAGAAAAGATTCTTTTTAGGTCTTACCATCTTCGGCATTATCATGATGATCGGAAGAGTGTTCGACGCGATCACCGACCCGCTCGTAGCGAGCTGGTCCGACAGAAGCACTTTCAAAGGCGGCAGACGCATACCGTTCATGAAGGTCATCGCGATCCCGTTCGCCGTCATCACCGTCGGCGTGTTCGTATTCCCGCAGGTGCCGGGCAACGAGGTCCTGAACGACATCATCATATTCGTCACCCTGATCCTGTTCTATCTGTTCATGACGATCTACTGCACGCCGTACAACGCTCTCATCTCCGAATTCGGAGACACGCAGGAGCACAGGATCAACGTATCCACGTACATTTCCTTTACCTATATCGCCGGTCTCACGCTCGCGTTCCTCGTTCCGAACCTCGCGGGATTCTTCGAAGCCTCGCTCGGAACCGCCAACTCGATCAGAGTCGCGATCGGCATAATGGCGGCGATCGCCTGCGTCGCGATGATACTTCCCTCCTTCCTCATCAAGGAGCGCGACTATATCGAGGCGAAGCCCGTGAAGACTCCCGTGTTCAAATCGCTTTTCTCGACGTTCAAAAACGGACAGTTCCGCAGATTCGTATACAGCGACGTGATATACTTCTTCGCCGTAACGCTGTTCCAGACGGGTCTCGCGTATTATGAAACGCTGCTCATGCATATCCCCGCGAGCAACACCTTCATGCTCATGGCGATAATGACGATAGTCAGCCTTGCACTGTACCTTCCGATCAACCGTATGGCAACGAAGATCGGAAAAAAGAAACTCATAATCGTCGGATTCTTCTCATACGCTTTCGTGTTCCTTCTCGCCTCCATCTGCGGCAACTGGTTCCCCGGAATGGTGTGGGGCATAATCATAGCCGTCTGCGCCGGCGTTCCGATGGCGATCCTCGGCATACTCCCGCAGGCGTGCGTCGCCGACGTCGCGGAGCTTGAAGCTCTGAAGACAGGGGAGAACAGAAGCGGTATGTTCTTCGCCGCGCGTACGTTCGCGATGAAGCTCGGTCAGGCTATCGCCGTTATCCTCTTCACCGCCGTCACCTCGTCCGCCGCCGCAGAAGCCGAGCAGTTCATGATCGATCACAAGGCGGAAGCCGAAAAGATAGCAGAAGAGACAGGCAAGACCGTCAGCGAAGTCCTGAACGGAATGGAACAAAGCATAAGCTCAAGCGGTGAGATGAGCTTCCGTATCACGGCGATAATCGCCACGGTCGCGTGTCTCATCGGCGCGGTACTCTTCTTCTTCTACAAGGACAAGAAGATACTTGACGAAATAGAAGCACTCAAAAAAGATCAGTGAAACACGATGTTCTGAAAGGAGATAAATATGGAACTCAGATTTTACCGTTGTGAAACGTGCGGCCAGATAATCGCCGTAGTCAGGAAGACAGGCGTGCCGGTCATGTGCTGCGGCAAGCCCATGAAGGAGATCATCCCCGGCACGACGGACGCTGCAGTCGAAAAGCACGTCCCCGTTTATGAAGTGAACGGTCAGACCGTTTCCGTGAAGGTCGGCTCAGTCGATCATCCGATGACCGAAGCCCATTACATAGAATGGGTATGCCTGAAGACAAAGCAGGGCAACCAGAGGAAGGCGCTCAACCCGGGCGACGAGCCGAAGGTCTGCTTCTCGATCTGTGAAGGCGACGAGGTCGAAGCCGTATACGCATACTGCAACCTGCACAGCCTCTGGAAAGCGTAAAAAAGCGGAGCCGATTCAAAGGGGCACAAAGCACAGTAAAAGCAAGAACGGATGAAGCGTTATCGGTCTTCATCCGTTCCTTTTTTATGAATCTGTAAAGATGTGACAGTCCTCTTTTTCAAATTTCTCTGAACGGTGAGGCGTGCAACGGATAACATGTACGTAAATGGAGATATCTCGCAAAACAGCTTTCGCGGCATACTCTTTCCTCCCTCATAATGATCGGAAATGCTTGCTTAACAAGTTGCCGCGTTCAGCGGGCGCTTTCTATTATACCGCCGCCGATCACCCGGTCATTTTCGTCATAGAACACCGCAGACTGCCCGGGAGCTGCAGCTCTGACAGGATCTGTGAACTCCAACCTGACGCGACCGCCGTCGAGCCCTTCTATGGCTGCTTCCTGCGCGCGGTGCTGATATCTGATCTTTGCCCTGCATATCAGCTTTTCGCCGTTTCCGAGCGCAGGTATGCTCATAAAATTAACGTCGCCGCAAGTTACCTCT
>CACYWW010000063.1 GCA_902778145.1 uncultured Ruminococcus sp.
GCGGTGCAAACCTTGGGAGTCGCTTTGGGGTTCGTCGGCAACTACGCCCCACGTGGACTTTCACCACAGATTGACGGCGTGCCCGTCATACATACAAAAAGCCCATCCCCCGCCGGGACGGGCTTTTTCAGTTAAGAGGTAAGAGTGAATAGTGAATAGTTTCGGAGTCCCTACGGGACGTTCAGTTTCAGTTAAGAGGTAAGAGTGAAGAGTGAAGAGTGAAGAGTGAATAGTGAATAGTTTCGGAGTCCCTACGGGACAAATGGTGCGCCTCGTTCCTCGGCGCTTCAGGGTTCGTATCCTCTCCTTTGAAGCGCGGAGACGATCTGCGCCGGGGTCTTTCCGTCTTTTTTCAAGGCGCGGGCGTATTCGGCGGCGGCGCGGTCGAAGTCGAGCGTCGACAGAAGCTCTCCGGCGCACTCCCTCGCTTCCGCGCCGAAGCCCCTGTTTTCAAGATACGCCTCTATATAAAGTCTGCCGTAATGCGCGGAGAAAAGCCGCATGACGGTCCTTTCCGCATGCAGCTTTTCATTCAGGAATCCGAGGGAGACGAGCCGCCCCACGGCGGACTCCGCCTCCTCTCGCGTGAAGCCTTTTCCTGTCAGCCTCTCTGTAAGCTCCGCCTCCGTTTTATCGGAAGCGGTAAGAATCCTCACCGCGGCTTTATAAGCCTTGTCGTCATTCATCGTCGGCGCTTATGTCGAGCGCTCCGGTGTTGAGGACGTACGCGTCCTCATCGGACTCGTCATCATCGTCGCCGAGCTCGAACGATCCGGTCTCGATCTCCACAGCCTCCGCGTTCGCCTTGATCTTTTCCTCGATCTCCTTCATCATATCCGGGTGCTCCTCGAGGTACTTTCTCGCGTTGTCACGGCCCTGCGCCAGGCGCACGCCGTTGTACGAGAAGAACGATCCGCTTTTCTCTATTATATCGAGCTCGACGCCTATATCGAGCACCTCGCCCGACTTCGATATGCCTTTACCGTAGATTATCTCGAATTCAGCCTGCTTGAACGGGGGCGCGACCTTGTTTTTGACCACCTTGCAGCGCGTCTTGTTTCCGACCATCTCGCCGGAGTTCTTGAGCTGCTCCGTTTTTCTGACGTCTATTCTGACGGACGAGTAGAATTTCAGCGCGCGGCCGCCGGGCGTCGTCTCCGGGTTGCCGTACATGACGCCGACCTTCTCACGCAGCTGGTTGATGAAGACGACGACGCAGTTCGTTTTCGACGCGACGCCGGAGAGCTTGCGCAGCGCCTGCGACATGAGTCTCGCCTGGAGGCCCACGTGCGACGCTCCCATCTCGCCGTCTATCTCAGCCTGCGGCACGAGTGCGGCGACGGAGTCTATGACGATTATATCGAGTGCGCCGGAGCGGATGAGCGCTTCCGTTATCTCGAGCGCCTGCTCGCCGGAGTCCGGCTGCGAGACGAGGAGCTGATCTATATCAACGCCCAGGTTGCGCGCGTAGATCGGGTCGAGCGCGTGCTCCGCGTCTATGAACGCCGCCATGCCGCCGAGCTTCTGCGCCTCCGCGACCATGTGGAGCGCAACGGTCGTTTTACCGGAGGATTCCGGGCCGAAGATCTCCACGATCCTTCCTCTCGGCACGCCGCCGACGCCGAGCGCGAGGTCGAGCGTGAGCGAGCCCGTCGGTATCGACGAGACCTGCATCTGCGTATTCGCAACGAGCTTCATTACCGAGCCCTTGCCGAATTTTTTCTCTATTCCGGATATGGACGTCTGAAGAGCCTTCTTTTTGTCCTCCGCGGATACCGGAAGCTCCTGATCCGCCGGTTTTTTGACCTTTGCCATGTGTGTTTCCAACCTTTCAAATTTAAAATATGAATGAAATATTAAATCCGTGTCGAATTTTCGGGATCGGTCTTCCCGTACTTGAAGCGAACGTCTGTTCGTTTTTCTCCATTATACACTCAATACCCGTATTTGTCAATAGGTTTTACGCGAATTCCGGCGGAAAAACGAACAAATGTTTCACGATCAGACCTTTTCGTCGTCTGTGAGGCGCAGCAGGCTCGGCAGCTGATCGCCGATGCGTGCCAGCTCGCCCGCGACGCGGGCTCTGCCGCGTTCGGTCTTATACCAGTTTTCGGGTGAGATGCCGAAGCCGGGGACGGGCGTTACTCCCAGCGTGATATCCGGGAACTCGTTTTTGTAATAGGTATAGGCGCGTCTCGAGTGGAACGCCTTGCAGACGAGGATCGCCTTACTGACGGCGACGCCGCGCCGCTCGAGCATCCGGCGGGTGAACACTGCGTTCTGATACGTGTATTCAGCCTCGTCCTCACAGAGGACCGCGCCTTCCGGCACGCCGTTTTTCGTCAGCACGTCAAGATAAAATTCCGCCTCTGTCCGGTAGTCGCCGGGGTACAGCTCGCGTTTATACGCGAGGCCCTTGAAGCGTCCGAGCTGTTTGCCGTATTTTCCGGAGACGGCGATCAGCGGCGCCATCCCCTCCGCGTAAAGCTCCGCCGCTTTTTCGGGAAGAGACGGATCGGAGCCGCCCGGCAGAAAGATCACGTCAGCCGGGCCGACGTCAGACTCTATGAAGATAAAATCCGTTATATCCTTGATGAGATCCATTATTTTTCCTTTTTCCTTTTTTTGCCCTTCACGGGCGCCTGCGCCTTCTCGGACAGGAAGCTTACGGTTCCGTCGTCGACCGGCTCGTTCCCGCCGCCGTATCTGACGCGCTCGTACAGCCCGAACAAAAGCTCATCGCGCTCCTCCGGCTGAAGCTTTCCTCTCGCCTCGCGCGCGGTGTCGGACGGCTTTATATCCGCGCCGTTTTTTATCCCGCCGTTTATGCGCTCGGCGTAAAGATACCGTATTTTGAGTTCGTTTTCACGGATCGACGACCAGGCGATCCCTCGCGCCGCACGGTTTTTCCGCCGTTTCGTCTCTTCGGGCGCCGGCGCGTCCTCGCTTTCATCTTCTCCGCCGAAATATGCGCTCTTCGGCTTCATATCGAGGACCGAGCGCACCTTTTCCTCTATTTTTGAAAAGAACGCCTTTATCTTTTTCTTTATTTTTGACTCTTTTTTCTGTTTTTTCTCGCGGAAGTATCTTCCGTAAAGGACGATGACGTCGCGGACGAAGAAGAACAGAAGCGGCGCGTAAAGCACGTATATCGCCTGCAGCACGTATCGGAAGCGTTCCCTGCCGTAAAGCAGCGCGGCGATCACGCCGAGGCCCGCCATCGCGGCGAAAAAGCAGACGGCGCGGATGAAAAGCGGATCCGATACGGCGGCTCTGAATTTCTTTTTCACCGTATCACCTCCCCGTGTTGTAAACGGTAACGGCGTTGTTTTGCTTTTTGAACTGTTTTATCAGTGCGCCGTGCTCCGGAAGCGTCTCCGCCGTTATGATGAAAACGTCCGCGTCGCGCACGGACGGCAGCGCCCGGGAAAGCAAGGCGGAGAACGAAATATCGCAGTCATAGATCCTCACCGCCGCCATATCGCGCAGGACCGACTCAAGCGACTGCCTGCCCGCCGACGGCAGAGTGAGCACAGGCGAAGGGCCTTCTCCCGCGCAGTTGCAGGCGAAGCCGGCTTTATAGCCCGTATCGAGCGCGCGTTTTATCACCGACGCGGAAAACGACAGCGCCGACTCCATGATCTGTGCAAATCTTTCGGATCTTATCGGATCCGCCGGCTGCGCCGCGTTCAGGAATATCATAAACAGCCTGCCGGAGCAGAAATCGCGCTCGTTGACCTTGATGCGCTGACCGCCGGTACGCGCCGTCGCCTTGAAGTTGATGGAATTGAACGGGTCTCCCGGCGCCATGTCGCGTATGCCGGACACGTTGAACGGGTCGGAAATAAGGCGGTAAAACGACCGCACGTCGCCCGTGAGCGTGTTTCTCGGCGGGACCGTGTCAGTTGTGCGCGTGATGCGCGGGTAAACGTAAAGCCGCGCCTTCGTTTCAAGATATACAGGCTCTCCGCCGACCGCGACCGACGCCGTGCCGAGCTCGTAAACGCCACGCTTTTTCGCCGTCAGCTTTCTTTTTCTTATGACCGTCTTTTTCGGGAGCAGATTGAACCGGCTTATGAAATACTGCATATCGCCCGAGCGCAGACCCGTGTAGCCGTGGAACGCGAGCTCGCCGTAGACGTACGTTTCGACGTCGACGAAGAGCATCGGGAGCGGCGTCGGGTTCGTGATCTTCTCGTAAAGCTCGCAGACGTCGCCCTCAAAAACGCCGGGCGCGGAAAAACTGCGCTCGTAACGCAGCCGGCTGACCTGCCAGCGGCGCAGAGCGCGGACGCCGCGCACTATCCCGAATATGATGAGTATGACGAGAGCGACGGTCACGCCGGAGCCGACGATGAATTCGAAGAGCTTTCCGCTCGACGATTCCATCAGCTCGCTGACGCGGTCGAAAAACCCGGACGACGCCGCGGTCATCTCGGTTTGTATGCCGAGCGGTCCTCCGTCGGCGCCGGCACGGTGTTTATGACGGAAAGCACCGCCTTTTCCGCGGCGCCGCGGGTAAGGGAAGAGGTCGCAGACATGACGAGCCTGTGGGCAAGCACCGTCACGGCGCACGCCTTCACGTCGTCGGGAAGGAGATGATCGCGCCCGTCCATCGCCGCAAGGCATTTTGAAACGGAAAGCAGCGCCTGCGCGGCGCGCGGGCTCGCTCCGAGCTCAACGCCCTCGGCTCGGTGCGTCGCCGCCGCGATCTCCGCGATGTATGAATAAAGATCGTCCGCGACGTATACGGAATCGAGCTCGAGGCGGGCGGCGGAAACGTCGTCCGCGGAGGCGACGGGCCCGACCGTAGGCGCCTCGCTCTGTTTGTCGTATTTTTTCAGTATCATGACCGTCTCAGACCTGTCGGGAACACCGACCGAGAGGGAGACGAGAAATCTGTCAAGCTGAGCCTCCGGCAGCTCATATACCCCGGACGACTCGATCGGGTTCTGTGTGGCGATGACCATGAAGGGGTCGGCGAGCGGATATCTTTCGCCGTCGACCGTCACCTGACGCTCCGCCATGCACTCGAGCATGCCCGCCTGCGTTTTCGGCGTGGCGCGGTTGATCTCGTCAGCCATGACGATGTTCGCAAAAACAGGCCCCGGCAGAAATTCGAATTCCTGCGTCTTCATATTGAAATATCTTATACCGGTTATATCCGACGGCATAAGGTCGGGCGTGAACTGTATGCGGGAGAAGGAAAGCGAAAGCGACGACGCGAGCGACTTTGTCAGAAGCGTCTTGCCCGTCCCCGGCACGTCGGTTATGACAGCGTGTCCGCCGCAGATCAGCGCCGCCGTCAGATACCTGACAGCCTCCTCGCGACCGACGACCGCCCGGGCTATGTTTGTTTTCAGTTTCCCGTAAAGAGACTTTATCTTTTCCATTTTGTTCTCCAAAACAAATGAAATAAAGAATTATGAATGATGAGTGCGGAATGACAGGTGCCCTGTCGTTCCGGATTCAATCATAGAAACCTTTTTTCGTGAAGATCCTTTCGTATCCGCGCAGTCTTTCCTCGCGGGCTTTATAGTCGGGGAGGATCGCAGCGACCTGCGCGTAAAAGTCTTCGTTATGGTTCTTGTATCTGATATGCGACAGCTCGTGGACCGTGACGTAATCGACGCATCCTTCGTCCGCCATCATGAGCATATACGAATAGTTTATCCTGTTGCCGCCCTTTCCGCCGCAGCTTCCCCAGCGGGTCTTCGCCCCGGTGATCTTCGGGGGCGGAGGAGCGGGCAGGCGCATGACAGACGCCCAGTACGCCGTTTTCGCCGCCATGTATTTCTTTCCCACGGCCTTGAAAAAGACCGACAGCGCGTCGACCGACTGAGCGCGGTCGGCGCCCTCGGGCAAAATGAACGACTCCCCGTCAAAGCCGACCTTTTTTTCGTCGGTCCTTTTCACGGGGTACGGCTTTCCGAGATAATACACCTCCGTCAGCTCCTCGCGCTCGCCCTGCGCCGCCTGATGCTTCGCTATCCACCCGGCGCGCTGCTCAAGCAGCTCGTTTATTCGCGCGCGGCTCATGCCGGCGGGCGCGTGGACCGTTACGGAGCCGTCCCGTTTGACCTGAATGCTCACGGTCTTCCTGTCGGAATATATGACGGTGGCGTTCATTTTGTCGTTTTTCCGTCCCTGATCTCCTGCAGCTCCGCGAGAAACGTCTCAACGTCGCGGAATTCACGGTATACGGACGCGAACCTGACGTAGGCTATATCGTCGATGTCCTTCAGCCGCTCCATGACGAGCTTGCCGATCTGCTCCGACGGGATCTCCTTCTTGCCGGTCGCCTTTATCGCGTTCTCGACCTCGCGCACGAGATTTTCGATCTGTCCGGACGTCACCGGGCGCTTGTGGCATGATTTGAGTATGCCGTTCATCAGCTTCTCACGCGAGAAGACCTGGCGCGATTTGTCCTTCTTTACGACCATCAGCGGTGTGGATTCCGCCGTTTCGTATGTATAGAATTTGTTTCCGCATTCCGTGCAGACGCGTCTCCTGCGTATGCAGGTGCCGTCCTCAAACGGTCGCGAGTCGACGACCTTTGTTTCAGACGTTCCGCAATTCGGGCATTTCATATAAAGCCCCTCCTTTTGAATATTGTGCTTATATCCTATTATACACACAATATGTTGTGTGTCAATAGATTATTTATCAATATAGTGAAAACTTCGGGGAATTCAGAGTGATGAATTATGAATGCAGAACGATAAGTGCACCGTCATCCCGATCGGAGAGAAGGATCTCTTGCCTCCCTCTCCGAGGGAGGTGGCGCGGAGCGCCGGAAGGAGTTATTCAAACGAAAAAGGCGCTATCTGACGGATAACTCCCTCAGTCGGCTTGCGCCGACAGCTCCCCCGGAGGAGGAGCCTTGAATAGCCGCCCTCTTTGAGGGAGGTGGCGCGGCTTGCCGCGACGGAGGGAGTTATTCGAACGTCAGAGGCACTTTTCCAAAAATAACTCCCTCAGTCGGCTTGCGCCGACAGCTCCCCCGGAGGAGGAGCCTTGAATAGCCTCCCTCTCCGAGGGAGGTGGCGCGGCTTGCCGCGACGGAGGGAGTTATTCAAACGAAAAAGGCGCTATCTGACGGATAACTCCCTCAGTCGGCTTGCGCCGACAGCTCCCCCGGAGGAGGAGCCCGGACGGCGTCCGCCCCGTTTTACTCGGTGTCCCTTCGGGACATTCCGTGCGCCTCGTTCCTCGGCGCTTCAGGGGGTTCCCCGCCCCCCTCTCCGTGAACCCCCACCGCTGTTCGCGGCGGGGAACCCCGGCACCACCCCCTTACCCCCGCCATCCCCCCAAATTGTGATTGGGGCTTTTGACGTGTAGGGCGTGGGCTTACGTGAACCCCCAACGCTCACAAGTTCGCGCCGGGGAACCCCTTTTCTCCCGCCGTATGGTGTTCGCCTCATCCACGGTAAGCGATTCACTTTAGAAAGGTGAAAATGGTGTTCGCCTCATCCACCGCAAGCGGTCCCCCTTCCCCAAATGGGGAAGGTAACGGTCCCCTGTCCGGTTCGCAATCATAGATTGCTTCACCGCTTTGGCTGAAAACTCCACACCGTGGAGTTTTCTTAACGCTTCGCGCCCCGACAGGGGAAGGTTTGCCGTGCGCCCCTCAGATACTTCTGAGGGAGGGGTTAAGGGGGTTTGGGGGTTTTGAGGGGTGGGCACCCCCATATGCACTAACATAGTATTGACAAACTAAAAAATATGTGGTATAATGGTACTATCAAAACGATGGAGGAAGAAAAAATG
>CACYWW010000064.1:0-859 GCA_902778145.1 uncultured Ruminococcus sp.
GTATCTTTGATGATCAGCGTGGTGCCGTCGCCGGCGGCGCCGTTCTGCCCGCCGTTGCCGCCGTAGCAGAACACGCCGTTCGCGCCGGAAGCGTCTGACTTGATCGTGCCGCCCGTGATGGTGGCCGTGGAGCCGTCCTTCACCAGCACCGCGGCGTTCTGGCCGTAGAAGTTGCAGTTGTCGCCGCCGTCGGAATCGCCGCTCTTGGAAACGGTCGCGTTATTGACGGTCACGGCATCGGACGTGCTGATGAGCAGCGCGCTTTGGTCGGCGGTTGAAGTGGAATAGGTTTTGCCGGTTTCGGTCGTGCCGAAGGTGATCTCCGTTGCGCCGTCATAGGTCACGCTGCCGCTGCCGCCGCCGGGACCTCCGCCGGGAGATGCTCCGCCGGGGCCGCCTTCGGGGGGTTCTCCATCGGGAGGTGTTCCGCCGGGACCGCCTTCCGGCGGTTGGCCGGGCGCTTCGCCGTCCGGGGCTTCACCGTCCGGGACGGATGCATTGGATTCGGTTTCGTTTGTTTGCGTCGCGGTTTCCTGCGCGTCTGTTACCGTTTGTGTGGTTTCGTTCGTTTTGCCGCAGGCGGCAAGCCCCATCAGGACCACCGCGAGCGCAAGCAGAATCGCAATTGTTTTTTTCATTGTGTGCACGCTCCTTTTTTCTTTGTTGCCGTCAGTGTAACAGGGGTTCTTAAAACGGAGTTTAAGTTTTCTTTTTTTCGAGACCGGAAGGATCAGCAAAAATCCGCCCGGCACTCTGAATTTTTCCGTATTGATTCGTCTGAATCCGTCCCATATTACGGTTTGTCTGGGGTGAAAACGAACGGACCGCCTGCACCGGGACAGGCGGTCCGTATATCTCA
>CACYWW010000064.1:864-9955 GCA_902778145.1 uncultured Ruminococcus sp.
ATTCCGTCTGCCTCGCTTCCCGTTGTGCGCCCGGCATGGGCGATCTGATATTTTTCGACATGGTGAGAATGTTTCGGTTGTTTTCATATCGGTATGAGATCGCATCCATGTTATTTTTTGCGATGAACACACCGAGCCCGCCGACCTGCATGTCTTCCGGGGAAAGCGTTATATCGGGATCGTCCTTTTGCAGCGGGTCATACGGCACGCCGTGATCCACAAAGGTGATTTCCGCGATACCGTCTTCGCACGAAAAAGTGATCTCCACCTTGCCGCCCTCGGCGCCGTAGGCGTAGGTTGCGATGTTTGTAAAGATCTCATCCACCGCGAGCTGTACCCGGAGCCGGTTTTCCTCATCGCAGCCGTTTTGCGCAAGGAGGCGGTCTACGAAAGCAATAACGTCGTCGTAATGCTCGAGGGTCGCGTCGACCGAGATGGTTTGCCTGCCGCCGCCCGGGGCTTTGCGCTCAAAGCAAAGCATGGTCAGATCGTCAAATTGAGCGACGTCGCCGACAAATCCGGCCACGCTGCTTTTTACATGCTCCAATATGCGCTCGGGGCTTTGCGTTCCGGCTTCATTCAGCGTACGCAGCATTCTGTCCACCGTAAACATCTCGCCATCGGCGTTGACCGCTTCGTGCACGCCGTCCGTATAGATGAAAACCTTATCGCCTTCGCCCAAGTGGATTTCATAATTTTCGTATTCAATATCTTCGAACGCGCCGATAAAAAGCCCGTGTTCGCCGCCGATGAGTTGGAACGCGCCGCCCTTGCGGTAAACGGCGGGGTCGTCGTGACCTGCGCTTGCGGCGGTCAATGTTCCCGTCGACAACTCGATAATGCCGAGCCAGACGGTCACAAACATCGACGCCTGATTCTGCCGACAGACGATATCGTTCACGTCCCGGAGGATCTCGGCGGGCGTGCCGCCGGAGCGCGCTCTGTCTGTAAGCAAGATGTTGGTCTGCATCATAAACAGCGCCGCGGGAACGCCCTTGCCGGAAACGTCGCCGATCATGATTGCGAGGTGGTCGTCGTCGATCAGGAAGAAATTATAGAAGTCCCCGCCCACCTCCTTCGCGGACGTCATGGAAGCGAAGATATCAAAATCCGCGCGCTCGGGAAACGCCGGGAAGGTGTTTGGAACGGCGTTTGTCTGGATGGTCTTTGCCACACCCAGCTCCGCGTCGGCGCGCTCTTTTTCCGCCGTGATATGGGTAATGTTTTCGATATAGTTTGAGATATCGACTTCCATGGCTTCGACAGAGCCCGCAAGCTCTACGTATTCATTGATAGAGCCGACGTCGCCGACGCCGTCAGTCTTCGTGTTTTCGGCGGCAAACCGGCGCGTTTCCCGAATGATCTTTTTGACGGGCCGGATGTAACGCCGTCTTGTATAAAAGAACGCGATAACGGCGGTCAGCACCGCGAGACCCGCTGTTTCCAAAGCGACGACTTTCAGGTATGAGACCCGGTATTGGTTCAGGTGCCGCATTTCCAGCATAACGCCAACGACCCCTGTAACGTTTCCCGCGTCGTCCTTCACCGGCACGACCGCCGTAAGATGCGCCGTTATCCAGGGCCTGTCGAAATCTTCTACAATAACGAAGCTCTCTTCCCTTTTTTCATAGATCTGACGGAACATCGTTTTGTATTTCTCTTCAAACTCTGCCGAATCATCCGTCACTTCAATGCCGGCCAGCGTGTAATCATGATCCGTACGCGCATCATTTACAGCGTCGAATACGATCTTGAGGCTGTTGTAATCGGAGCTGTCCACACAGCAGACAATGATTTCCAAAGCGTTCATTCCGTTGCACAAAACTTTCAGCCGCCGATCGGTCTCCTCCCACGCCGCTTTGTATTCTTCGTTTTCAAGATACCGGGGGAGATTGTTTCCGTCAATAAACGTCAGCGCGGTTTCCCCGATCCGGGTTGCGGTTTCGCTGTACTCATCCGTAATGGAGCCTGAAAAGCTGAAGTACCCCTGAAGGAACAGAATAACGCCGAACACCACGATCAGGGTGATCAGCGCGCCGATAATATCGAGGGTGAGGCTCTTGCGCCGTCTGACTTTCTTTTGACCTGACCGCCTGCTCATTGGATATTCAGGAACTTGATATAGCCCGTGACATTCAGCACCTCAAGCACGCTGCTCTGCACGTTTTTCAGGGTCATGGTCCCCTGCTTCATCATTTTCTTCTGCGCGAGCAGCAGGGTGCGGAGCCCTGCCGACGAGGTATACGGCACGTCTTTCAGATCCAATACAAAGTCCCGTACGCCGTCAAGATTCTCCATCACGGCCTTTTCAAACGCGGGAGCCGTGGTGGGATCGATTCGTCCGCTGACGGTTAAAAGCAGAGACGTTCCGTTTTTTGCGATATCAATATTCATACTCATTTCCTACCCTTTCCGTTTATTATTCAGACGTTGAATTTCCTGCGCTTACGACTGCTTCTTCGGAAGCTTCGCATAGGGGAGCTGTCTGTCATGGCAGCCGTATTCCGTATAGTGGATCCCTTCTTCGCGCATCGCTTCCAGGAATGCGTCGTAAAACTTGTGATTCTTGTTCAGCTCCATAAAGGTCAGACAGAACTTATCGCGGATCGTGTTGACCTCGACCATCAGATGACCGTCTGTGATACAGTGGATCCGCTTGACGTATTCCTCGAGCCCGCCCCAGTTTTCTTTGCCGACGTAGCTGATGAGGAAGGTGCCGATGGGGGGCGTGACAAAGCTGCTGTGCGTCATGGCGTAGAGCTTTTTGGGAACGAAACCTTTTCGTTTGTCCGTTTCGCCACGGTTGCGATACGTCGTCATGAAGGTTTTCGTGCTGAATTCGGGCTGCATCTGCATATACATCAGACTGCGGGTAACTGTGCTGATATATTCGATATCCTTGTTTTCCAGATCGCGGGGATAATAGACCGAAAGCAGCCGGATCAGATCGTGATAGGTCTCGGGGCAGCCGAGATCGGCGCGGTGATTGCAAAGGATATTGCCCCTGATCGCCTTCGCGACCTTCGGCGACGTCACCTTGCACACCGCCTTGAACATAAGAGCCGCTAAAATCGAATTCGGGCTGCCGTCGTTGCTCCTGGCGTATTTGATAAGCTGATCGGTATTCAGCTCCAATTCAAAGTATTTTGTGTCCTTGAACGGGGTCGTCACGAACTGGCAGGCATAATCAAAGGCGGGAATGTATGCCATGCCCTTTTCGACCTCGCCCAGCGGCTCGTCTTCGGTCAGCTTCTCCGGATCGGGATACGACGTTTCGCCGTCGATGAAAGGCGTATCCGCCGTTTTGATGTTTCCCCGCTCCACCGATACGCCGTAGGCTTCTTGGACGTAATGGTAAAGCGTGCTTTTGATCCAGAACATCACGCCGCAACCGCCGCAAAGCCCGTGATACATATTAAAGTAGATCGTATCGCCCTGATAATCGATACTGCACAGATGATAGTTGGCTTCCGCCCCGCCGAGAACGGGATGGCCCGATTTTGTCGGGGTCACGGCAAGAGGACGGTCGTTCGGGATCAGATCGATGCACCCGGCCTTATCGATTTTTATCTCCTTCGCGTAATACGGGAAACGCCTGAACGCCTTCTGCGCCGCCGCATGTAACGCGGCGGGATCGACTTTGTCGCGCATAACGAGCTTTAACCGAATGTTGAACGTAATAAACTTCCCGCATTCATACAGCAGATAGCTGTCCGGATTTTGTTTCAAAGCTAAACTCCCCCTTGTTGTATGTCTTCTTTATCCTCCATCGAAAATCAGGAAACTGCTTGACAAGCGGATCTGGATTTGATATAAATATACCAACAAAGTGTACGGATTTCAACAAACAGTTTTCTTGCTTTTGCTATAATCCAGACAATTTGAACGATATTGTTGTGATTTTGAAAAGAAACGTGAGTGAGCAGAATGACCACACAGGAAAACCGCAGATCCAAAATAACGCGATGGGTATTCAGAGAGAGTCTGACCGAGCTGATGCTGGAAAAGGGAATGCAAAAGATATCCGTCAACGAGATCTGTAAACGGGCGGATATGAACCGTTCCACCTTCTACGCGCACTATGAGGATCAGTTCGACCTGCTGCGGGAGATCGAGGATGAATTCCTGATCGCGCTGCGAACAACGGTAACGGAAAGCAATTTGCAGAATTTTGCGCAGAGATTTGAAAAATACCTCGGATATCTTCAACAAAACGGAAGTCTGTTTACACTGCTGATGCGTGAAGCGCCTGATTTCCGTGACAAGATCATCCGTGAAGCGTTCAGTCTGTACGAAATGCGAAAGGAAAGCGGTGTGATCGCTTCCGAGGACCCGCGCTTCGCGCAAAAGCTCTATTTCGTTTCCGGGGGCAGTCTTCTGCTGCTGGAAAAATGGATCGAGGGAGACAGCGAGATCACCACGTCGGACATGGCGGATATGATCTACCGCTTTTGGGACAGAATCAACGGAATAACGTAAAAAACGCCGGGCGAATCGCGGCGCAAATTAGGGATAGCATTCTTTTTTTGCGCCGCCCAACGTCCGGCATTTTTGATAAAACAGGCTTATTCCTTGTTCGAGAGCTTTTCCTTAGCCTCGTGGGCATTTTCCGAAACGATTACAATAGGGAAACATGAAACCAGTCTGTAAAGATTAATGTTGATAAAAGTTTCATTGAAATCCATTTCAAGATTACTTGTATATACCATCACTTTTTCCATATCTCATTGATGCGGACAAAATGACTATCAAGGCTTTCGGCAAGGTGAAGCCGAAGGACAATGCCAAACAAATGCTTAATGAACTGCAAATAAGCAACGCCTCCGAGCCGACGTGGTTCAGAGGCGTTGCTGCGTCTATGGGATAACATTTATTCAGTGCACGAAAAGCTTCTCGCTTCATCAAGATTTGTCACAAACGTCGCGGTGTATTTGCCGTCGTCTCCGATGCCGAAGTCCCAGCCGGTGATATCGAGCAGCGTCCTGTCCCCGTTTTCGGAGACGGTGTAAACGGCGGGGGCCTGTCTCGCTGAAAGCCCTGTCAGCTTGACGGCGGTGTTGTTCGCGCCGCCGGTAAGCGTGAACGCGGCTTCGCCTTTATCAAGGGCGACGGTCGGCACGTAAGCTTCGGCGACCACCGTTCCCTTTGTCGCGTTAACGGTCAGCGGTCCGACCGCGCTGTCGAGCCGTACCTTCTCCGCATGGGAGACGTCCGGGTCCATATTGTCGCCGAACGGGAGCAGGATCAGGTCGATCACGATCCTGTCGCCCTTATGGAAGGTGACTCTGTCGTAATCCGCGGTGAGTCTGCCGATGTTCAGCGCGCCGTCGAAGATATTCCTGAAGAGCAGCGGGAGCTCTTTGGTATTGCCGCCGGAGATCAGGGAGGCGCTGCGGACGATCAGCGCGAAATTGCAGCCGAAGATCGGCGCTTCCTGCGCCGCAACGCTCTCCGGCGTCGTTTCAAGGTAGCCCATCATCGGGTTTTTGCCCTCCAGCTTATAATAAACCTCACTGCCGGGAGCGCCCGCGTCCGTGATCACCGTTTTCTCACCCTCGCCGGTGTAAAAGGCGCTTTTATAGAGCACAACGCCGCGGCTGTTGAAATAGAACAGATCGAAATCCTGCCGGAAATTCTTATAGGTCGTTCTCTTGGTGAACTCGACGTCGAGGGTCATATAGGTCCTGTTCTCATCGGTCTGGGGCATTTCCAGGTGGCGCAGACTGTATTTGAAGCAGCCGAGATCGTCGGTGTAGTAATTCGTCACGTCCGCGTAGGTCGGCCCCGTCGAGCTGACCTTCGATCCGCTGTAGGTGTTGAAAAACTCTCCCCGGTCGTTCCTGTGCGCCATGAATTTGAGTATGCCGGTGGAGTTGTGCTGCGGCTCATGTCCCCAGAAGGGCGCGCTCATCGTGCGGAAATCCGGCAGCAGCATGCCGTCCTTCACGTCCGACATGTACTGCATAGAGATGCAGTTTGTCTCGGTCACGCCGGTGGAGAGATGATAATAGGGCGTATGATACTCGATGGAGGATATCTGCTTGAGCGGGAAATCTCCCCAGTTCTGATACAGATGCACGGCGGTAAAGCTCTCTTCGGCTCCGGCCTTCGCCATCACCGGGAAGATCATATCCGAATACTGCCGATCCGGCGCGGAATATATCCACTCGCCGCCGTCGCCCTGGAAATTCTTGCTGACCTGCGTATCCATGGCAAGCTGCCTGCCCTCGGCGTCCAGCACGACGCCGCATTCCAATCCGCCCGAGACGAGGCAGGCGGCATCGACGAATATCGCGCGGTCGTCCCCGCCGTTTTTGACGGTGAACGGCGCGCTGAACCGAAGGGAAGGATCGGCGAACGCCTCGTTGAAGCCCGTGCCGTTCATGGTGATCTCATACAGACCGCGCAGAGGATTATACCCGACAAAAGCAGCGCCGGAAGCGTTCTCGGCGACCGTTACCGCAAGCGGATGCGCTTCCTCATACGCCGCTTTTTTCACGCCCTCGAAGGAATGCGTTTCGTCCGTATACAGGCGCATGCCGAAGGTGACTTCGTTGAGGTCGAAGCCGCCCTCCTCTTTATAATCGTTGAGCCCTGCGCCGGGGGTGTAGTTCGCGTAGACGTAAAGCGTGTAATAAGCAGCCGATTTTTTCAGCTCGAGCTTTGAGACCGTATCCCCGGCGGGGATCAGCGCGAAGACGCCGACGTCTCTGACATCGAACGCGATATACGACGCGTTTTCAAACGTCTCCGACCCGCAGACATCTTTTTCCTCTCCGTTCACGTCGACCTTCACGGCGGCGACCTTCGCCGCGGGCAGCTTGATCTCCGTTCCGAAGGAGGAGAGCTCTTGCGTCGGCTTATCCGAGAGCAGCCGGAACTGAAGGTACATCCTGTCGGCATAGGCGTGCAGTTTTTTATCCACATAAAAGCCGTCCGCGGTCAGATTGCGTATATTATTCTCGTAATAGTATATACCGAACCGCGTCGTGTTGGATCTTACGTTGCCGTCCGAGCCCTCAAAGAACCGTTTTTTCACCGAATCGGTCGTGAAAAAGGTTCGGAAGGTATCCTCCGCGTATGCCTTGCCGTTCGCGGCGGTCAGCCAGGCGGTCTTCTGCTTGCCCTTGAGCATATGCGTGAACCGTACATGATCGTTCGCTACCACGTAGGCGTTCCTTTCGCTGTCCCCGTAAACGGCGTTGACGCGGTTCGCAGCGGCGGCGGCAAGCCGCTCCGTCGGGTCCGCCTCTTCGTATGCGTAATGCGCCTCGGGCTGATGGATCTGATTGATATTGGCAAACAGCCCGATATTCGGAACGAGCATATTCAAAACAGACAGGAAAAAGGCGAGGATCTTTAAAAGAACTGCATGCATGCTTTTGCCTTCCTTTCAAAAGGGGCTGTAAAAAAACAGCCTAAAGGGAAAGACCTCCGAGGCCAAAAAACGGCTTTCGGAGGTTTTTTGTCAAAAAAGAAGAATAGAATGGTGTTAGGCATGGTTCATGCTGCGGTTTTCATCCTTTGCAGCTTTCGCAAATGATATTTTCTCAGGTTAAAACCGCAGGAAATGAGTCCGATCTCCAAAAGTACGCCTTCAATTCCGCGTCTGCGGCATCTGGAGTACCCTTTGTTCCACTTGATCGTGCCGAATGTGCCCTCCGCCTGTATGCTGCGGTTCATCCGCAACAAGGCTCCGTGAATACTGTTCAAATTTTGCAGAACTTCTTCATGGATCTGCGTCAATTCCGCATTCAATCGAACGGTCCGATTCCCGGTCCCTTTGCAGCATTTCTCTCTGTATGGGCAGCCGGTACAATCTTCACACTGGTAAATCTCTTCTGTCCGACCGTATTTGTTGCCCTTGACCGGTCTTGTTTCCCTGAACAAAAACCGTTTTTCATTCGGACAGCGCATATACCCTTCTTCATCTATTCTGAAATTAACAGATCTGAACGGATCTTCTTGATAAGCTTTGTCTTTTGTCTCTTTCTCGAACATGGGAAATTTCATGAATTTCTCCATATCGTTCTCTTCGCAGTACAGATAATTGTTGAAGCTTCCGTATCCGGCGTCCGCCACCGGATAAACCGGGTAGAAGCCATAGGTCTTTTTGAATTTCTCCATGAGCGGCTTGAAGCAATCCATATCCGAGGCGTATTGGTAAACGTCGTATATCGCTATGTATTCATCGCAAACGCCGATCTGTACGTTGTATGCCGGAAGCAGCTGATCGTTCCCCATGTAGTCGCTTTTGACCCGCATAAACGTTGCATCCTTATCCGTTTTCGCATAACTGTTGCGATGATCTCCGCAGACCTTGATATGGATCGCGTACCGTTTCAGCTTCTTCAGGCATTCTTTCATTCGGTCATACAGCTTCATTTCCGTGGATTTTCTGTATCCACGGCCTCTTTTTGCCTTTTCCGGCTCCAAAGCCATCAGCTCAGCGTATTTCTCCATCAGCATTTCCACGTATTCGATCGGGTATTCGTTTCGCGTTTCAAAACGTACGCGCTGCATGGAAACTCCTTCGTTCATTTCCCGGATGATCTGCGTCAATTTGTCAAACGTCCGATTCCGGTTTGTGATACACGTCTTTTTCCATACCCAGGAATACCGGTTCGCGTTCGCTGTCAGCTTTGTTCCGTCTATGTAGATATGCTGCAAGTCCACATCTTCCTGTGAGAATATGTACCTGTTGATATCGTCAAACACTTCTTTCACACTGCATCGCATCCTGTGGTTGATGAAGTTTGCTATCGTCATATGGCTCGGCGCAGCAGTCCCGTCCAATATCCAAAGAAAACGGGTATCTGTCTCACATAACTTTTGCAGCTCTCGTACAGTCACATCGCCGAAGTCCATGAAGGCAAACAGTACAATTTTCAAGAGCTTTACTTCGTCATATCTTGGACGACCCATCTCAAAGCCTTCCTCTTTGAGATATTTTTTCGGGTCAATATGCGAGAATACTTCATGAAAAGTGTACACCGGATCAGAAATTTTAATAATTCTTTCCAAATCTACTGGTAATTTCAGTTGAATTGGTGTAAAATATTCTTGTGGTGTGTTTTTCATTGCAAGTAAA
>CACYWW010000065.1 GCA_902778145.1 uncultured Ruminococcus sp.
CTTTGTTGCTTGGATTATTACTTGAATTGAACCGCCGTATGCCGAACGGCACGTACGGTGGTGTGAGAGGTACTACTTGTTAGCGCCTACTCGATTGAATTTTTCATATTTTCGTGATATCATTCAAGCATGGCCCCGGTGCGCCGTCAAATAAGCAAAATATGCTTGACAATTTTCAAAACATATGATATAATGTTATCAATGATCAGATATATTGAAACGGAGGTGCTGATGTGAAAAAAGGTGCCGTGAAAATCATGGCTTTGCTTATAAGTGTCCTGATGCTCGGAGGAAACCGCGTGACCGCGCTTGAGAACTCCCCGGAGGATGAGCGCTGCGAAGTGTTCTGCCGTACCGACGTGATCCTTCACAGTGGAAAAAAGTATGACAACCCTTATAAGGATGTCAGAATAGACGCCGTCTTCACCCATGAAAGCGGGGAGACGATCAGACTTTTCGGCTTCTGGTACGGGGGCGACGAGTACAGAGTCAGGTTTTCACCGACGAAAACAGGCGCGTGGGATTACGTCATAACCTGCTCCGATGAGGAGAACGCGGATCTGAATAACGTCCGCGGCAGGATCATCGGTACCCCGAACACAGGCGCGACCGAGCTTGACAGGCACGGCTTTGTGAAAATCTCCGAAAACGGGCGTTATTTCGTCTATGACGACGGCACGCCGTTTTACTGGCTCGGTGACACCAACTGGCAGGCGCCCAACTACGTATCGCTCACGCAGTGCAACTACCCCGGATGCCGGTGCGGGAACCAATTTTTCCACGAGGTGAACGACAGGGTCGAAAAGGGCTTCACGGTTTATCAGACGTATTTTGACAGCAGCGAATCGGACGGCGGCGGTCAGCGCTCCGTCACGACCGAGCCGTCGATATGGAAGAAAAAGTACGATCTCATCGATCCCGCGACGTTCCGGAACAAATTCGACGTCATGTTCGATTACCTTGCGGCGAAGGGCATGACGATAGCGCTCGGCTTCGGAGTGCATACGATAACGGTAAACGCGATGACAGAGGAACAGCTTGCCCTTATCTCCCGTTATCTGACGGCGAGATACGCGTCGTACCCCGTTGTATGGATCACGGCTCAGGAGATAACCGGCGAGTCGCAGTTCGACCGCTGGGTCGCGTCCGCGAAGATCGTCGATGAAGGCGACGGATACGACCACCCTCAGAGCGCTCACATGTACCCGATGAACGCCGACAATAAATTTGCCGAGGCTCTCGGAAAATCAGACTGGCATGATTATTACGCTCTGCAGAACGGACACGGGCCGAGTATCCCCTCAAAAACAACGTACAAAAGCTACTGGGACAACAAGCCGCTCGGCGGCGCGGTAAAGCCGTTCATAGAGACTGAATCGAACTATGAGGATATATACTGCGGCGGCTTCAACGGCTACAACGCGTCGAGGATCTCGGCGTGGAAAGCCAATCTCTGCGGCAGCTACGGCTTCACGTACGGCGTTACCGGGATCTGGGCAAACTGCTATTCCACGTCCGTAAACACCGGCTGGATGGGTACGTTCAGCACCGAGCCGTGGTACATGGGACTTGATAAGCCCGGCTCGTATGAAATGAAGTACATGGCGGATTTCTTCAACTACGTCGGCTTTTCGGCTCTTGTGCCCCGCTTCAGCGCCGCCGCGTATTCGAATTTCAAGGCGGAGGATAAGGTGCTCGCCTCGTCTGACAACGCCGACACGTACGTCGCGTATTTCTACAACGGCGACAGGAGCACGGGCGAACTCAAGGGGCTCGACAAGAGCGCTGTGTATTCCGCAAGGTGGTACGACCCGCTTACCGGTAATTTCATAGACGTCGCAAAAGGCATAAGGCCCGACGACGGAAAATACACGGTACCGGAAAAACCGACGACGGGAGACTGGGTATTTCTTATCACCTGCCGTGACGATATGGGCGGATACAGGACGGAACCCGTTCCGGAATACACGGAAGCGGCCGAAAAAAGCAACATACTCGAAGGCGCCGAAGCCTCCTGCAGCACATACAGCGCAGCCGGAAGCACCGCGGACGCGGCGATAGACGGAAGGAAAGGGACGTGGTGGTGCGCGTCCGACGGAAAATTCCCGCAGTGGATAGCCTTCGATATGAAGGAAAAAAAGAGCTTCGATACGGTAAAAATAACGATGCACAAGAGTGCCGCCGGCGCGACTTATACGATCGAGGGTTCGGCCGACGGTAAAAAATGGGACGAGCTCTCAAAGAGCCGTAAGGAGACCGTGAACTCGAACACACTGACCCGCACGCTCGGCAGCGAATACTCATACAGGTATCTGAGGATCAGATTCGATTCCGTCACAGGAAGCTGGGCGGCTGTCGCGGAGGTCAGCGCGTACCTTTCCGATAAAGCGGAGGTAAACGAATTCCCGGGCGAGCTGCAGACTCCGGGCGTCACCTGTACCGGCGCCGCGAGATATACGGCGGCCGGTATGTTCCGTGACAACACGCCGAAGCTGACGGACGGCGACCTTTCCAAGGAATGGACGCCTTTCGCCGCCGAATCCACTCAGACGATACTGATGGATATGTACGAGACGAAGAAAGTCAACGGCGTAAATATCGTACTCGGCAAGGATTCGGTCATCCCGAACGTCAGGATCGAAGGCTCGACCGACGGTGAACAGTGGTTCATCCTCAAGGATACCTTGCTGTCGACGATACCCGTCGGACGCTCGGAAAAATACGAAGGTCTGAACGTCATCTCACAGAAGCTTTCGGGCAGCTTCAGATATATAAAGCTTCTGATAATGGGCGCTCCCTCGAAGGATTCGGTAAAATCGATCGCCGAGGTCGAGCTTTACGCCGACGGAAAGACGAAGGACGCGCCGGAGCAGGCGGATATCACGGAGCTTGCCTCGCTTTATAAAGAAAACAGAAAAAAAAGAAACAATAATAAAGAGTATACGGCGAACCGCTACCGCGAGCTGCTCCTCGCGCTCGGAGACGCGTCAGACGCGCTTGACGGCAAAGCGACGCCCGCCGCGGTCAAGTCGGCGTACGACAGACTCGCGCTTGCGGCGGAGGACCTTGAAAAACCCGACGCCGCGGACGGTCCCGCCGTAACGGAGGACACGCAGTCCGCGCCGGAAAGTCAGACCGACGGCGCGGAACAGAAGCCGGGCGGATCGAAAACGCCTCTGATCGTCGGCGCGGCGGTCGCCGCGGCGGCAGTCGCCGCTATTGCGGCGGCGTTCGCCGTAATACGCGGGAAAAAGAAACGAAGACTGTAATTATACTTTGATTTATCTTGCGGCGACGTGCAAAACGTCCGTCGCACCGGAAATTTTCAATACGGAGGTAGGATACGGCGAGATGACATTCAAGCCGTCAAAAAGATGAAGTACGAATTCGGAACATTGCAAAAAGGTGAAAAAAATCTTATAACGGACGTGCCCGGCGTCAGGGTCGGGCACTGCACGATAGCAAACGGCGATATCCAGACCGGAGTCACAGCCGTTCTGCCGCATGACGGGGATCTGTTCCACGAAAAATGCCCCGCCGCCTGCCATGTCATAAACGGCTTCGGCAAAAGCGCGGGCCTGATGCAGATAGAGGAGCTCGGCGCGATCGAGACGCCGATCATCCTCACGAATACGCTCAGCGTCGGCGAGGCGTTCACGGCGTGCGTCCGGTATATGCTCGAGAGGAATCCCGGCATAGGAGTGACGGAAGGCACGGTAAACCCCGTCATACTCGAATGCAACGACGGGCTTCTGAGCGATATAAGAGGACTGCATATAAAGGAAGAACACGTGCGAGCGGCGATCGCCGCGGCGGACACCGATTTTGAGCTCGGAGCCGTCGGCGCCGGGCGAGGTATGAGCTGCTACTGGATGAAGGGCGGCATCGGCTCCGCGTCAAGGGTGTTTGATATCTGCGGCGAAAGGTATACGCTCGGCGCCCTCGTCATGACGAACTTCGGCTCGCTCAAGGATCTGATGATCTTCGGCGACCCGGTCGGCAAACGCCTGACCGGCGGCGGAGAGGTGACGAAGGGCTCCTGCATAATGCTTCTGGCGACGGACGCGCCGCTTTCTTCGCGTCAGCTCCGCAGAGCGGCGAACAGGGCGCAGAGCGGTCTCGCCCGCACCGGCGGGATCACGAGCGGCGGCAGCGGCGAGATCGCCGTGATATTCAGCACCGCAAACAGGATGAAGACGTCCGAGGACGTCTGGCACCCCGTGATACTGAATGACGACAGGCTCGAACCCGTTTTCCGTTCCGTTACGGAGACGGTGGAGGAGGCGATCATACGCTCCATGCTCGAGGCGGAGACCGTCACCGGCAGGGACGGAAATACGCGCCGATCGCTTTCCGAGGTGCTGTGAATAAAAGCTCCCGTTAGCCGATTGTCCCAAAGGACAGTCGGCAGTTATGAGTTCCGCTTACGCGGAACGTTATGAGCGCTGACGCGCGTTATGATTGCTCCGCAAGTTATGAGTGCCTGCGGCACGTTTGCGAAACTCATATCATAACGTTGAGGCGAAGCCTCAACTCATAACTTGCACGCATCGCGTGCAATCATAACTGTAAACTGTTTCTTTGACGTTTGGCACACAAAAACGTCCTGTCGGCAGATGTATGCGACAAAAAACCGGATGGAATAAGGATCAACTATCCTTACCTCAGCCGGTTTTTATTTACTGTCCTTCAGAGCACCCTGCATTCCGCGGGAGCTTTTTTCCGATCCGGACAAAAAGAACCTTCCTCTTTCGGGAGAGGGACGACCGTGCTCCGCGCGGAGGATGAGGTGAACGCGCCCGAAATGACCGGAAAACGGAGAAATTACGGCGCTTGACGCGAAAAAATAAAATTTTTTTCGATTTCCTGAAAGATTTTTCTTTCCCAATCGTATATTAGGTGACAAAGCTGCAGCGGTTGTCAAAAAAAGGAGTACATATGGATAATGGAGCGGAAAATTATATCCGGTATCTTGACGGCGACGATACGGCGCTCGAGCTCCTTGTACGAGATTATAAGGACGGGCTGATCCTGTATCTTTGCGGGATCCTCCGGGACGTCAACACCGCGGAGGATATCTGTGAGGACGCGTTTTTCCGGCTCATCACAAAAAGGCCGGCGTTTACGGGAGAAGCCTCCTTCAAAACGTGGCTTTACCGGATAGCAAGAAATCTCGCGTACGACGAGCTCAAACGGAAAAAGCCGGACGTGAACGTCGACGACCTTGAGATCCCGTCGGAGCTTCTGCCGCATGAAACGCTTGAGAAAAGAGAGCGTGACGCCGCGGTAAGACGTACGGTGGAGAAGCTCGAGCCGCTCAAACGCGAGGCGATCTCTCTCGTCTACTTTGAGGAGATGTCCGTCGCGGACGCGGCAAGGATCATGGGAAAATCACAAAACGCCGTATCTCTCATACTGATGCGCGGAAAAGCGGATCTGAAAGAACTTTTGAAAAAGGAGGGAATCACCAATGAAGACATATAAAGAAATGACAGACAGTCTTCTGAGAAGACGCGAAGAATATGAAATGAAAAGGCGAAGAGGCGACAGGATCAGAATGACGGTCGCGGGGGCGCTCGCCGTCCTGATGATCATAAACGTCATGATTTTCGCGCCGGTCATAGCCCGCAAGTCGAAGGGCCCGGACGCGGCTCCGATAGCGGAGCAGACGACCGTCGCGCCCGATAACGTAACTTCGGACGCGATCACCGACGGAACAACTGAAGAAAACGATGAAACGACGCAAACGGAGATAACAGACGTTACGTTAGAGCCTGAAAACACTCAGTTTGCCTATATTCGTGAATATGATGATCAGAAATATGATCAAAGCACTTATGTTCCGGAGTTTGAACTTGTTGAAGACAACGAACATATGCAAAAGTTTGAAGTTGTATTTAGCAGTGATAAGTATTTCTCTCACAATTCAGGGAGATTGCTGTTTGTTTCTGAAACAGAGAAGATAAAAACATACAAAATCCGCTACAACGATCGGGTATATCATAACTGGGAATTTTATGACTATGAAACCCGTCCTGAAAGTCCGGATCACGTCAAGATCCTGATCAGAAATGACAATAACGTCAAAATGATATCGCCGGAGATCATGGTCCTCGATCTCGTAAACGGCTCGGCTGAATTCGATCTGACTTTTGAATACACGGATATAACGAATGCATTGTTCCATTTCTATGTTAATCTTCCGATCGATGATGCAAAAGAGATACCCGAATATGATCCTTATTTTGATAGTCACAGGAGTCTTTGCAGCGTAGCCACTGTTAAAAACAAAGATTTCTTCACGTGGACCCTGAATACAGGCACTTATAGATTTGCTTCAATCTATTTTGAAGATATTGATGAAGATGGCAGACCGCTTTATGAGAAGGATCCGTATCTTCCTGATTATTACGACGATCCGTGGTGCAAGGAAAAAAGAAATGTTCCGCATGTTATAGTTGAACGCAATGACACCAACTACGGTTTTTATAATGGCAGCGGACAAACAAGAAGCAACGAAATCATGGTGTGCGGCTATATAAATTGGACGGCAAGCGATAATTCATTACATCCGGCAAGAAAAATGACGGTTTACGTAATTGACAGATCTGATCCGAATAACAGGCATGAAACACTTACAGATGATACGGGGTATTATGTAATACAATACCCCGTTTCTTCTATGTAATTTTGACGACAGTTTACGGACCTTCAACGTATGTTACAGGCCCGTACCGTTCGGGCTGGCACGGTACACAATGATATGAATAAGAAAAAACAGCCTTGCTCGTTATTTTTTGACCTCACACCGATCATTCTTAATCCGTCATTCCGAATTCCCGAACTCAAAAAGCCTTCCTCCGCCGCTTTGCGCCGGGGGATGTTTTTTTAACTTGTTTTTTCAGTGATTATTTTATTAAAATTCATAAAAACCCGTAAGAGCAGGTGTACTGCCCCAATTTGTACGGACAGCACAAAAGAACCACCAATGGCATAATATTTAGTTATCAAACAACAGACTGATGTCGAAATTCCATCGGCGTC
>CACYWW010000066.1 GCA_902778145.1 uncultured Ruminococcus sp.
GTTTCTCGCACCATATCGAGTATCGATAACGGACTTCAGTTTTCGATACTCGATTTTCTTTTGTTTTCACGCTTATTTCTATGTATCGAGCAGGTTCGGATGAGCCTGCTCTTTTGTGTTATGCGGTAGCTTGCGCCGCGATCTGCGGAACGTATTCGACGGATACGCCCTGTCGGGTATCGGCTTTGACGTTGTGCCGGCGCGACGGCAGTTCGGGAATTTCGATATATCCGACGAAACGGTAATACACCGCTACCCGCTGAACTCTGCTTTTACCTACGCCCTCCGTTTCAAATACGTCGATGTGGTCGATCAGCTCCTGAAGCAACGGACGTGTGAGCACTTGAACTTCGAGGAATCTGCGGATCGCCGCTACAAATTGTTCCTGCCCGAGTTTGAGTTCGTCTGCTTCGGCAAGGTCTTTACGGAAACGGCTGATCTTGTTTTTCAGCTCAAGACGCTCCGTTTTGTACTTCTGCGACATGTGCATGAACCATTCTTCCGAGACCTTGTTCTCGGCGTGATCCTCAAACAGTTTTTCGTACAGACCGGAAACCTTGTCGCTGCGGGAAAGCGCCCGATTGATCTCTTCCTCCAGATACTTCTGCTCTTTGAGAATATCGCCGTTGGTCTTGTCCGTCAGGATCTTGATAAACGCCTCCTCGTCATCTCGCAGAAACTCGGCGAGACGTCGAAACTCCAGCAATACGACCTGTTCAATGGCGTCCGCACGGATATAATGCCTTGTGGGACAAGTGCCGCGATAGTCTTTGGTATAGTTGGAACACGAGAAAAAGTGTATTTCTTTGTTGATCGTGTTCGTGTGATACCAGAGCTTTTTATGGCAGTCCCCGCAGTAGAGATAGTCCGATAAGAGATGCTTTTCACCGTCGTTGTTCTTCGGCGCGCGGCGTTTGGTCTTTGCCTTGATCTCCTGTACCCGTTCAAACACGGAACGGCCGATGATCGGCTCGTGGACATCTTTGAAGATCACCCAGTTTTCCGGATCGTTCGGTAAACGTCTCTTGTTGCGGAAGTTCTTGGAGTAGGTCTTAAAGTTGATCACGTCACCGCAATATTCCTGATTGGAGAGGATCTGACCGACGGTCACGCATTTCCACTTGCACGGATTGCTTGGCATCTTCTTGCCGCCGCGATTGATTCCTCTTTCGTGCCAATATGCTGTTGGGTTCAGGATCTTCCGTTCCGAAAGAATGCGCGCAATGGTCTCGTTGCCCTTACCCTCTATACACATCTTGAAGATTTCCCGTACGATCTCCGCCGCGCCGGGTTCAATGATCCATTTCTTCTTGTTCAAGGGGTCCTTGATATACCCATACGGCGGTTGACCGAGCGGCTCTCCGCAGTTGCCGCGAATACGGTGCGCGGAGCGTACTTTTTTACTGATATCGCGGGCGTACATTTCATTCATGACGTTCTTAAACGGCGCGATCTCGTTCTCCCCGTCCGCGCTATCCACAAGGTCATTCACGGCAATGAAGCGGACGTCGTGCTCCGGGAAATAGCTGTCCATATACATCCCGACAGTCGGCGCGTATCTGCCGAGACGGGAGAGGTCTTTTACCATAACGGTAGTGACGTATCCCGCTTCGATATCGTCCAGCATCTGCTGAAAGCCGGGACGGTTGAAGTTGGTACCGGTATATCCGTCGTCAACGTAGCACCTTGTATTCTTCAGCCCGTATTCCTTTGCTTTCTTTTCAAGCATCCTCTTCTGATTGGCAATGGAATTGCTTTCCGTTTCCGCACCGTCGTCGCGCGACAGACGGCAATAGAGCGCGGTCGTGCCTACGATTTTATTCAATTTTGTTTTCGACTGCATGTGTCCTCCTTTCCGGCAGCCGAACAACCATATTCAGCGTTCATTGTATTTGTGTCAGGCTCGTCTGTCAAATCTGCGAAATCCCCGCCGACAAAGTGCTTCATTCTGTCCGTGATAGTCAGTTTTTCCGCATCTGTGGGCTTTACGAAGTGGGACGTGACGATATACGTCACGTCCCCGATCTTGTACTCCCGCTCGTCCGCACCGAGACCGATGATCCAGTTATCTCCCATATCTGTCACCTCGCGTCGCGGTCGCGTTCTTTTTGAAGCTGTCGCTCATAATTTGAAAGCGCCTTTTTGAGATATTCGTCAAACTCTTGCGGTGTAAACCTGCGTTTAGTGATCTCATAGACAAAATCCTCGGAGATCTTGAAAGTCGGTTTCTGATTCGGCTTCGGCTCATCCATGATCTTCTCGATATCCTCATAAGTGATCTCGCTTTCTGCGGCTTTTTCACGGATACGCCGCGTTTGTGCGTGTGACGGGAATACCTCGCCGCCGCTCTCGTCGATGCGATCAACGATGCAACGCTGGGTTTCTTCGTCAAGATACGACATCTCCACGGCGGGACGCATCCCGATCTTGCCCTCGTCCACATACTGGAGCAGTTCGGGGACAAGGTAGGTCAAGCGGATATAGCGGGAAATCTGACGGGCGCTGTCAGTGCTGTTTTCAGCCAGTTTTTCGTCGGTGCGGTTGTCGCGTAACTTCGCGCCCATTGGGCGCGAAGTTGAATCGCAGGTTTCTGTCTGCTCCAAATCCATCCGCTTGCCCTGCCTGCTCATCGCGTCCATTTTCATTTTGTACGCAAATGCCTTTTCCGACGGGAGCAGTTCGGTGCGCTGACAGTTGGAATCGACCATCATCACGGTTGCGGCGTCGCGGTCGATGAAATGGACGGTGCAAGGCACTTTCTTCATCCCAAGTTTCTGCGCGGCGAAAAAGCGGCGATGCCCGGAAACGATCTCGTACTTGCCGTCTTCGCCTTCAAGCGGGCGGACAAGCAGAGGATTCAGAATACCGTGTTCTTTGATACTCTCGGTCAACTCGATCATGCTCTCATTTTCGATCACCTTGTACGGATGATCTTTGAACGGAACAAGGCCTTCCAGTTTGATGATGAGCGACTTCGCTTTCGGGGCCGTGGCTTCAACAACGGTGTCGGATTTGCTGTCGGTCACGGTGTCGGTTTTGTCATTCGTAATAACGTCGTTTTCTTTCTCGACCTTTTCGGTCGTCTTTTCTTTTTTCAAGGTTCATAAACTCCATTATTTAGCTAATAACCCACCTAAATCGATGATTCTATGGTATAATAAAAGAAAACGGATGTGGTGCAAAAAATGATGGATCGCCAGCACGGCGCACAGCAGAAAATGCTTTGTGTAACTATGGAATCTTTAATGCCTGAAAAGCATTTTTTGCGAGATTTAGAACGTTTGGTAGATTTTAATTTTGTTTATGATAAGGTTAAAGATTTGTACTCTAATACTGGTCGCCGTTCAGTAGATACCGTTGTCATCGTAAAAATGATGTTACTCGGATATCTATACGGGGTTGACTCCGAACGCCGTTTGGAGCAAGAAGTACAAGTCAACATAGCATACCGTTGGTTCTTTGGGCTTGACCCTGAAGACACTGTCCCGGATCATTCCACCTTTTCTCAGCTTCGTCGCCGTAAATTTAACGATAAATGGTTCCTTATCGCCGTCGATTACGCCCCTCGCATTATAACGGCAATACACCAGTCCCCGTTCCGTCAATTCTTTGGCAATAATAACATGATAATACCACACTTGCCCATAAGAAAAACCTCCCGAAACTTGTCGCGAGAAAAAAAATAAGCCGTCGCATTTTCTGCGGCGGCTCTCGCTTATTTGGATTTTTTCTTCTCAGCCGGTTTTTGAATTCGGCAAACTTTTTCAGCTTTATCTCGCGCGTCAAGCTGTTCAGCAAAGGCGTTGTAAAACATTTTCTGCATATAGTTGACGCTACCGCGATTCAAATTGTGATCGGCGGCGTATTTGCGAATTGACTTCTTTTGCCTGAAACGTTCGTCGAAAAACTCTTTGTATTCCGATTTTCCGGTCAGGCGTTCCTCTTTTTCTTGCTTAAAACGTGCAGCAGTATGAACAATCCGGTGAACAGGACAACCGAGCCGGCAAGGATTACGAACATAGTCCATTCCTTTACCTCGGAGCCGAAGAAATAAAGATCGGCGTCGATACTTTTTTTGATTTCGCCGAGGACTTCATCCGGGAATCCAACGTTGCTCATTTCGGCAAACACGCCGCGCATCATGTGCCTTTTGACAAGGCATGTGCCGTAAGTGCCCGGCAAAAACGATAAAACGTGCTGTAACCCCTCGCCGAAACTTGCGATCGGCATATAAGCGCCGCAAAGGAAACCGTAGCCCGCGCTGACGATCGTCCCCACAGCCGACGCCTGACCGTTTGTGTTCAGGAAAAAATTGACGCAGGATGACAGTGCCGTGCCGAAAAGCGTTAAAAGGAAAACGTCGAGCATCACAAGCAATACGTCGGTAAAAGTCATATACCATCCGACCGCCGCAAGATATATAAGGCAGACCGCGAGCGCGGAAAACGTCACGATCAGCGTGCTGACAGCCGAAGCGACGTAATATCCCGAAGCGATCACCGATCGCTTTACCGGCGTTACGGTGAAATCGCATATGCTCCCGTTGGCTTTGTCCTGTATCATAAGCAGATTGGCGCAGAACGAAACCGTAACGCAGGAAACCGCGAGCAGCGCCGAGATGAGCTGGCTTGCCACCGTTCCGTCAAGCAGTTTATCCGGGATCGTGAACCCATCCGGCAAAGCCGAAGCAAAACTGTCTCGGTAAACTTTTGCAAGAAACGTCGCATAAAGCACAAGCAGTATCATCGGCGTGATCAGCGCCGAGAAGAACATTCCTTTATCTTTGAAAAAGAGTTTTAAGTTCCTGTTGATCACTCTTATAAGCGTTTTCATTTCTGCGCACCTCCGCCAAGTTCTTTTCCGGTAACGGCGAGAAAAACGTCGTCCATTTTGCCTTTTATCACCTCGTAATCGGCGAACATATCAGGGTGCGAAACGATAAGCCGCGTGACCGAAGCGGTATCAGGCACCGAAACGCGGAACGCGTCTTTAAGTTTTGTATAAGGCAGCCCCAAAGCGGCGACGGATTCCTCGCCGCAGTTATAAAGCGTTATGTAATCGCCGACGTATTTGTTTTTCAGCTCCAGCGGCGATCCCTCGGCGGAGATACATCCGTTGTCGATGATCACAACGTAATCGGCGTCGGCGGTCTCTTCCATATAATGCGTGGTAAGAAAAACGGTCAGCCCCTTTTCTTTGCGCAGGTTTTCAATAACGTCCCAAAGCAGTTTGCGCGTCTGCGGATCGAGCCCGGTGGTCGGCTCGTCGAGGATCAGGATCTCCGGCTCGTGTACCAGCGCGCGGGCTATATCGATCCTTCGCTTCTGTCCTCCGGATAATTTCGCCAGCGGACGGTCGGCAAAAGAAGCAAAATCGAGCAGTGCGCAAAGCTCGTTATAACGCTTCTCGAAATCCTTGCCGGTTATGCCGTAAAGTGCAGCGCGGCTTCGCAGATTATCCCGCGCGGAAAGCTGTGAATCGAGCGCGGAACTTTGGAATACCACGCCGATGCGGCGGCTTATGTCTTCAAAATCCTTCTCCACGTCTTTGCCGCAAACGGTAACCTCGCCGCCGTCCTTTTTAAGTTGGCCACATATCACCGATATCGTTGTGGATTTCCCGGCGCCGTTGACGCCCAGAAACGCGAAAAGTTCGCCTTTTTTCACTGAAAACGAAAGATCGTTCACGGCTCGCACGCTGCCGTACGATTTGCTTAAATGTCTGATGTCGATTACGTTTTCCATAAAAATTTCTCCGTCAGTTTTTCTTTCTCAAAACGATCTTGATGAAATTCAGATACTTTCCGCCGCCGGCTTCCATAGCCTTGCGGTCGCCTACGGCATACTCGTTTTCCTGTTCGAGCCAGTCAGCCCAGACGTTTTCGTTGGATTCCATTTCTTCGACCGTAATGATTTCCGCGCCGCTGCAACGGCTTACAATGCTTTGCCAATAGGCCGTATCGTGCAAATACTCCAACTGCTCTGGCGTCCACGAAAGCAGCAGTTCTTTGGGCAAAGCGTCGTGGCAGTCTTTTTTCATTCCGGGTACGGCTATGTAAATATATCCGCCATTTTTTATAAACGGCAGCAGCTTTTGGTCAAGATAATCCGGATCACGACCGAAATAGTTATAGGAATCGGTTGAAACGACCGCATCAAAAAACTCTTTTTCAAACGGCAGCGCCTCTGCGTCAGCTTTTACCGGGACGATCTGCTCGTTGGTCAGCCCCATTTTGCGGAAGAACTTACGGTTTTCCTCCGGATCGCTCCATAAGTCTGCGGCGATCACCTTAAATCCGTATTCCTTCACCAGAAACACACTCGTCAGTCCCTGACCGCTTCCGAGGTCACATACGGTCGCATCTTTGGGGATCTGATGATCGGTTAAGAGTTCTTCTTCGAGCTTGATGGGATTCGGACCCATAATCTTTGCCATCAAATCGGCGGTCAAATATTTTTCGCTTCGTGGGTAATTCATGATTTCCTCCTTAACAGAAGCCAGCCCTTGATCATCAGAATCGCAAAGCAGAACACGCCTGCATAGGGCTGTCGGGTAATGATAAACAACAAGCATGCGGTAACAGATAAAGCGATACCTGTCACGAA
>CACYWW010000067.1 GCA_902778145.1 uncultured Ruminococcus sp.
TTTATTGCTGAGGGTCCACCCGTTCCCATTCCGAACACGGAAGTTAAGCTCAGTCATGCCGACAATACTCGCCTGGCGACGGGCCGGAAAGATAGGTCAACGCCAACACAAACAAGCAAACGGAGGAGACTCTGTTTGCTTTATATTCCTCCTTAGCTCAGTTGGCAGAGCGCGTGACTGTTAATCACGATGTCGCTGGTTCGAGCCCAGCAGGGGGAGCCAAAAATCCTGCGCGACAGCGCGGGATTTTTTCTTATTCAATATTCACTCTTCACTATTCACTGATCCTTTCCCCTTCGTTCCTTCGCACGCAGGATTTTTGGAAGGTAAGAAGTAAGAGTGAATAGTGAAGAAGTAGAAGAAACAAAGGAGAAAAGGAAAATGTACGACAGTCCGTTGATGATCAATTCGAAAGAACTCGCGTTGGAAGTTATCAAGGTTTGCAAGGAATTATGACGAGGTTTTTTCTGGCTCTGTTCTCCTTTCCCCGGGACCACGGCGAATCGCGAGCAGTTATTCGTGGGGAAAGGCTCGGCGAATTATTACGAGCGAAGCGAGCAACAAGGTTCTGCCCGCAGGGCATGTTCTTATATCCGGCTTACGCCGGGTGATATTGCGCTTCGCAAAGCTGCAGAAGAGAAAACCGGCTGAGATAAGGAGCTTATCCTTACTTCAGCCGGCATTTTTTATTGCTTATTATTTGCCATGAAAGCTTCGATCTCGTCGGGATCCTTGATGATCCCGCGGCTGAGGACCTCGCAGCCGCTCTCTGTGATGAGGAGGTCGTCCTCGATCCTGATACCGATCGCTTCCTCGTCGATATAAAGGCCGGGCTCGTCGCTTATGATCCAGCCGGGCTTGAGCGTATCTCCGGTGAAATCCGCGTCGTGGACGTCGATCCCGATCACATGGCTGACGCCGTGCATGTAATATTTTCCGACCTGTTCGACATTATCGATCATACCGAGCTCAACGAGTCCTTCGCCGAGGACCTTTTTGCATAGATCGTTCAGATCCTTCAGCGTGATACCGGGCTTCGCGTATTCCGCGATGGCGCGGTTTGCCTTCAGCACCAGCTCGTAGAACTGTCTCTGACGGGCTGAATATTTGCCGTTTACCGGATACGTGCGCGTGATATCGCTGCAGTAATTGCCGTATTTCGCTCCGAGGTCGAGCAAAAGCAGCTCGCCGTCGACGAGAGTCTTGCGGTTGGTGACGTAGTGCATCATGCAGCCGTTCGATCCCGATCCGGCGATCGTGTTGAACGCGAGCTTTTCCGCGCCGAGATAACGGCAGGTGTATTCGAAATTCGCCTGCGCCTGATACTCTGTCATACCGGGTCTCAGCGTCTTCATCACGTATTCAAGTCCCTGACGCGTTATGTCGATCGCTTTTCTCGAAAGCTCGATCTCGTCCGCGTCCTTGACCTCGCGGAGCGGTACGCACGCCGCGTGCAGATCGTGAAGCTCGACCGACGGATACTTTTCCGTGAATTCCCTCGCCTTGATCAGATTATAATCAGGAAGATCATCGTCGCCGCAGCGGAACGTATCGAAATAAACGTGCTCGACGTTGTAACGGCTCATGTATCTGCCGACCGTCGCCGATATCGCGTCGACGTAGCGCACGTTTTCGATGCCGCTTATCCTTGACGCCTCGTCGGCCTTCGGCATTTTGCCTGTCCATCTCTCGGTGAGCTCGTCCGTTTCCTCGATGAAAAGCGTCTCGCTCGTCTTACCGTCGAATTTGGCGGCGAGAAAGCACATCCTCTCGCGCTCAAGTCCGGTCAGATAGAAGAACTGGCTGTTCGCCTCAAAATCGTAATAACCGTCCTCGTTCCTGTGCAGCGGTATTCCGGCGTAACTCAGCACGAGCGTGTTGTCCGGCAGAGTCTTGTATAAATTTTCTCTGTGTTGCTTTACAGACATGATAAACCTCTATAATTCCGTATTTCGGGTGTTCCCGTGACGTATACTACCACAAATCTGTGAATATTTCAAGTACCGGCACTCAGTTGCTGTTCGTCATTATGCTTTCGTTCAGCTCGTCCTCGTCGGTTTTCGGTTTGTCCTCGATCTCCGGGGAGAGAAGATAGTCGAAAAGATCCTCGCCTATGCGCGCCCGCGCCTTTGCGACGTATTCCGGTTCTTTATCCGTATCCATCGCCATGAACGCGTAGTAATCCGGCTTCGGCTCGCCGTTGTGGCGGATCAGCCCGAGGTTCAGCCCGAATTCGCCCGGATTGTCGACGCTGCTGTGATGAGTGAACATATCGACGGTCTTCATATTTCTCGCCTTCATGTAAGCGAGTACGATGCCCGCCTCGCCGTCAAGCTCGGAATGACGCGCGAGAGGCCCCGTCATAGAGTTGAAGCCCTGTTCGCTGAAAACTATACGGCGCGGCTTGCCGTTGTAAAGGAACCTTTTCTGAGAAAGGAACGATTCGAGCACCTCCATGTTGCGGAAGCTGATGTGCGGCGTGTTGTATGAGAACGTCGCCGCGCGGTCGTGCCAGAAATCCGGCCAGAAAAGATTTTCGGGATACGGATGGTATGCGACGTGCCAGTCAAAATCGCCCTGCTCCGAGGTCTGCGCCGCGAGCTGCTCTATGCATTCCTTCGCCGTGTAGAACCTGAGCGGCGATCCCGGCGTCGCTATGCTCCAGTTGTTCGTGAGCGAGATGTATACTCTGAAATGACTGCAGTATTTGCGGCCGATCTGCCAGGCAAGCCTCATCGCCTCGGAGTATTCGGAAATGTATTCGGCGACGGTCATATCGCCGGCGTTGCCCCAGATGCCCTGCTGGTCGATCTCGTTCCCGATTATCGCGCCTGCCGCCCTGCCGTATTTTTCGTCCGGGCGCGTGTAGCGCTTTACGAGAAATTCAACGAACGCGGCGTAGTATCCGAGTCCGTCCTCCGATTCCATGTTGAACGCGCTGATAAGAGCGGAGGGGTTCGCCTCGTCATATTTCGGGTGCAGACAGACGTCGAGGAGGCCTCGCTCGCCTCTGCTGCCGAAGCCTTTCGATGAATTCAGCAGGATGAACGTCGAATGATCGTACGCCCGCATGTATTCGTCGAGGTGCGCGACCGCTCCCGCTCTGAAATAGTAGGTCTTGCCCTCGCGGATGAATTCGATGTCACCGTCCTCCGGCTGAAGCGTCATGAACCCGGGAAGGCTGACGTCCGGTCTGCCCTGTTCGACTTGGAACATTTTTTTCTGTGTCTCGGGCGATGCGTTTATCGCTTTTATATGCTTGTGCGTCGGATACGGAGAGTTGTTTTCCGCGCTCTCCGGCGCGATCTCCGATACAAAGACCGGACCCGGTACGCGTTCGCTGCCCTCGTATACCGTGAAGCGTGAGAAAAGCGAATCGTGGACGCCGTCGGCTGAGTACCTCGGCAGAACGATCACGCCGCCCTCGGCGCGTGCGCGTGTTATCGCGACGGTCGTGCCGCCGCGGATGACCGGCGTGGATTCGCGGATCATAACGGGACCGTCACCCTCGGTATAGATCGTTACCGTTTTTTCGTCGGCTGATATCCTGATTATTTTCATATATCTGACCTTCCTTTTTATTATTGCGCTTGTTTACATATATACTATCACAAAATGAAGCCATAATCAATCCCAAACGGAAAAAAAGACAAAAAAATCACGTCATTAACCGATAATTAACAGCGGACTGTTGACTGCTTAATATCAAAGTGATAATATCAAAGCGAAAATTACCCGGAGGTGATATGTTGAAAGAAACTGAAAAGGAATTTTTGAAGGGGTACGATCAGAGCAAATACGAGCGCCCGTCGGTCACCGCCGATTCCGTAACGCTGACGGTACGCCGCGGCGAGCGCAGATCGTTCAGATACGATCCCGAGAACAAACTCAGGCTTCTTCTGATAAGACGGAAAAACCACCCGTATAAGGGGTGCTGGGCTCTTCCCGGCGGTTTTCTCGAACCCGGAGAGTCCATTGAGGAATGCGTTCTGCGCGAGCTTTATGAGGAGACGGGCGCGAAGCCGTCCGCGCTGTTCCCGCTCGGAATGTACAGCAAGCCCGGCAGAGACCCGCGCGGCTGGATAATCTCCGAGGCTTTCGTTACGGTGATCCGCGGAGACACGGAGGTACGCGGCGGCGACGACGCGGAGGACGCGCGCTGGTTCGACGTTTCGTTCTTCAAAGACGGAAACGGCAGACGGAAATTCAGACTCGAAGACGGTGAAACGGTGATCACACCGGATGAAGGGGAGTCGGACAGCCTCGCGTTCGACCACGCAAGGATAATTTCCGACGCGCTTTCGATGATCGCGGAGCGCGTGCGCCACGGCGGGCATATATATGAATTTTTGCCGGATAAATTCACCTTTGCAGAGCTGCAGGCTTCGTACGAGGCGCTGACAGGCGAGACGGAGCAGAGCTCAAATTTCAGAAGAAAGATGAGCGCACAGGTCGAGCCGACGGGGCAGTTCACGTCAGGTTCGGGACACAGACCGGCGGAGTTATACCGCAGAAAGGATAAGGAGACGGACATATGAAAAAATTTCTTGTAGTCGTCGATATGCAGAAGGATTTCGTCGACGGAGCGCTCGGCACGGCTGAGGCCGTATCGATCGTACCCGCCGCGGCGGAGAAGATCCGGAGCTTTGACGGCGGGATCTTCGTAACGTACGACACGCACGGCGAGGATTATATGAAGACGCAGGAGGGAAAGAAGCTCCCGGTCCCGCACTGCATCAGGGGTACGGACGGCTGGCAGCTCGACCGGACAGTCGTCTCCGCGCTTGAAGGCAGGGAATACACGGCGGTCGAAAAAAACACCTTCGGCTCGACAGCTCTGCCGAAGCTCATAAAAAAAGCGGCGGGACGCGGAAAATTCTCTGTAGAGTTCATAGGACTGTGCACCGATATATGCGTCATCTCGAACGCCCTTCTCGTGAAGGCGGCGTTCCCGGAGGCTCCGCTGTCGGTGGACTCCGCGTGCTGCGCCGGGGTGACGCCCGCAAAGCACGAGGCGGCGCTCGAGGCGATGAGAAGCTGCCAGATAGAGGTAAAATAATAATATAAAGGGGATAAAAAAATGAAATTCGCACCGATAGTTGAATCACTTCTCGACACGGACCTGTATAAATTCAATATGGATCAGGTCATTTTCCACAAGCACACCGATCTTTGCGGTCAGTATTACTTCAAATGCAGGAACAAGGGCGTCGTTTTCACGAAGGAGATGGCTGAGGAGATAAACGCGCAGATAGATCACCTGTGCTCGCTCCGTTTCAGGAAGAACGAGCTCGAATATCTCCGCTCGATCCGTTTCATCAAGGCGGACTACGTTGAGTTCCTGCGCCTGTGGCATCCGATCAGGGACTACGTCAAGGTCGATCTTGACTCGGACGGCGAGCTTTCCGTCGTCGTAGACGGCCCGCTTTTCTCGGCGATGCAGTTCGAGATATATCTGCTCGAGATAATAAATGAAGTATATTTCCGTATGGCGTACGATTATGACGAGCTGAGACGCTCCGCCGAGGAAAGGCTCGAGGCGAAGATAAAGGCGTTCAACGACGGGACGTATACGTTCAAGTTCGCGGAATTCGGATGCCGCCGCAGGCTCTCGCGCGAGTGGGAGGATGTCGTCGTCCGCCGCTTCTGCCGGGAGACGAAAAACTGCGTGGGTACCTCAAACGTGTATCTCGCGATGAAATACAACGTGACGCCGATAGGAACGTACGCTCACGAATTCGTTCAGATGTATCAGGGCATCGATTCCATACCGCTCGCGTATTCGAACCATTACGCGATGCAGGACTGGTATGACGAATACAAGGGCGATAACGGCACCGCGCTCACGGATACGATCACAACGGATCTGTTCCTGCTCGATTTCGACCGTTCAATGGTCAATAACTACACCGGCGTCCGCCATGACAGCGGCGACCCGTACGTCTGGGGCGAAAAGATCATAAAGCACTACGAGAAATACGGCGTTGATCCGCGGACAAAGCTGCTGCTCTTCAGCGACAGTCTCGATTTTGACCGCGCTCAGAAGCTGCATGACTACTTCAAGGATAAGACAAAGGTCTCCTTCGGCATCGGCACGTTCGTCTCGAACGATACGTACGCCGACGCGCTCAATATAGTAATAAAGCTGCAGTATGTCAACGGCAGACCCGTGGCGAAGCTCTCCGACGACGTCGGCAAAGCCATGTGCCGCGATATGGAGTATCTTGAATATCTCAAACGCTCCGTCGACTTCAGGCTCAACAGGGAAAAATAAACGAAAGGCGCGGCGATCCCGCGCCTTTTCCGTCCGCCTCCCCCGGTGACCTTCCCCTGTTGGGGCGCGACGCGTTAAGAAAACTCCACGGTGTGGAGTTTTTAGCCAAAGCGGTGAAGCAATCTATAACCTTCCCCTGTTGGGGAAGGGGGACCGCTTCCCGCTTATCATTTTCAAAAAATTCCGATTTTTTCAAATTTCTATGTCAGCTTTTTCATTTTCATCCGTCTAATAAGCAGAGGGCATGAAGCTTCTTGAGCTCGGGAGTTGAACATGGACCAGGGAAAAGAACAATATGAAAAATACAAAAAAGGCGACAACGCCGCGCTTGAATGGCTCGTCGGTGAGTACCGCCGCGGTCTGATACTGTATCTCAACGGTATAGTCGGCGATATGAACGACGCCGAGGATCTTTGCGAGGATACGTTTTTCCGTCTTATCACGCGAAAACCGGACTTCGACGGCAGATCGTCGTTCAAAACGTGGTTTTACCGCATAGGCAGAAGTCTCGCGATCGATCATCTGCGGCACAAAAACCACCTGCCGCGCGCGAGCATGGCTGACGCGGAGGCGGAAGCGGACCGCTTCTCGCTTGAGGGTCAGTACATAAAGACCGAGCGTGAACGCGTCCTGATGTCCAAGCTGCAGAACCTGACGGAGCTCGACAGAGAGCTGATATGGCTCACGTATTTCGAGGGACTCACCGCCGAGGAGGCCGCGCGTATCACGAACAAAACGGAGCGCTCCGTAAATAAGGCGTTGTCAAGAGCGAGAAAGGATCTGAAGATGATGATGGAAAGAGAGGGTTACGGAAATGAAGACTGACAAAGAAATGATATCCGACCTTATGAGGCGGAAGGAGGAGTACGACGCAAAGCGTCAGGCGCGGAATAAGCTTATAACGGTTATATCTGCGATGCTTGTTCTTGTTATACTTACGGCGGCGGTTATGCTGACCGTAGCAAACAGAAAAACCGGCGTTCCTGACGTTGTGACCGTTACCGGGATCGATACAGAACGCACATCCGATGTCACAATGCAGGGGTATAAGGAAACGAATACGGTTGAAAACACCGACAGCGGATCAAAGTCTACCGTTGATTATCCTGATATTCAGGTAATCTGCACATTCCCGGAGGACGATTTTGTCGAAGTTTCCACGGATCTTTACGGTAACAGAAGCTGGCTGACGGATAAAGTCAGAAACGAGTATGGCTTGCAGGATTACGACGAATACAAAACGTTGCCGATGAACAAGCTCCATGCTGTTTACGGCAGAGTAGAACACGGTGATATTCATGAATTTGAGATCCGAGTCAAAATCACCGAGGAAATGCAAAGTATAATGATATACATTGAGTCCGACGATGCTGAAATAATGACCGGTAACGTTATGAAATCAAACGTATCTGAAGATACCGCAACAGGATCTGACGGATATATTACGTTTTCTGTTAAATACAGATATAAAGACGGATGCACCCTTGCCGATATGCGTTATGTTTTGTTCACATCAGCGGAAAGGATCCCTGAAGCCGAAAAGTTCATAGCGGAAGGCAACAACGTTTTTATCAAAGGCTTCGACTATACAGTTAACAGCGATCTTCGCGGATGGTTGATGTACGGCATTCAACCTGTTTTTACGGTAAAGGACACTGATTTCATTTGCGTCAATCCGTTGTATCTGCAGTATATGTATGAAACGGTCGCGTCGTATTTCGGTGACGTTGACGAAAACGGCGTACCTCTGTTCATAACAGATACAGAGATGTCCGACTACAAAGAAAGTCCATGGTGTGTTCAAAAGCGAGGAGCACAAAACAACCCCTCGGAAAACTGAGGGAGTTATTCGCCGGACAGTGCCTTCCCCGGCGAGGGAGGCAATAAAACCTTCCCCCGTTGGGGAAGGGGGACCGCTTGCGGTGGATGAGGCGAACGAATTACAGCAAATCAAAATTGAGGCGAACAACCTTCCCCCGTTGGGGCGCGACGCGTTAAGAAAACTCCACGGTGTGGAGTTTTCAGCCAAAGCGGTGAAGCAATCTATGATTGCGAACCGGACAGGGGACCGCGCCCGGGGTTCCCCAACGCGAACTTGAGAGCGTTGGGGGTTCGCGGATTGTGGTGGATGAGGCGAACGTCCGAAAGGCTCCTCCTTCGGGGGAGCTGTCGGCGACGGCCGACTGAGGGAGTTATTCTTCAAAAAGCGCCTCTGCCGTTCGAATAACTCCCTCCGTCGCGGCAAGCCGCGCCACCTCCCTCAAGGATGGAGGCAAGAGATCCTTCGCTGCGCTCAGGATGACACGGCGCCTATCATTCTTCATTCTCTCTTCACTTTTTTTTCGCAAAAAAAAGCCGTCCCTGAGCGTGGTGCTCTAAAGGACAGTTAATGAAAACCGGCTGAAGTAAGGAACAAAATCCTTATTTCAGCCGGTATTTTGTCGCATACCTCTGCAAGCAGGACGTTTGTGTGCCAAACGTCAAAGAAACAGTTTACAGTTATGATTGCACGCGATGCGTGCAAATTATGAGTTGAGGCTTCGCTAGAACGTTATGATATGAGTTCCGCAAACGTGCCGCAGGCACTCATAACTTGCGAAGCAATCATAACGCGCGTCAGCGCTCATAACGTTCCGCGTAAGCGGA
>CACYWW010000068.1 GCA_902778145.1 uncultured Ruminococcus sp.
GCTTGCAGGCGAATTTAATTTAGCTGAAGCCGTGAGGCTTCAATTTAGCTATACGCCGACAGGCGTATAATTTAGCTGCCGCAAAGCGGCAATTTAGCTATCGAACGCAGTGAGATAATTTAGCTGCGAGCGATTGCGAGCAATTTAGCTGTTTTCAAATTCATTCTTAATATCAAAGCGGTTAGAACAAGCTGAAAGAAAATAACCCACTATGACACTTTCTCAAATCGAAAGATGTCAAAGTGGGCTTGTTTCTTCTTTATGTTGCCTCTCTCTCGCGCCTGTTTTTTTTGCTGTGCCATATCACGCGTTCCCTGTTGTGTGCGCCTTTATCGCGTTGAAGGTCTTATCGCTTATAACGTGCTCCACCCTGCACGCGTCATTCGCCGCGGTCTCTTCGTCAACACCGATGGAGACGAGCAGACGTGTCAGTACCGTGTGACGCTCATAGATCTTTTCCGCGACCTCGCGTCCTACATCCGTCAGGGTTATGAACCCGTGTTCATCCACGTTTATGAAACCGCCGTTCTTCAAAAGCCCGACCGCGCGGCTGACAGACGGCTTTGAGAAGTTCATGTATTCCACGACGTCGATGGATCTTACGGTGTCAAGCTTCTGAGAAAGGATCAGTATCGTTTCAAGATACATCTCCCCGGATTCCTGTAATTGCATATCGTGATTCCTTTCAGATTTGTAAGTATATAATACCGCCGGCAGGCCGCGGACTCAAGTCATTTTTTGTAAATTCAGACGGGTTTTACGCTGACCTCGCCGCAGGTGATCCTCTTCACCTCTCCGCCGTCCGACAGGATGAGCGAAAGATCGTCCGCTATACCGACGCAGTCATATTCCCTGCCGTCCGCCGTGACCCTGTGCCCGATGAGGCAGCTCTTTTCGCGGTAGTACCCGATGAAGTCTTTTCCGGGGATCGTTTCATATAACCGTCCGAACTCATAAAGTATGAGATCCGCTATCCGGTCGTTGTCACAGCCGCCGTCAAAAAGCCAGCCGGCGACAGGCGGCGCGTCCTTACCGGGGCAGACCGTATTGACGCCGATACCGAGCACCGCCCAGCCTGCCGTTACGTCAGCCTCGGTCAATATACCGCAGACCTTTTTACCGGCGACGTATATGTCGTTCACCCACTTGATCCGCGCGTCGAATCCGAGAGACGCGATCGCGCGGCAAACGGCGACAGCCGCGGCGGCGGTTATCGGCGTAAAATCCGAAAAAGCCGGCCGCAGTATGAGGCTCATATAAAGCCCGCCCGCGGGCGAATAGAATTTATGATCGAGCCTGCCGCGGCCTGCGGTCTGACTTTCGGCGATTATTACCGTCCCCTCCGGCGCGCCATGCGCCGCTTTTATTTTTGTCGTGTCGTTCGTCGACCCGAGCTCTTTGTATTTTTCCTTTATGAATTCCATCAGACTTGTCTCCGTTTTCGGTTTTATGATATCACAAACTCACGGATATGTCAAGAAAAAAGCAAAAATATAAAAAACTCTTATTGCATTCCCGCGTAAAATATGTTATGATTGGATCAACCGGAAAAATGGAGGTAACATTATGAAAGATCTTTCAAACGGACTGCTTTACGGAGTCGACGCGCTCGGAAGAAAAACGCCCGCGGGTGATGACTGCCCCGCGCCGAGGGAAAACAGGCAGGTCGGTCTGTTCTACTTTCTCTGGTGCGGCGAACACGGAAGACATAAGCCGTACGATATATCAAAAATAGTCGCAAAGGATCCGCATGCCGGGTATCATCCCGAGGTATGGGGAGACATAGGCGTATATCACCACTGGGGCGAGCCGTTTTACGGTTATTACTACTCCGACGACGAATGGGTCATAAGAAAGCATATGAAGCTCATAATGCAGGCTGACGTGGACTTTCTGTTCTTTGACACGACGAACGCGGCGATATACGAAAAGAACGTAAAAAAGGTCATGTCCGTGCTTCAGGAATACCACGACGAAGGCTTTAAGATCCCGCGCGTGATGTTCTATACGAACACGCTGTCCGGCAAGACGGTACAGAAGATATACGACGCTATATACAAGCCCGGCTTCTGCCCCGACACGTGGTACAGATTCGGCGAAAAGCCGCTTATCATAGCGATAAAAGAAGAATGCTCCGATGAATGCAGGGAGTTTTTCGACATAAAGAAGTCACAGTGGCCGAATGAGCCGGACAAGCTCGGCGGCTGGCCGTGGATGGACTTCACGCGCCCTCAGAGAGTTTTCAAGAATGAAGACGGCGTTGATGAGGTGATCAACGTCTCCGTCGCCCAGCATCCGCAGATCCGCTTCGGCGACTCGGTGCTTTACGGTGAGACGACGAACAGAGGCAGGGCGTTCCACAACGGCGAAAACGACAAAAGCGAGGGCGCCGTCAATTACGGCTACAACTTTGCCGAGCAGTTCGACCGCGCGATAGAGGCCGATCCGCCCGTGGTGCTTGTTACGGGCTGGAACGAATGGATCGCCGGGCGCTGGCAGGGCATCCCCGAGCGACCTATCATGTTCGTCGACTGCTGCAACTGCGAATACAGCCGCGACCTTGAGATGATGCGGGGCGGATATTTCGACAACTACTTCATGCAGCTCGTATCGTACGTAAGAAAATACAAGGGCTTTGCGGAAATACCCGTGCATGCGGACGGCGAGCTCGCTTATTATCCGTCCACGAGCGACGGCGCGGTCCGCCGTGACAACGACGGTTACGGCACTCACTACACAAACGACACGGGCAGGAACACGATAACCGGCGTAAGCGTCGTCAGATCCGGTGAAAACGTCACGTTCACGCTTGAATCAAAGGATACGCTGACGGACGGCGACGGCGACTTCATGGTGCTGTTCCTCAAAGGCACGAAGGGATCTTTCGTCGCTGACGGCGGCAAGCTGTACGCGCAGGACGACGGTTTTGTCCGTACGCCCGTCCGCGATATAACGTCGGAGCGCACGGAAAACACGGTCTCGTACACGCTGCCGGTCAAGGCTGTCACCGATGACGGGACGATCCTGTTCAAAGCCGCGGACAGCAATATTAGGTACACATCTGTCGAGGATTTCTACGACAAGGGCGACGTTGCCCCGCTCGGCAGACTCGATTTTGTGTACAGATTCAATAACAGCGAGGGGTGACAGATGATCAGATCGGAAGGATCAAATACGGACGTTCATCCCGTGTCGGCGCAGGACGGCATAGAGATATACAAGCTCCCGGGACCGGGAAAATACAGATGGAGCGAGGAGCTGAAGGGCTTTTTTACAACGTGGACGCCGCTCGGCGGGCGCGACCACAGTATAAGGCAATGGTGGTCGCCGAACGTGTCGGAAGCCGTTTACCAGTGCGGCTCGCCCGTACTGTCAACGCTCGACGCGGAGGGAATGAACCGTGTGACTGCAGCTTTATCCGATTCGTTTTCCCGCTCGCGTCTGACCGTCTCGGTAGACGACCTGAATCAGCGTGACGAGGTGATCTTCACCGCTGAAGTAAGCGGGCAAGACGTGCTTTTGCGCGTTGACAGAAGGCAGACAGACTACTGCCGCGCGATAGGCGACGCCGGCGAATGGATGCGCTCCTTCCTGAAGGGCGGTCAGATACCCGTGCCCGACAACGCGGAGCTTCCGCTTTATTCATCGTGGTACTCTTTTCACCAGGAGCCGGAGCAGTATCTGCTTGAAAAGGAGCTTGAAGCCGCGGCGAAAATCGGTTTTAAAACGTTCATACTTGACGACGGCTGGCAGTTTGACGGCAAAAACACGGGCGATTACCGGAAATGCGGCGAGTGGACCGTCGCGAAAAACAAATTTCCCGATTTCAAAGGCTTCTGCCAACGCGTTCATTCCTTCGGCATAAAGATTGTCGTATGGTTCGCCGTTCCGTTCGTCGGATTTGAATCAAAGGAATACGCCCGTTTCAAAGACAAGATCGCCTTCAAAAGCGAAGGGCTCGGCGCCGGGATCCTTGATATCAGATATCCCGAAATAAGAGAACATATACTGACCGTTCTGGAGCGTTTTGCGCTCGATTACGGCATAGACGGCTTCAAGCTCGACTTTATCGACGTTTACAACGCAAGCGCCGACAACATACCGCCGTATAACGACAGCATGGACGCAAAGACCCTCGACTCCGCCGCCGCATATCTCATGGATGAGATATACGCCCGGATGACGGGAATCCGGGAGGATTTCATGTTTGAATTCCGGCAGAACTACGTCGGCGCGCAGATCGTGAACAGATGCAACATGCTGAGAGTCGGCGACTGCGCCGCGGATCCGATAACGAACCGCGTAGGGATCGCCGCCCTGCGTCTGCTGAACGGCGGAACGGCGATACATTCCGACATGCTTCTGTGGGGAAAGCGAGAGACGCCGCTTAACTGCCGGCGTCAGCTTCTGAACATTCTGTTCTCCGTTCCGCAGATATCCGTGCGGCTTACCGAAATTCCGGGATATCAGCTCGATCTGATCCGCCGCTACGTCGAATACTGGACGGAAAACAGAGACACTCTGATGCACGGTACGTTCTCTGCTCTCCGCCCGGAATCGAACTACACGGTCATGTCGACGGAGGACGAAGACAAAAAGATCACCGTACTTCACGGAGAGCCGCTTTTCACCCCATCCGGTAAGTGCGAGGACGTTTTCAACGATACCGCCTGCGACTTTATCGTCTCATCCGGCGGCGCCTTTGAATACGAAATATACGATATGTTCAATGATATACTGTGCGGCGGCAAAACAGACGGGCGTGCGTGCTCGCTTGACGTGCCGCGCGGCGGAATGCTGAGGATATGCAAATGAAAAGAAAAATACCGACACTGATAATAACGCTCGTTGTCCTGCTCTCTTACGTTCTGTACGGCTGTACCTCTCCGTCGGATCCGGTCACCGAAGAGTCGACCGGGGAGGAGACGACGGTCACCGAAAGCGTGACGGACGCGGAAACGGAGCCGGAGGAAACACCCGAGAAAATGGAAAGATATTTTATTTTCCGGATCTGGAATTTCAATGAAAGACCGGAGGCGGAATTCAAAAAAGCGGTCGACACCGCGCTTGAGGCCGGATTCACGGCGATAAAGGTCCATATGCCCTGGCACAGGATCGAGACGGCGGACGGATCCGTTGATTTTTCGGAGCTTGACCGTATGCTCGATTACGTGATAAACGTAAAAGGCGTCAAAGCGGCTGTCTCGATAGATTTCGCACGCAGATACGGCGACGGCATGCTGTCGGACGACGAGCTTCAGCGCAATATAAACGGACAGCTCTGCGTCGGCGACATATATTACAACCGCGCCGTCCTGTCGTTCTGCTCTCAGACGGCGACGGACAAGGCCGTTTCGTTCTACGGCAGAGCCGTCGAGCATATAAACGAAAAGTTCGGCAAGTCGATAATCCTGTACCTGCCCGCTTTCACTCAGTACTGTGAGACGGAATACTGGTGCACGGATCAGTTCGATTATTCCGACAACGCGGTAAACGCGTTCCGCGCGTCGCTTTCGGAAAAATTCGGCGACGTCTCGGCGCTGAACGAAGCGACGGGCAAAAAATTCGCTTCATTTGACGAGGTGGAAGCGCCGGCATGCAGCGCGCACGACGCGCTCGGCGTGCTGTGGTACAACTTCCGTCATGACGCGCTGAAATCATTCATCGACCGGCTCGCCGCGGCGCAGAAGAAGGCCGCGCCCGACAGCAAGCTCGCGATCCAGCTCGGCTCGGTTTTCGACAACGCCTCGTATCTGCGCTGCACGCTCCGCTTCGCGGATCTCTGTGAGAACGCGGACGTCGTATGGTTCGACGACGCCCCGCTTTACGATCACAAATTCTCAATGGACTACGTCCGCTCCTCTCTGCCCGAGGGCGTTATCATCGCGCAGGAGATAGACGGTCCGAGACAGTACAACGCCTCGCCCGAGGCTTATCTCGACCAGGGGCTGACGTCATTTGCCTACGGCGCGACGATCGTATCCGCCGCAAACTGGGAGATAGACGAATACTTTGACAACTACAGGGACGTCTGGCGTCAGATCCACGACACGTGGTTCGGAGAAGAGATCCCCGAAACGGTATCGCTCGACGGCGCGCCGACACAGAGGATCTCACTTGCCGACATGCTGAGACGCCGCGACCCCTCCGGATTCATCACGAAGTACAGAAAAGCCCTGAAAAACGCGCCGGCGGTAAAGATCACCGTCGTAGACGACCTCAGATAAAAACAAAGCCGATCGCACCAGTCGGCTTTCAGAGTGAAGACAAACTCCCTCAGTCATCCGGGAAGCTTCCCGGATGACAGCTCCCCCAAGGGAGGAGCCTTGTTTTGCCTCCCTCTTTGAGGGAGGTTGTCTGCAAGTTGAAAGCCGACCGCACCGGTCGGCTTATCGTTTTTTTCACTGTCCTTTATACGTTATATCCATACTGTCGGCAAGAGCCGCGGCGCCTTCCTTGTCGAAATCCTCGTAAAGCGACGGGTTCTTTGCCCTGTATTCGGAATATACCGCTTCAAGGAACTGCCCGGAGATAACGTCGGTATCGTACGCCGTGTTTATATGGAGGATCGCGCCGTCCCGGTAAACGAGCAGATACCGCGACTGACCGTATATGAAATAACGTTCCCCCGCGACCTCGTACGACGGTATATCCGCCCCCGCCATACCGGTTATAAAGAACGCCGCGGCATCTTCATCCGAATATACGACGTCCGCGCCTACAAGATCAGCGTCTCCGCTCTCTATCAGCGTCCGTTGTTCGGAAAGATACGCTTTTCTGATCGCTCCCTCAAGGGTCGAGGTGTCGATCGCCGAAAGATAACCTTCGACGTCGGTCGCCGTCCGCGTATCATCGGCTCCCGTATCGCTTTCTGTCACCGTTTTGTCTTCCGCCGCCGTATCGTTCTGCTCGCCTGTCGTATCGGTCTGCTCACCTGTCGTAACGGGAGCCTCAGTTGTTCCGTCCGTCAGCCCGGCTGACTGTCCGGGAGTATTATCAGCGCCGCATGATGATAACGCGATCAGCACTGCAGAAAGAATTATCAAAATGATCTTTTTCACACTTTCTTCTCCTTTCGCCGTTCTGAATATGATTATAGGATAAATATATGATATATAATAGTTTATTTTGTTATAACCATGTTAATTTTCTCTGTATACAGGCTTTACGACTCGGGATCTGTGCACGAGTAGATCTTCCCGTATTCACGCGCAAGTTTTGTGAACAGCTCCGCGGCGCCGCCGCCGACCGGCTTGCCGTCGATATGCGAGACACCGCGACCCCTCCGGATTCATAAGGAACCGTTGGCATAACCAACAACGTATAAATCCAATACATATTTCGGAGCTTGATCTCACGACCCGCCCCGGATTTTATTCGCTCCAAAATCTGTTTATTTGGCGGTTACGAAGAAGAGTTATTACTACAGCTA
>CACYWW010000069.1 GCA_902778145.1 uncultured Ruminococcus sp.
AAAAATCTGCGCCGAGCAAAGCTCAGCTTGATTTTTTGACCGCTGCACGAAACGGAATTTGCTTCATCCGCCACCGGCGGCGCAAATCCCGTTTCCCCCTATCCCCCTCTATCCCCTCCCTCAACTCCGAGAGAGTTGAGGGGCGCGTTAAACCTTCCCCTTTTGGGGAAGGGGGACCACGAAGTGGTGGATGAGGCGAACACCATACAACGGCGTGCGATGATGCCGAAGGAGCTCCTTCGCCGCGCTCGGGATGACGGTTCATTCATCATTCTGCATTCCGAATCCTTCATTCACCCCATCATTTCCCTCAGCTTCTCATATATCTTTTTCTCCGTGCGGGATACCTTGACCTGAGTCAGACCGAGGGCGTCGGCGGTCTGCTGCTGGGACATGTCTCGGAAGTACCGCAGATATATTATCTTCTGCTCCGTCAGGTCGAGCTTTTTGACGGAGTCTCGCAGTGACAGCATCTCGCAAAGATCGTTTATACCGTCGTCTGACGCCGGGACGGCGCCCTCGAGCGTGACGCTGTCGTCGTCACCCACCGGCTCCGACAGCGAGTGCATCGGATACGCGGACTCGAGCGCGTCGGTGAGCTCGTCCTCGCTCACACCGCAGATCGAGGCGAGCTCCGATATCTGCGGCTCCCTTCCGTGCTCGGCGGTGAATCTTTCCTTCTGTTTCATTGCGTTCTGCGCCGTTCGTTTCGTTGTGCGGCTTACCTTTATTATGCCGTCGTCCCGCAGGAATCGGCGTATCTCACCTATGATCAGCGGTACGGCGTACGTGGAGAAGACCGTGCCGAACGAAGGTTCGTAGCTCTTCACGGCTTTTATCATGCCTATGGCGCCGATCTGGACGAGATCCTCGTATTCCACACCGCGGTCGGCGAAACGCGGGACTATGCTCCGTATCAGACCCATGTTGGCTGAGATGAGCTCGTCCATGGCGGCGCGGTCGCCGCTTTGCGCCGATCTGATCAGCTCGGCGTTCTTAGAATGATCGAATGAACTGCGTTCGCTCATGATGACCCCCGTCGCGGTGATCCGCAGGCTGTCACGGCTGCCGCTTAAGATATTTTTCCATAAACACCCTCGTGCCGCCGCCCACGCGAGAGCTGACCTTGAGCCCGTCCGTGAACGACTGCATTATCGCAAAGCCCATCCCGCTGCGCTCGCCGCCGCTGTCCGTCGTATACAGCGGAGTCATGGCGAGGGCGACGTCCGGGATCCCGCAGCCTCTGTCGGTGATCTGCACCGTTAGTCTGCCGTCTTCGTACAGCCTGGCGTTTATGTATATCAGCCCCGGCGTGTTCCCGTACGCGTGTACGACGCTGTTCGTCACCGCCTCTGATACGGCGCACCGTATGTCGGCGAGCTCCGTGACGGTGGGATCCGCGCGCGAGACGAACTGTGAGACGCAGCCCCTCGCGACGGCTTCGTTTTCCGGCAGAGCCGGAAGCGTCAGCTTCATCTCGTTTACCGGTCTTTTTTTCATGTCAGACACCTCCTTTCGCGGTCGATCCTGTCTGTATGACGCCGGACAGTCCCGCAAGCTCGAGTATTTTCATCGCGCGGCTGTCGGCACCGTGCAGACGGAACGACGCGCCGCGGCTTTTGCACGCCGTGTATCTTCCCATTATCAGCCCGAGTCCCGAGCTGTCCATGAACGTAACGCCGGATATGTCGAGTATCAGCGCCGACGGCATTTTCCGCGCCATCATGTCGTCTATGCGTCCGCGCACGTCGGACGCGAGAAAATGGTCGAGCTCCCCGCTGATCTTCGCCGTGAGCTCGCCGTTCTTTTCCGAAAACGTAAGCATGTCCATATTCATCTTCCTTCTCCATTCCGGATATGTGTGAATATCATACCGCCTCCCGGGCGATTATTATGTCGTATTATAAACGCTTGCATTAAAAAAACGCCGGAGACCCGAAGGCCCGAGCGTGATAAGGCAGTAATTTTGAAAACGGTCAAAAACAACTGAATTAGCGCGGGTAAGGCAAGAAAACACCGAGATTACAGAAATGTAGTCCCGGTATTTTTCTATTTATAAATACATTCCGCACATTCGTCTTTTCCGCCGCTCTGCGCTACAATATGGGCGAAAGGAGGCGGGGACGCTGTGAAATACGTAAAGCAACCCAAGAGGCACATTGTACTGGACGACTTTGAATGGCGGGCTCTGGTCAAAGGGATCAACGAATACCGCAAGCAAGTCATTGACGAGGACGGATGCGTGGAGGTAGTGAACGAACTGCTGATCAAGATCATCGACGCGCCGACGAAGAAAATCAAGGTTATGGAGGTTTCAAAATGAAAGACAGTTGGATCGGACAAGTCGGGGTCTGTGGGTGCGGGTCTCCGGTGGAGACCTCTGCCGAAGGCAGAAGCACCGACCGAGCCGGCAGGCGAGACCAAATGCACTACCGGTTTTTGAAAGAAAACAAGCCTCCCGTCGTCAACGTGATGCGGATGAACGGAAATCTGAAATCCCATCTCCGCGAGGTGGACGAGCAGGCGGAGGAAATGCTCTTTCAGCTCGTAAAACAAATGGCGAAGGACGAGGGCGTGGACGAGGCGTTCTCCTACGGCTTTTGGCTCGCCGTACGGCTGATGATCGAGGCGGGCATACCGCTCACAAAATGAACTGCATAACGCGCAGCGGCGGGATAGCTCCCGACGCTTTTTCGCACGGATTTCTCAATAAGAATATTGAAATCGTACATTTTGTTGGACATCTGTTGGACAGAGCGGATTATAATGTATAAATAATAGGCTGGCTCTGCTTTGAAGATGCGGCGCGCCTGTGAATTACAGAGAGGAAGATTCAAATGGAAAAATACTTTATTTTCGGCGCGGTCGCCGCACTCATTATCGGGTTTGTGATCTATACCGTGATCCGCAACAGTAAGATCCGCAAAAACGGTGTGGAAGTCGATGCCGTCGTGTCGCGGATCGAGGAGGAACAGACCGTCTCTTCCGAGGACGGTGTGGACTATACCTACACCCACTACGTGACCTATCGGAATCCGCAGGGAGAAACGGTGGAAGCCAAGCTGGATCACGCGCCGGGGCGCACCCTGGTGGGCGATACGGTGAAGATCAAATACCTGCCCGAAAAACCGCACTTCGCCGTTCTGGTGAAGTAAACAAGCCCGCAATTTCATTGTAAATCATTTAAAAGGAGTACATATATGGAAAAAATGAAGCAAATCCTCGCGCTCATGCTCGCGGTGCTGATGCTCGTGCCCGCTCTTGCGGCGTGCAAACAGAAAACCGATGAGACGGAAAACGAGGCAACCATCACCGCCACTCCGGTTAAATTCAGCAAGAGCGGCAGCTATACCACGACGATCAGTTCGGATAAAATCAAACTTGACGGACTGACGCCGGACAACGTTGAAGTTCGGTATTTGGATCCGAACGACGCCCCGACGGATGAAATCAAAGAACCGACCCCAGAGAAGTTGTTTCCTTTGATGGCTGCGGTGGACAGCGTCAAAGCCAACGCGAACGGCGGCTATGACGTCAGTTTCACCGATAAGTACGCCGCGGATTTTTCCACAGATTGTTATTGCATATCGTTCAAAAATATCAATGCTTGCGTGTACGTTGACGTGGATTTTCCTGAGATCGCGCTGACGCCCGACGTGGATAGCGTTTACTTCGGCACCGAGCGGTTCCGCGTTGCGCTTGCCATCAGCGGCGCCGAGTTTGAAGACGGACTGAGCGAGGAAGATCTCTTCTTCGATAACGCTTTTGCCAAGATCGACTGCGAGATCGTTTCCAAGAGCAGCCGCAACCTGACGCTTGAAATCAGCGGCGAGTTTACAAGAAACGAAGCCGATGCTTATCAATGGGGCGTCGTCGGCGTTAAATCCTCGGGCATCAAAAACGGCTATGCCGACGTGTCCGCCAAAATCAACGTCAAAATGGACTATGCCGGTTTTGATCGTTCGTCCCTTTCTTATGCCGACGGCAAAGTTACCGCGGATCTCATGGTATACGGCGTTGCTGACGTGGATACCCTCAATAAAGACAATGTGACCGTGGAAGGCGCGACCGTGGAAGCGTTGACCAAGACAGACGGCAACACGGTTCGGCTTACCCTTGTAGCGGAGGGGATTGCAAATGCAAACGATTTCGCAAACCTTGTAAAAGGAAAAACACTCACGCTTGCGGGCTATGAAACAGAAATCTTGCTCTCTCAAGCGACCTTCTATCCCGTTTTCGATTATATCGAGAAAAATGGCGAAAACTTTGATTTAACGCTCAAACTCTATATTTACGGCGGTACTGTCGACAGTACTTTTACTGCTGACAAAATTGCTTTGGGCGACGAATTTGCCGGCGCGGCGGTCAAATCTGTGACCGTGGATGCGGATAATCTTGCCACCCTCGTCATTTCAGTGCCGAACGGCGGTTTTACCGAGGAAAACTATCAGTTTGACGGCGCAGTTACCGTTAAAGCCGGAGCCGTTACCAACGCATGGGGCGCAAAGACTTCCGATGATTATACTTACAGCCGCAGTTATTCAGCAGAATCACTGGGCAGAGAGGTATCGCTCAATACCGATACGTTGCTGGAGATACAGAAATTCACCAGAGGTCAAAACACCACGTTCGGCAACATCTGCTACTGGGCGGGCAATGCCGGCACGGTATTCAACATTGCAAAGAGCGTGTTGGAAATTACGGGAGTTGTAAAATCCGAACACCAACAAGTAATGGAACAACTTGCCGTTATGGACCAAAAACTGGATAACATCCAAGCGGGCATCACCGATATCAAAAAGTCGATCGGCGATCTGGTGCTTTTGACCAAGGTTTTATCAAGAGAAGAGGAAAAGAGAGAACTAAAGAGCAAAATCGACGATTTTGAAGCACTGCTGATCGAGTTCAACCATACGATCGACGTCACAAGAGCCATTCAGAAACGCGCCGCGCTTGATATGGCGCTTGAGGAGGCAGGCGTTACACCTGATTATACCGGCATGACGATTGAGCAGGTCGCAGCGGAAAAAGAGAGGCTGCGAAAAGAGTATCTGCCCGATGTTGACGGTATGACCGACAAAGAAGCCGCACAGTATAACGTCAAGGTCATGAACTATCTCAACGCTCAAATCGCCGATCCGAACTGTCCTTCGGAGTACGCTTCCTATAACGACTATATCAGAGATCTGGAGGTCGCTTTCAAAAATATCTGCAGTTCGCTTGATAAACCCGTGGCGTCCAACCCCATCAGTTTTTATGACGAGCTGTGCTCTTACACCTACAACTTCGATTCGCAAACCTACGATTTTCGGCTTGCCAACCGCGTGACGATTCAATACAACCTTGCCGACGCGATCTCCGTTTTGGCGTTTCACTTCAAAGTGGCAGCCAACCCCGATTCAGATCGCTACGCGTTGATCGGCGCCGCATTCCAAAAAGCACTGGACTCTTCCATCTGGAAGGTCAGCGGGCGTCCTGCAAGCGAGATTAAAGCTAAATTACATATCGCGCAGCAATCGGAAGCGAGAATATACATAAGTGATGTTAAAATCTCCGGATCAAACACAAGCAGAGATGAGGCAATGCAATATCTGATCGATGAAGGATATACGGTTATCGATTGTGACATGAATGCAGGAACCAAAAAAGGCTGCTATATCTTCCTTGGATATAAAACAACTACGAATTTCAATGAAGCCATATCCGGATTGTATCTTGGCAACAAGTATCCGGAAAGTGTAACCGTTGATGGTCTTGGAAAGGGATATCTCGCACCTTACACCGGAGACGACTTCTTCAAATCTCTTCCCGGAAACCTGAATAGAGGCTGTGGTGCAGGCAAAGGTATTTATCTGTATTACTTCAAGAATGCAGAAGAAACCGGCAGAGCCGTTTCTAAAATTGAAATTGTCAAAGGTTCTTCGGCGGCAAGCCGCAGCATTCCCCACGACAGCATACTCACAGGAGACCTGAATCAGGGCGCCGGCGGATATTACGTATATATGTGTATCGGTACAAAGGGGGTCAACGATGGAGTCGATGTGAGCCTTGTAAA
>CACYWW010000070.1 GCA_902778145.1 uncultured Ruminococcus sp.
AATGCCCGACCGTCATAAGGATGTTTTTTAAGAAGAACCGGTGTAATCTCGTTTGAACGGGGTTACACCGTTCTTCTTATTGCGCTTATGATACGAGTTTCAGCGATTTCGGGTTATTCTTCATTTCCTCCATCATTGCTTCAATCTCCTTTTCGTCCGGAACGTTCATCATTCCGACTACGGTGAAATAGATGTCGACTTTGACGTGGCAGTGACCGTCGTATTTGTCGTTGTTGTAGACTTCGATGCGCTCAATCAAAGAATTCACAAGCGCGGGCGTCAGTTCCTTTACGTCCGTCTGCTCACGAACGGTTTTCAGCAACAGACGAAGATCGACCGCCTTTTGATCGAAGGTCTCAAGGTCCGACTTGCTCTTTTCCACCTGCGGCTCAAGGTCGCGTTGCTCCGTTTCGTATTCTCTCATCAGGCGGCGGTAACGGGCTTCGTCTATTTCGCCGAGCTTGTAATCGGAATACACGCCGGAGATCAGTTTGTCCAAATCCTTGATACGTTTTTCGCCGTATTCAATGAACTGCTTGAGTTTCCGGTACTCCATCTGATGAAGAATATCGTGTTTCTTCGCCAGCATATACAGGAATACTGGCTCATAACAACGGACGAAATCAACGAAGTCGCTGATCGCCTCAAGCACGATCTTTTCAAGGACGACGTTGCGGATATAGTGGATCTTGCATTTGCCGCGCCCGTCCTTGTAGTTCGCGCATCTGTAAAACTCCTGATCGGGACGTAAACTCTTGGCGGCGCAGAAATGAAGCTTTGATCCGCAGTCGGCGCAGAATACTTTTCCGGCAAACAGACTTGTACGCCCGGTTGCCGTCGGACGAATACGATTCTTCCGTATTTCCTGTACTTGAAGCCACTGTTCTTCCGATATGATCGGCTCCTGCATATTCGGGATGATGTGTTGCTTTTCCTCTGGGTTGTAGATCGTTTTGTGCACCTTGTAGCTGACGGTCGTTGTCATGAAGTTTACGGCGCACCCGGTGTACTGACGGTTTTCAAGAATATACACTATGGTCGATTCATCCCAGCCGTAGATATTATGAGGCGTTTTAGTCGAATGCTTACGCCCGATGGTATCATAATACGCCGTGGGAGTCAGCACTTTTTCGCGTTCAAGCTGGCGGGCGATCTGTCCCGGTCCTTTCCCGTTCAGACACAAGCCGTAGATTTTCTTTACTACCAGCGCCGCCGGTTCGTCGATCACCCACTTTTTCGGATCGTCTTCGCTTTTCTTGTAACCGTACGCGACGGTCGAAGATACGCGCTCGCCATGCTCGGATTTGATTTTCCAGACCTGTCGGATCTTCTGGCTTGTCTGAGAAGCGTACATTTCGTTGAAGATGTTGTAAAACGGCATGATCTCCATACCCTCGCCAGTAAAACTGTTTACATGCTCCTGCAAAGAGATAAACGTAACGCCGTAGGACGGATACACGATCTGAGCGTAGTGCCCAGCGTAGTTCTGTTCTCTACCGAAACGGGACAGGTCTTTTACGACGACGGCGCCGATTTGTCCTTCTTCCACAAGACGCTGCATCTCCATAAACCCGGGGCGTTCAAACGTGGTACCCGTAATTCCGTCGTCCGAGAAGAAACGGTAATTCGTTACGCCGTTCTTGATACAGAAATCTTCAAGGATCATTTTCTGGTTTTTGATACTATTGGATTCGGCTTTATCGCCCTCCTTTTCGTCTTCAATATCTTCGACGGACAGACGGCAGTACAGAGCCGTTATTCTTCCGTCGTTGGGCAGCCCTTTAATTCTATTTTCAGTTGTCATAATTCAAATACTCCTTTCCGACAACCAAGGGCGCAGTAAGGCATATATAACCTTACCGCGTCCGGCTTCTTTTTTCAAATGTGCAGGCTTATACATATTGATTTGCCAGCAGCATTTCTTTGAACTGATTGAGAACCGTGCAAGTCCCGTCGGTTTTCAAATGAGTTGTAACGTCATAAAAAGTCCCGCCGATACGAAGCGAGAAACTGTCGCGCTTTTCTTCGACGGGGTTTTCCTTATCATTGACAGTGTTTGCTTCAAACAGATATTTTTCGTTTTCTTCCACTAAAATCACCTCCTTACCGCGCGTCGCGCTGACGCTGTAAATAGCGATAGTAATGATCTACCGCCTTTACGATATAGTCCTGCTGTTGCTGTACGGAATAACTGCCGGGGATCTTGCCCTTCAGCCGGTCAAGCGGGATCGTTACTTTGTCGCGCTGATTGGCTTTTATTTCGGACATAATACTGTCAATACCGTCGCGCTCAAGCTCTCCTGCGGTGTGCGCCTTGTGCATACGAACCGCCTGAGCGTAGGACGGCGTATTGTCGTTTTCCTCACAGGCGTTCAGGACGTCGTATTGAAGCTGATCGTCGAGGAATGAAAGCTCAACACCGACTGAAAACGCGATCTTGTTTTCGTCCATCATATCGAGCAGTTCGGGGATGAGATTGGTGAGGCGGATATACCTCTTGACTTGCGTGGCGCTGTCAGTGTCGGAAATCATTTCTGCGGTCAACTTCGGACCGAGTTGGTCCGAAGTTAAAAGCGTCCGTTTACCTTGATGCTCCAACGCCTCAAACTTCAACTTGTAAGCAAACGCCTTTTCAGACGGCAGGATACGCTCACGGTGCAGATTGCTGTCCACGAGCATGATCGCCGCCTCGTCGCGGCAGACGGCACGAATAAAGGCAGGGACTTCGGTGATCCCTGCCTTCTGCGCTGCTCTGTATCTTCTGTGTCCGGATATGATCTCATAATTGTCTGTGTTTTCAAGCGGTCTCACGGTCAGCGGCTCCATAATGCCGTTGTCCTGCACGCTCTCCGTCAGATCGTTCATACTGTCGTCGTCAAGCACCTTGTACGGATGACCGTCAAAGGGGACGAGATTATCTACCGGTATCATCACCGGTGCTTTGGGTTTGTTAGATTTCATATAAATAATAATTCCTCTCTTTCTTATCTTGCTCCATTTTTGGGAGCGTCTTTGAATATCATCTTTCCGCTTCGGTCAAGTCTTCGGTACGGCGCCTCCATTTCAAACTCCTGTCTTACCAGATCGTACAGGTGAGGAGATTTATCTCTGATGCGCTTTGCCCGGCCGAGATTCTTCCGTAACGGCTCGATGTGGCTTTTGGTTATTTCAGAGCGGGCTGCTCTGTTATCCGCAAGAACAACGGGATCGGTCTCCCGGCGCACTTTGTTACGGAGCAGACCGCGCTCGTGTTCAAGCTCGGTAATCTTTGTTTGTGTGTCTCCGATATATCTGTCAAGCTGCGGGAGCGTGTGGATATCCGCTTCCCGCAGGAAATTGTGATCGTAAATCAATTGCTGTAAGTCTTTTACCTGATGCCTCAAATCGACTGAAATAATGACTGCGTTTTTGATTTCCTTGACGGCGCGGAGGGCTTCGATGATGATAAGGAACAAAAGGTCGATATAGATCTCAGCGACGTCGTGACTGTGTTCGATGTTGTATCCGAGATCGTGAGCGATATAGAACAGTAGTACGGATCTTCTCTTTTTCGGCAGGTTGACGTTCCAGACGTCCGCCATAAAACGCGGAGTATAAATGTTTCTTGTAAGACGCGCGTCGATCACGTCCTTCGTATAACCGAGACCGCTGAGACGGACGGCGCGATCCCATTCTTTTGCCTTGACTGACATACGGGAGTAGTCGATGGTATATCCGAGACCGAATAACTGCTTGTAAAAAGAATCCCGGTTATACGAAACGCTGAGACAGTATTCGACGTCGCGTTTGAGCATATCCCGGTGCGTCGTCGCGCCGCGCTTTTCAGCCCAGTACATACCTTTGCTTTTTGTCCTGTAAAATCGACTGTTTTCCAAAACCGACTTGCCGCGCTCCCGGCAGACCTCGTCTGAGATCTCTCGCAGGCGGCGGTGATTGTAGATCTTGCTTTGAAAGCGGGAGCCGTCTTTGAATGAGATCGGGTTTACGACGAAGTGGCAGTGCAGGTTGTCTGTGTTCAGATGGACGGTGACGACGACCTGATATTTGTCTCCCCACATTCGCCGCGCGGTCTCCTTTCCGATCTCGAACGCCTCGTCGGGCGTGACTTCGCCAGTCTGAAAGCTCTGGAATCCGTGCCACGCGACGATATCTCCGCGGCTGCCGAAGCGCTTTTGCACGGCAGTCATTTCGCCGTAAGCGTTGCGCTTGGAGCAGTTGATGGTGTCAACGTATATCTATCTGTCGGTCTTATCGTCGCTTTCAACGTACCGGATCGCATTGTATAAATCTTCATCAAGGTATTCCTGCGCCGTCGTTTTATCCGGGTTCTCTGCGTATTCGATCACTTCTTTCAGCCGGTTTTTGACGTGCCAGAGTCCAACCGTGGCAATAGCACACCGCCTCCTTCCTTTACCGGATAAACTAAAGAGGCGGTAACGGCTTTCAAAACCGTCATCGCCTCTTCGTTCACTTCGGGAGATATATCTTTGTCGATCAGATCGTCGAGCCGTTTGATCAGCGCAAACACCGTGTCGTACGAAACGACGACCGGATCATAACCGGTGCCGCGCAGGATCAGGTACTCAGTCACGCACAGTCCGCATTTTTCGGCGAGCTGAAATATCCTTTTCTTTTCCGACTCGTCGAGACGGAAACAAATTGTAGGTCTTGGGTCTTTTGGTTGTCTTCCTTTAATAACGATTACCTCTTTTCAACAAATATTCTGCACGGGGGTCAGGGGGTATCCCCTTGAGAGCGGAGAAACCTCTCCGTCCGGGAAAACGGTGCAGTACGTTTTCCCTGCTTGTTACGGTGTGCGACGCGTCGTCGCAAGCTTTGATTCCTTCGCTTTCGCGCGAGCGCGAAAGCTCATACATCCCGCTGCTCCTCCTTTCCCCAAAAAGTCTTTCGACTTTCCGGGGACCCCAATAAAAAGGCTATACCAACCTTTCTTGTGTGGCGCATACCGCGACAACGGCAAAGCCGCAGGAATGATGGGATTTCCCGATAGGGTGCATCGCTTTTAAGATAAAAGCCGCTGTTTTCATAATCGGCAGTGGGGGTCAAAAGTGGCAACCGCTCCTTTTCCGCTCCTTCAAAGTGGGGGTCAAAAGTGACCGTCACTTTACAGACTGTTAAGAAACGCGTCGGCAATATCCGCACTCGCGGCGGCGGTGTCTTCGTCTGAAATTTCATCGCTTCGGATCGGTACGGACGGCGATACAAGCTGAACATTCGAAAGCGCTGATCGCACGGAGGCGAGGATAGTTTCGACGAGTTGTTCGTTCTGCCGTTTTTCTTCATAACGCACTGCTGCGTACCGAATTTCTCGGTGTACGCTTTCAGCGGATCGGGTCTGCCGTCTTTCAGGAAAAGAACGTTCATTGTACCGTTCCCGATGTCGCAGAGAACTGTCATTCCTTTCATTGTCGCCGTCATATCCTGAATAGCGGCGAAGCCCTGCGGAAAGATATTAACGCCGGTGATGCGAACGTGGTAATTCTTGCGGTTGAACGTAAATCTGACGTCCGATGCCCTTAAAAGATAGTCGGAGAACTCTTTTTTCTGCTTCGATACCCATTTTAAGGGCAGTCCCGCCGCAATATGCACGTTCGCTTCCGTCAGCCCGTAGCTGTTCAACTCCATAGCGATACCAGCGAGCGTAAGGATGAAATACTCTTCGTCGGTGATCTTGTCGGCGCTGAACTCTTTATGCCCCTCGCCGATCAGATAATATCTGTCGTTGTAAAGCAGTACGTTCGTACCGAATACGGGCTCTGTGTCGCTTGCCGCGACTCCGGTCTTGAAAATGTGGTTAGCAGTCTTGATATTCCCGTAACCGTGGTCGATCCCGATGATGACGTTGTTCTTGTAATACTTCATATTA
>CACYWW010000071.1 GCA_902778145.1 uncultured Ruminococcus sp.
TGCGGTGGCCATGGTCGTCACATACCGGAAACGGAAGGGGCTTTTTCGTTTCCTCAAGCGGCCGGCAATCACGGTCAGCTTTTCCGAGATTATGATGCCAGACAGCTCTCTGACGCCTCGGAGGGCGCAGAGAGCACTGAGAAATCGTGCTCTCGCGTTTATGGAGGCTGTGGCGGGAAGCAAAGATCAAATCTGCTATATTCGCTATGAATACAAACCCAAAACCGACACAGGGGTACCCCGTGAAGCTGAAGGAAAGGAACATGCCATATGAAAGACATGAAAAAGATCGAGAAAGAAATCAGAGAGGAACTCAAACAGACTTCCCGTAAAAGCCGAGAGGATATGGATGCACTGAGGAAGCAGGTCTGCAGTGAGGCAAAGGAATTCAAAAAGTCTGCGGGTGATGCGCTTGAAGCCCATGATGTGGAACGGGAGATCCGCCACGAGCGTATGGTATCAGCGAACAAATGGAGCGTGAGCTTTATGAATGCGCCGAAATCGGCGCAGACCTTGACAGAAGAATGGAAGAACTCAGAAAATCTGCTGAAGAATATATATCATGGAATTAAAATACGGAGGTGATAGTGTGAACAAAAAAGCAAAGAAAGCCGTTATTATCGGAGGGACTGCCGCCGGGATCTCAGCCGTCGCTGCAGTAACTGCATATGCTACGACGAAAACTCTTATTAAGATTGCGCTTGACAGAAAAGAGCCAGAAATCCTGAAAAAGATTCAAGCCCGAATCTCCGGAAAAAAAGAAAACGATTTTATAAAAGCATTGAATGAGGCGGGAAAAAGGCTTTCAGAAAAGCCGAGTGAAACTATCAGGATCGTGAGCCACGACGGAAAGACGCTTGTGGGTCATTGGATTCCTCAGAAAAACGCAAAGCGCGTGCTCATTGCAATGCACGGTTGGAGATCAACGTGGTCGGGCGATTTCGGGATCGCGTCCGACGCATGGGAAGAAAACGGATGCAGCGTACTGTATGCCGAACAGCGAGGACAGGATAAAAGCGAAGGAAACTACATGGGGTTCGGAATTACGGAGCGATTTGATTGTCTTGATTGGATAGCATGGGTCAGGGAGCGTTGCGGGACGGATATTCCGATATATCTTTTTGGTGTTTCCATGGGCGCTACAACGGTATTGATGGCGTCCTGTCTGCCGCTTCCGGAAAACGTACACGGTATTATAGCTGACTGCGGATTTACGTCTCCGCATGAGATTTGGAAATATGTTGTAAATCATAATCTTCATCTCGGCTTCAGAATACGCGGCAGGATCGCGGAGAAAATGTTTATGAATATGCTCCACGCAGGAAGCGACAAATATTCTACGCTCGACGCGCTGAAAAGCAGTAAAGTACCCGTTCTGTTCATCCACGGCAGCGACGACAGATTTGTGCCTGTTGAAATGACGTACCGGAACTATAAAGCGTGTGTTTCGCCTAAAAAACTGCTCATCGTTCCCGGTGCAGATCACGGCATGAGTTATTATATCAGCAAAGACGAATACGAGAAATCGATAACTGATTTTTGGAATATGTACGATAACCTGTCGATGCCGATCAGTAAAGTATAACAATATTTGAAGCAATCCGTTCTATAGTAACTGCCCCCACTTTTCGCTCAAAAGTGGGGGCAGTTACTCACATACGGAAACCCTTGCTTACAGCACGACCTTGAATCTGCATAGACCGTCGAGTGTCTCACGGATGAAAACGTTCTTCGGGAGAGCAGGCAGATAATTCTTTTCAAAGGTAGTCGAACGGTAATATGCGTTGAAGTTTGCTATCGGCAGGATTACCCAGTCGAGATCCTTATGCTTGTTTGCGTAATAGAACGCCGTCAGGTCTTCCGCTTTGGGACGGTATTTGTCAAGCATTTCTATCGCGTCGAGCTTTTTCTTGATCTTCTTTGGCAGGACGTATTCCTCCGCGCGGAGCGGTCCCGCCTCCAGCGCCTCGGCGATCACGTCGTCGAAACGTGTACCCCACGCGCCTTTTGTGTTCCTTGCGAAGATCGGAACGGTATAATGCCCGACGCGCTCTTTCCATTGCTTTGCATATCCTTTTTCGACCGCGTCGAATATCTTCTGTACCGGTTTGGTGAGAAGCTCGAAGTGTTCATTGCAGAAAGCAAAAAGGTTTTTCATGTGGCGGATGTACCATCCGTTGCCTTTTGCGTCCACAAGCTCCGGGAACTCGTCCGAAAGTTCTCTGAAATCCACTTTAGCGTCGGGATCAACTCGTCTGTCGGGAACGCTGCTCCACGCGCATAAAGCACGGTAGGTGTAATCAATGCGGTCATACGGATCGCCCGGAAGAACGCTTCCGTCCTTATCGTGGAACAGAAATCCGCGCGCAAGGATCGTAAAGATACGGTTGAAGCCGAGAAAGTCCTTTATCATATCGAAGGTGAAGCGACCCATATAGGTCTTATCGCTCTTTTTCACAGAGATATACTGCGGCTTTTCGGTGTAATCTCTGAATTCCTGCCATTCGTTCGTCATCTGCCGAACCACCTCCGTTTCTTCTTTTCAGCCGGTCCGACCGTCCATTCCAGCGCGGAATACGGCATCACTTCAAGCACGAACCGGCGCTCGCCGAGCGCGACGGCGCATTTGACCGCCTCGTCAAAATCAACGCGGCGTTCGCGTCTGTCGGGCGGCGATAACAGCGCGATACAATTACTCACTATCGTTTCTTTGTAATCCGAGAAATGTCTGATACCGCTTAAGATAAATTTCAGCTCCGGTGAATCGCCGTCACGCACAATATTCTTGAGAATTTTCTGATTGGAATACAATTCGTCCAGATCGCAGAGTATATCTCCGAGCAGACGGAAGCCGCCGTTGCGGAAATCGCAGAAGACGTCCATATATTCGGTACTTACGCCGGAAGGTACGATGGAGAACCACACAAACCCTCTGTTCTTCTTCGGCGTCAGGTGCCATTTATTCTCGGTCAGAGCTCTGCGCGCCTTTCTTATAGAATCGGCAGGCGCCGCGTCAAAGAGAGCGTACAGCTGCTCCGCGCTCACGGTGTTGAGCTGACCGCGCGAGAAAAGGATACGGACCACGTCCTTCTGACGTTTGAAATCGGTCGAAAGGTGCTTAATAAATCGGATACGCGCGTCCGCAGCGTGATACGCCGAAACGACCGCTTTCACACGCTCCATCGAAAACGGGTCGAGATTATCTTTCCAGTCCGGTTCCGAGGCAAAAGTAAAGAGCTTTTCATCCTCAGCCGGTTTCGGCTTGTATTGCTTCGTTTCTTGCCCGAGCATATACGCGTAATACGGCAGGCGCTCCATATTGGAGCTGACCTCGTCCCAATCAACTTCCTCAATGAAATCCTCGATGTCTTTTTCTTTCGTCTGCTCGTACCATTTGCGGTCACGGTTGTCTTTGGAGATCGTTTTGTACCGGAGGAACACGCTCTTTTTCGTATTCCTGCCGTAAAGGTATTCGGTCAGATCGGGCTTGACGCCGCTTTTCGCCGAATCTATTTCCAGTCCCGTGAGAATGGCGAGCGCCTCGGTATCCATACGGCTCTCGTCGCGCTTTTCATCCTCGTTGTTCTCGTCGTAGGCGACGACGCCGAGGCGGAGCGCCGTGTTGCTGATCTGTCCCACGCGGGAGGAAAACGTGCTTTTCACGGCTTCCGCGCGCGCTTTCCAGTCCTTCGCGTCCGCGATAAGCGGCTCCGCAGACGGTATTTTGAGCACGGGCAAGGACTTTCCATTATCATAACCTTTCTTAACGCAGTCGTTTACGAGCGGATCGGCGACCGTTCTGACAAGATCGCCGTCGTAATCCGCGCCGCCGAGCCGTTCGGGAATGAGCGAGCGCGAATCGACCATAAGAACGTAATAAAGGTGCGAAAGATATTTCTTTCGTATCGCGCCGACCGTTGTTAAAGGATAAACGAACGCTTCTTCGTTCCTCGCTATATGCGGACTGCGCAGAAGTGTGTAATACGGCTGTTCTTTGAAAACCGGCGACGGCGCATATATTTCGTTGCCGCGCAGTTCTTCCGCTGTGAGTTTTTTGCAGGCGTCGCCTTCGCCGACAGACGTTTTGACGATATACGAAAGCAATCTCATCAGGTCGTCCGAGAGATAGCGCGTATCGCCCGCGACAAGCAGTTTGCCGACGGCGTATTTGTTTCTTACGCTCTCCGCGTTGTCGGAGAGTTCTTTTGTGAATATCGACTCTTCAAGATAGAGCGGATTCTTCTTTAACAGCCCCGCGCGCTGACGGCGGCGATTGTTTAGTTTCAGTTCGCCGTTCGACAGGTCCTTCAGAAAGTAGGACAGCCGCGCTTCTGCGTTTGCGCAGTAATCGTAATAGGCGACCTCCGTCGTTTTCGTCAGCCAGTGACGCGAATCGTTTTCGGGAGACTTATCCCAACCGCGCGGAAGATCGGCAGGTCGGAATTCTTCTTCGGTAAGCGCGAGCGTGTTGAGGAACTGATAGTTCAGCTCTGTAACGCTTTCACGCTCCGCTTTGTCTGAACCGGAGATATACAGCGCGTGATCATACTTACGGCAGCGTTCAAGATACTCTGCCCACGAAAGCCCGTTTTCGGTCATCCATCCGTAGCCCTTGAACATACTCTTGGTGAGGATCATCTGCACGTCGTTTACGTCGTGTTCTACACCCCAGATATCTTTGATTTTCGGCACTCCGAGCTGTGAAAACAGCCCCCGGAGGTCGATTTCGTGGACTACCCCCTTGATATACGGCAGCCGCACCTGAAAAGAGTGGTGCGCGCCGGAGGAATCGAGAGAACGCGCCATTTCTTTTGAAATAATGCCTTCACCGTCGAATTCGAGCACCTCCACATCGGCGGTCTTTTCCACGCGGGTATATTTCCGGACGGGATCGTCGCTTCCGTCGTCCTCGACCGTGACGATATTTGCGTTCTTTACGGTGCTTTTCGGGTTATCTATGACGATGATCTTCTTTTCGGAAAGCAAGTGCGGATCGTTGACCCTTCTTCCGCTTGTGTACATAAGGGCGTTGTATGCGTAGAGCTTGGCAAGCTGACACTTGCCGATCTTCATACCGAGCATCATACGCTCGCGCAGCGGCTCGTACAAATCTTCTCTGACAAACGAAAGAACGCTGTTGCGGCTCATATTCGCCGAACGCTCAAAAGCGAGATATTTTGCATATCCGCGCCCGAGATTGAGTATGGTCCCGTCTCTGCCGAGCATACATTCCGCTTTGTTTATCGCATAGACCGGGCGGGAATAACCGCGCTCGTCGAAAGTGCCTGAGAAGTCGATATATATGAGCGCGTCCTTCAGCTTTTCACAGTCGGACTCCGCCTGATAGTTTTCACCGTAGAGGACGCACATTGCCTGATGATAGATCGCGCAGTCGTCCTGCTTCGTTTCTTCTACGAGAAATTCTTTTGACGGATCGGTCGCGTCAAAAGAAAACCGCCACGCGCCGTACTCTCCTACGGCGGAAGCGATGATACTCAGTGCCGATATTTGACGTATAACGTACTTCTGCAGAGCCATACCGTTTCCTTCTTCAAAATTCGATAAGCCAGTATAGCATAAAAGTCCGAAAAATTCAATATCCAATTGTAAATAACTGCCCCCACTTTTGAAAAAATCGTGGGCGGCTTTTTTAATTCAAGGAGGTGATGCCTATGAGGGTATCCGGCTGAAAAGCAAACAACGACATCGCGGTAAAGACATAACCATAATAAAATTGACATCCGGGAAAGACCGGAAGAAAGGATTTTTTAATATGAAGTATTACAAGAACAACGTCATCATCGGGATCGACCACGGTTACGGGAATATCAAGACTGCTAACCACATTTTCAAGACCGGAGTCGCGGC
>CACYWW010000072.1 GCA_902778145.1 uncultured Ruminococcus sp.
ATCTGAGGGGGCTCGGCCGAAAACGCGCGGAGCGCTCATAACTCGCCGCAGGCGATCATAACTCATAACTCATAACTGAAAAGCCTCCGCCCTATGACAGCACAGACGGTGTGCGGCGCTGACCGAAAGGCTCCTCCTTCGGGGGAGCTGTCGGCGCAAGCCGACTGAGGGAGTTATTCTTCAAACAGTACCGCCGCTTCTCGATTAACTCCCTCCGTCGCGGCAAGCCGCGCCACCTCCCTCGAGGAGGGAGGCAAAAGATCCTTCGCCGCGTTCGTGATGGCGGGGCGCTTATCATTCCGCATTCATAATTCATAATCCATAAATTTCCGAGGTTTTTATGAAACTGTTTGACCGGCGTCCTTTGTGTTTCGGCTGTGCGGCGGCACTTGTTTTGTCGCTTTTGTTCGCGCACACGGGGATCGTGCCGGTATACGTTTCGCTCGGGCTTTGCGTCACCGCTTTCGTTTCCGTATTTTTCCTCTTTCCGGATACGAGGCGCGTCGTTTTCGCGGCGGCGTCGGTGATCTTTGCCGTCTCCGTCTCTTTTCTTATATTCCGTCTTGAACTCAGCGCGGTGCCGACCGGACGGCAGATACGGATCGAGGGTCATTTCACCGCCGATTCCGAAAACGATTTTACCCGTGTTATCCGCATAACCCGCGCGGACGGCAGACGCGTCGACGTGCTTGCGGTCGAGCGCGCCGAGGGCGGTCATGCCTTTGAAAAATTCACGGCGGACGCGACTCTTTCCCGTTATGACGGTCAGAACAGCTCTTACTATTCCGGTAAGGGCGTTTTCTTTTCCGTCAGCGCCGACAACGTTGAGGCGTCGGGCGAATATCACAGAGGCGTCAGGTATTACGCGGAGAGCCTCCGCCGCGCGGCGATGGCTTGCTTTTACCGGGTAAGCGACGAGGCGGACGTGCTTTGCCGGATATTCCTCGGCGCTTCGTCCGCCCCGCGTGATTTCACCGCGGATATGCGTTCTCTCGGTCTTTCTCACCTGCTCGCGGTGAGCGGGCTTCACGTCACGGCGCTTCTGCTCGGGCTCGAGGTGCTTCTGAACAAGCTCACGCCGTACAAAAGGATAAAGAGCCCGATCCTCGGCGCCTTCGCGCTCGTCTACATGGCTGTCACCGGTTTTACCGGTTCCGTAGTGCGGGCGTCCGTCATGTACCTGATAATGAGTCTGTCACCGCTTCTGAAAAGACGCGTCGATCCGCCGACGACGCTTTGCGCCGCGGCGTGTCTTATCGTCGCCGTCGATCCCTCGTCCGTATATGACACGGGATTTCTGCTTTCATTCACCGCGACGCTCGGGGTGATCACGTTCGGGCTGCCCGTATCGCGCGCCGTTGCCGGAAGGCTCGGCAAAAAGCATCCGTTTTTATCCGGCGCGGTGTCGACGCTGCCGCTCACCTTCTCGGCGCTGATCTTCACGCTGCCGGTAATCGCGTTCGCTCAAGGTAAGCTCGTCCTTGCGGCGCTGTTCTTCAACGTACTCGCGTCGCCCGTCGTCGCGCTCATACTGTATATCTGTCCGTATCTGATACTCGTGTCACGGATACCGTACGTCGGCCGCGCACTCGGGCTCATATGCGACGGTCTTTGCTCCGCGCTCCGCGGCGGAGCACGGCTTTTCTCGGGGAAAACGGATTCCGTATCGGTGCTTTATCCGTTCGTGATACCGCTTTTGTGCGTGTTTTTCGCCGTGCTTTTGATGATGACATTCATGACGAAGAGGCGGATCGGGTATATTGCCGTTCTCGTCGCGTTTTCGGTCGTCTTTTCTGTGTTTGCCGCCGTATTCTCCTTGACTTTTGCCGGAAGAGTTGTTATAATTGTATCGACGGACAAAAGCGGCGACGCCGTCGCGGTATGCTCGCACGGGCGGGCGGTGATATACGATTTTTCGCCCGGGAGGGGCGACCCGGTCTATCCGCTTTTCACGGCGCTGCTGCGGCGCGGGATAACGCGCGCCGATTACGTTCTGTGCGCTCCGTTGACGGACTATCACGTCCAGAGCGTCGTCCGGACCGTGAGTTATTTCGATATAGACGGGATATATCTGCCGGATGAAGCGGTGAAGCCCGCGGGGCTGATCGCGCACCGCGCCGTGTCGCCGCTTGAGGAGTATGACGGAGAGACGGTCTTCGTTATCGACGGTGACACTCGGTATCTGCGCACAGGCGACAGTATATACGTCGGGCTCTACGGGGACGGCACGTTCCTGCCGGAGGTCTCCGGGGCTGTGATATACGGCAGTCTCACCGTCTCACAGACTCTGCCTGACGTACATGGCAGGACCTTCCGCGTGATCGACGGCGCGGGAGCGGTGACGGAGGATACAGTGAAGGTGATATACATTGACTGATTTTTATACCGAAAACAATATACTCAGATGCGCGGCGCTCGATATTCCGGGGATAGTCCACGGCTTTTCGACGCGGAACGGCGGAGTGTCCGTCAACGCTCACACAAAAAGCCTCAATCTCGGCTACGGCAGAGGAGATGACGACCTCACGGTTGACGAGAACCGGCGCATCTTCGCCTCGCTCGTCGGATATGACTGCGCAAATCTCGTCACAGCGGAGCAGACGCACTCCGCGCGCGTCGTATACGCGGACGGCTCCGTGAACGTATATGAGGACTGCGACGGATTCGTTACCGACGTGCCGGGCGTCTTCATCGCGGTGAAGACGGCTGACTGTCAGCCGATCATTTTCGCGGATCCCTGTGCGCGTGTCGTCGGCGTCTGCCACGCCGGCTGGCGCGGTACCGTAAACAAAATAGCCGCGAACACAGTCGACGCGATGGTAAGGCTCGGCGCGAAAAGAAAAACGACCGTCGCCGCGCTCGGCCCGTGCATCGGAAAATGCTGTTTTGAGGTAAAGGACGATTTCATCGAAGCCGTACGCGGCGCGGATAAGGAGCTGTTGAGCTTCGTCGGCTCGTATCACGCCGATATCAGGGCGATGAACGAATACGTTCTGATCCGCGCGGGGATCTTAAAGGAGAATATATACGTCTGCCGCGACTGCACGTGCTGTATGGCGGAAAAATACTATTCCCACCGCCGGCAAAAGGGTCTGCGCGGGACCATGCTGAGCGGAATAGGGATGAAAAATCAAGAATTCGGTGTGATGAATGAAGAATGAAACAGCTGTACAGCGCGGGTCATTCCGAGCGAAAGCGAAGGATGACCGGGTGCGGCGGATCGTTGTGTTTTAATGAGAACGTGTTATTCAAATACATATAAAAACTGAAAGGAAAGCACTATGACAAGACTTTACGATATCACCGTTGAAAGGGTGAAGGAGCCGTTGGCTGTAAAATGCAAGGGCGTCAGGTTCGGCTGGCGTCTTGAATCCGACGGAAAGGACGTGTTTCAGACAAGCTATGCCGTTACCGTCAGCCTTGACGGGGCCGTCGTGAAAACGATCGCCGGAGAGGGAACGCGGACGGTGGACGTCACGCTCGACGAGGCGCTTCTGCCCGGCAAAAAGTATGACGTCACCGTCGAGTCTTACACGACGGACGGTTACTGCTGCGGCACGACGCATTTTGCCACGGAGCCGGAGATCAGGGGCGTTTTCATAAAGCCGAAAAAGCATATCGAGGGCGCGTGCGTTTATTTCAGGCGTGAGTTCCGCTGCGAAAAGAAGGTAAAACGCGCCACCGCGTACGTCGCCGGGCTCGGTTACGGCACGCTTTATCTGAACGGTGAGCGCGTTGACGGGATATATTTCGACGCGCCGTTCACGAACTACGAAAAGGAAGTCCTTTACCGCGCCTATGATATAACCGAAAAGCTGACGGAGCAAAACTGCGTCGGCATCCACTGCGGCGAGGGCTTTTACGCGCAGAGCCGCGTATGGGGCAACAAGGCGTTCAAATACGGGAACATCTGCTGCTTCGCGCAGGTGAATATCGAATACGAGGACGGCGAAGAGCAGGTCATAGCGACCGAGCCCGGTACGTGGCAGACTATGTACTCCCCCACGATCCTGTCGAACGCTCACGGCGGAGAGATCCGCGACGCGAGACGGCAGACCCCGTGGTGCGAATACGGTTACGAGGACGACGATCTCAGGCCCGCCGTCGCGGACGACGTCCCGAAGGGGCCGCTCCACGGCGCCGTGATGCCGCCGTGCCGCGTCATAAGACACATAAAACCTGTCGCGATAAAGCAGATCCACGGCGTCGACAGCGGGCTTTGGGTCTACGACATGGGCGAGAATTTCGCCGGCACCGTCACGCTCCGCCCGCCGCACAGCGCGGAGGGCAGCACGTACGTGCTTAGATTCGCCGAGACCGTCGACGAAAAAGGACAGCTCGACTACCGTTCGACGGGCGTCTACCACGTATGGTGTCAGCAGCAGCATATATACATCTGTTCCGGCAAGCCGGGCGAGGAATGGACGCCGGAATTCAACTGGCACGGCTTCAGATACGTTGAGGTCACGGGCTTCTTCGGCAGGGATCCGCAGCCGGAAATGATCGAGGGACTTGCGATCTCGACCGATTTCGATACCGTCGGCGAGGTCACGACCTCGAACGACGATCTGAACGCGCTTCAGACGATAATGATGCGCACGTACAGATCGAACTACCACGGCTTCCCGGAGGACTGCCCCGCGCGCGAAAAATGCGGCTGGCTCGGCGACGCGGAGGTCGTATGCGACACCGGAATGTACAATTTTGACACCGCGGCAAGCTATGAGAAATATCTGCGCGACGTAAGGACCTCGCGCGACGTTTACGGCGACTGGACGATGATCGCGCCCGGAAAGCGTACCTGCGGCTTCGGCACGCCGCTGTGGGGCTGTGCGCAGGTCGTCATCCCGTACAAGCTGTGGAAGCTCTGCGGAGACGAGGCGGTGCTCCGTGAAAACTATGATTATATGTGCGACTGGATCGAGCACGAGATAAAGCGCAGCGACGATCTGATAATAAAGGAAGGTCTCGGCGACTGGTGCCCGCCGATCGGCAACGAAGGGAAGAGGCGTATCCCGATCGAGCATTCGTCCACGTTCATGCTCGCCGAAACGGCGCTCATGATGGGCGAGATCTCGCGTGCGCTCGGTCACGACGGTGAGAAATACGACAGGCTTTTCGAGCGTGTCAAGGATTCGATCAACCGTCATTTCTACGACGCCGAAAAGCACAGCTACGGATATCAGGCGTCCAACGCCGTCGCGTGGCAGCTGCACGTCGTTCCCGAGGAGGACAGGGAAGCGCTCGTAAAGGCGACGCACGACATGATCGTCGACGACAAGTTCGTCATGACGACGGGGATCTACGGAAACAAATACCTTATCCCGATGCTGTTCGAGAACGGGCTCGGGGACGACGCGATGAGGATCATGTTCGGCCGCACGTTCCACGACTTCGGAACGATGATCGACGACGGCGCGACGTCGCTGTGGGAGTGTCTTGAGATGAAGCTCGTCGGAATGGAGGGCCTTGTGCCGTCGTTCAATCACCCGATGCACAGCGGTTTCGCGTATATGTACTACGCGCAGCTCGCGGGCATAAAGCCTCTGAAGCCCGGATTTGCCGAATTCGAGGTAAGACCATGCGTCAAGGGCGCGCCCGAAAAGGTCTGCGCGAGCCTGCTGACGGTGAACGGCCTCATCGTCTCCGAAAGAAACGGCGGAAAGCTCAGGGTAAAGGTCCCGGCGAACACCCGCTGCCGCATAGTGTTCGGAGCGACAGACATGACTGTCGGGTCGGGAGAATACGAGGCGGAAGCATAACGGAATCGAGTAGGCGCTAACAAGTAGTACCTCTCACACCACCGTACGTGCCGTTCGGCATACGGCGGTTCAATTCAAGTAATAATCCAAGCAACAAAGG
>CACYWW010000073.1 GCA_902778145.1 uncultured Ruminococcus sp.
GAGTCCATCATTGAATGATGATTGTCCTTCGGACAAATGATGATGCTCCCTTTGGTCGCAATGATGATTTGCGGCTTTACCGCAAAATGATGAGATGAGTTCCGCAGAATGTGCCGAAGGCACTCATCATTCGGCGGAGCTGATCATCATGCGCGTAAGCGCTCATCATGTTCCGCATAGGCGGAACTCATCATTTGCCGACAGTCCTTTGGAACAGTCGGCAAAGGACAGTTCTTTTTTTTGTTCCGCCGTATTGACAAATCAGGCGTTTTATTGTATCATATAAGCACAACGGAAAAGGAGATAACGCTATGTATAGATTTCCAATCGGAGTAATGCTCGATTCATTCAGACTTCCCACACGTGAGGCGGTGAAGCGCGCGGCGTCGATCGGCGCACAGGGCCTGCAGATGTATTCGACCTCGGGCGAGAACAGCCCAGAGAACCTGAAGGGCGCGGCACGCCGTGAGCTTCTCGATTTCGTCAAATCGAACGGCCTTGTTTTTTCGGCTATCTGCGGCGACCTCGGACGCGGCTTTGGCCATAAGGAGCTCAACCCGGAGCTTATCGAAAAATCAAAGCGGATCCTCGACCTCGCAAAGGATCTCGAGACAGACGTCGTCACCACACATATCGGCGTCGTCCCGGAGGATCCCTCACACGAGAGATATAAGATAATGCAGGACGCCTGCCGTCAGCTCGCGGAATACGCCGATTCCATCGGCTCGCATTTCGCGGTTGAAACGGGTCCCGAGACGTCCGCCACGCTCAAAAAATTCCTTGACGGGCTCGATTCCACCGGCGTAGGCGTCAACCTCGACCCGGCGAATCTCGTCATGGTCACGGGAGACGATCCGGTCGTTGCCGTTCATAACCTGAAGAGATATATAGTCCACACACACGCAAAGGACGGCGTGATGCTCCATAAAACGAACCCCGAATATATCTACGGCGTCACCCCGGCGCCCGAGGATCTTGCCGGGATCCCGTTCTTCCGCGAAGTACCGCTCGGAGAGGGCAGCGTCGGTTTCCCGTCGTACCTGAAGGCGCTTGAAGAGATAGGCTTCAAGGGCTTCCTCACGATAGAACGCGAGGCGGGCGACGATCCGGCGAGGGACATCGGCATGGCTGTTGAATTTCTTAAGAAAACGATAGAGGAGAACTGAAAATGAAAAAAACGAGAGTCGGCATAATCGGATGCGGCGGCATAAGCCACTTCCATATGAACGGATACAAGGCGCTTGAAGCCGAGGGCAGAGTCGAGATAGTCGCCTGCTGCGACATTGACGAAAAAAAGCTCGACAAATACGCCGAACAGTACAATATCCCGCATAAATATACGGACGCCGCCGAAATGATGAAGAACGAGCAGCTCGACTGCGTCAGCGTCTGCGTCTGGAACAGCGCTCATAAGGATTGCACGATAACGGCTCTGCGCGGCGGCGCGAACGTTCTCTGCGAAAAGCCCATGGCGCTGAACGCACAAGAGGCGCAGGAGATGTACGACGAGGCGAAGAAAGCCGGAAAGCTCCTCCAGCTCGGTTTCGTACGCCGCTTCGGCGAGGACGCGGATACCGTCAAAAGGCTCGTGGACGACGGGACCTTCGGCGATATCTACTACGCAAAGGCGACGTATCTGCGTCAGAACGGTTGCCCCGGCGGCTGGTTCGGCGATAAGAAATTCTCCGGCGGCGGTCCTCTGATCGACCTTGGAGTCCACGTCATAGACCTGACGAGATATCTCGCCGGCTGCCCGAAGCCCGTGTCCGCGTTCGGCGTAACGTACGACAATCTCGGTATGCACCGCGCTGAAAGCGAGATGGGTTGGCACGTTGAGGAAGGCGATCACCCGTACAACGTAGAGGACCTCTGCGCGGCGATGATCCGCTTCGACAACGGCCTGACGCTCTCGATCGAGGCGAGCTTCAATCTGAATATAGAGGGAGACGTCGGCGACGTACAGCTGTTCGGCACGAAGGCCGGCACGTCCGTCGGCAATATGAGAGTCCTGACGACAAAGGACGGCAAATTCATCACCTTCACGCCCGAGGGCGAGCATTCGTTCCGTTTCGGCCCCGCGTTCGAGGGCGAGATCAGAGGCTTCGTCGACGCCTCCGAGGGCAAGGCTCCGTGCAAAGCCCCCGCCGAGGACGGCGTATGGCTCATGAAGATAATCGACGCGATCTACGAATCGGCGAAGACCGGCAAGAGCGTAGAGATAAAATGAGGATCGTCGTAAAGATCGGCACCTCGACGCTCGCTCACGATACCGGAAGACTCAATATAAGGAGAGTCCGGAGCCTTGTTTCCGTGCTCTCCGATCTGAAGAATTCCGGGGAGGAGATAATACTCGTCTCCTCCGGCGCGATAGGAATGGGGGCGGGAAAGCTCTCTTTGCCCGGGCGTCCCGCCGACATACCCACAAAGCAGGCGGCAGCCGCCGTCGGACAATGTGAGCTGATGTACGTTTACGACAAACTTTTCGGAGAATACCATCATACCGTCGCGCAGATACTTCTCACGGCTGATGATTTTGAGGATCCGGTAAAGCACGGGAATTTCCTCAATACGCTCCGCCGGCTCCTCGAGCTCGGCGCCCTGCCGATAATAAACGAGAACGACACCGTTGCGACGGCGGAGCTCGGGATCGGAGACAACGATACGCTTTCCGCGCTGGTCGCGGTCGGAGCCGACGCCGATCTTCTCGTGCTCATGTCCGATATAGACGGCCTTTACACCGCCGATCCGCATAAGGACGGCGAGGCGAAGCTGATCCCGGTCGTGGAGTCTGTCGACGACGGCATCATGAGCCTCGGCGAAGGCTCGTCATCGTCGCTCGGAACGGGCGGCATGCGGACAAAGCTCAACGCGGCGAAGCTGGTCACCGCGCACGGTACTGATATGATAATATGTAACGGCGCCTCGCCTGAGCTGCTTTACGACATTTGTGACGGCAAGCAGGTCGGCACGCGCTTCAAAGGTGCTTGATATGACAACGAAAGAAATGCTCCTGAGGGCAAAGCAGGCGTCGTATTCGGCGCCTTTGCTTTCTCACGATAAAAAGGTCGAAGCGGTCGGAAAAATGTGCCGACGGCTCGATCTCGCACGGCATTACGTGCTCGAGGCAAACGCCCGCGACGTTGAAAGAGCGCGGGAAAAGCTCGGCGCACAGATGATCGACCGTCTGACACTGGACGGCGCCCGTATCGATTCGATGATCGCGGGGATGGAACAGGTATCGAAGCTCCCGGATCCCGTCGGCAAAATCGTCGGGGAGCGGCGCCGCCCGAACGGTCTTCTGATACGAAAGGTGACCGTTCCGCTCGGCGTCGTCGCCGTGATATACGAAAGCCGCCCGAACGTCACGTCGGACGCGGCGACGCTTGCGTTCATGTCGTCGAACGTCGCCGTGCTCAGATGCGGCGGCGACTGCTACGAAACGTCGTCCGTCATCGTCCGCGCGCTCAGGGAAGGTCTTTCGGACGCCGCGGTGTGCGAGGATATGATAAACCTCGTCCCGGATCCCTCGCGCAAAAGCGCGGAGGAGCTGATGACGGCAAACGGTCTCGTCGACGTGCTGATACCGCGCGGCGGAAAGGGCCTGATACAAAGCTGCCTCAGAAACGCCACGGTCCCGTGTATCGAGACCGGGACCGGGATCTGCCATATCTACGTTGAAAAAACGGCGGATCAGGATATGGCACTCGATATAATATATAATGCGAAGACATCACGCCCGTCCGTATGCAACGCCGCGGAGGTGTGCCTGATCGACCGTGCGATAGCGGCGGAGTTTCTGCCGAAGCTGAAGTCGCGCCTCGACAAAGTCGAGCTCCGGCTCGACCCGGAGGCGGCGGGGATCATAGACGGCAGACCGGCGGGACCGGATGATTTCGATACGGAATTCCTCGATCTCGTAATGGCGGTCGGCGTCGTGTCGGACGTTTATGAGGCGACGGAGCACATAGCGCTCCATTCGACGCATCACAGCGAGGCGATAATAACGCGAGATCCTTCGGCGGCGGACGTTTTCAGGCAGAGAGTGGACAGCGCGGCGGTCTACGTCAACGCGTCCACAAGATTCACGGACGGCGGGGAATTCGGGCTCGGATGCGAAATGGGTATCTCGACACAAAAGCTTCACGCGAGAGGCCCGATGGGTCTTTCGGAGCTTGTGAGCTATAAATATTTGATCGAAGGGAACGGACAGATAAGATGAAAAAGATCGGATTTATCGGAGTCGGCGTTATGGGCGGAGCACTTGCCCGCGCCGTGAGGAAGAAAACGTCGGGAGAAGATCTGTTTCTCTCAAACGTGCCGCCGTCGGTATCGGAGGCGCTTGCCGCCGAGCTTGACTGCAGCGCGGCGGACAATAAAACGGTCGCGGAAAAATGCGATCTGATCTTTCTCGCCGTCAAGCCGAACGTCATAAGAGACGTAATAGCGGAAACAGCGCCGTATTTGAAGAACAGAAAGGACCGGTACGTCGTCGTATCTGTCGCCGCCGGGATAACAATCGCCGATCTCAAGGAAAGCTTCGGATCAGATCTTCCGCTGATACGAATAATGCCGAATACGCCCGTACTCTGCGGAGAGGGTGTGATCCTCGCCGCTCGCGACGGCGTGACCGACGGGGAATTCAGCGAGTTCAGATCACTGCTTTCCCACGCCGGGATCTGTGAGGATACGGGAGAGAAGCTGATAGAAACGGCAGGCACGCTCACCGGATGCGGCCCCGCGTTCGCGTTCATGATTATGCACGCGCTCGCCGACGGAGCGGTCGCCGTAGGCGCGGACAGGGCGCACGCGGAAAAATACGCCGCGCTCACGCTCGCAGGCGCGGCAAAGCTCGCGCTCGAAACGGGAAAGCATCCGGAAAAACTGAAGGATGAGGTCTGCAGCCCCGGCGGAAGTACGATAGAAGGCGTGGCGGTGCTTGAAAAAGCCGGTGTCCGCTCCGCAATGATAGAAGCGGTGAAGGCGTCGTATGAGAAGAATAAGAAGCTGGGGAAGAAGTAGGAATTCATCATTCTTAGTTAGCTAAATTCGCCTTGCGGCGAGCTAAATTGGGCTTCGCCCAGCTAAATTTGCTTCGCAAGCTAAATCCGGCTTCGCCGAGCTGAAAAAGGCGAATTTAATTTAGCTGTCCCTATGGGACAATTTAGCTATCGAACGCAGTGAGATAATTTAGCTGCGAGCGACTGCGAGCAAT
>CACYWW010000074.1 GCA_902778145.1 uncultured Ruminococcus sp.
TGTCCCTATGGGACAATTTAGCTATCGAACGCAGTGAGATAATTTAGCTGCGAGCGACTGCGAGCAATTTAGCTGTTTTCAAAATCATTCTTAATATCAGAGCGGTTAGAACAAGCTGAAAGAAAATAACCCACTATGACACTTTCTCTATTCGAAAGATGTCAGAGTGGGCTTGTTTCTTCTTTATGTTACCTCTCTCTTCCCGCCTTTTTTTCAATTGTAAATCACGCCGTCATCCTGAGCGCAGCGAAGGATCTTTTGCCTCCCTCCTCGAGGGAGGTGTCACGGCTTGCCGTGACGGAGGGAGTCAATCGAGAAGCGGCGGTACTGTTTGAAGAATAACTCCCTCAGTCGGCTTGCGCCGACAGCTCCCCCGAAGGAGGAGCCTTTCGGGTATCCGCCCCGTTTTGCATTTATCACTTATCACCGATCACTGAAAAAAGGCGGTTTCCCGCCTTTTTTCAATGTTTCTTTTTCTTCACGACCACTGCGGTCACCGCGGCTGCCGCGATGATCACGCCGGCGGCTATAGCGATGACAGCCGCGGTGTTGTTCTTTTTCTCCGTCTTCTCCCCGCTGTCTCCGGTCACCGCGTCGGTGACGGTCTGCGCGTCGGTCTGAGACTCCCCGGCGCTGTCCGTATCCGTATCGGTCACGGGCGCGGGAGCCGTGCCGGTCGCCGTATAGCTGTATTTGAACCTTCCCGCCGGGGCGACGTCGCCCGACGTATAGAAGTTCATTATATCGCCCTCGAGCACTACGCCGTCGGTGATCTTGAAATTGACCGTGAGATCGGCTTTATCGAGCCCGATGTCGGCGCGGCTGACCTTTATCTGCATCACGGAGCCGGATACGGTGTAATCGCACTGCGTTATTTTTTCGCTGTCGTATCCGCTGCCGGTGAAGCGGTAAAGCGTGATCTTGTCGGCGGTCGCGTCCTGAAGCACGTAATCGAACGACTCCCAGCCGTCAAGCCCTTCCTGCTTCGTGTCGAGATATACGTTCATCCAGCAGGGATCCGTATAAGGCGAGATATCGCCCTCGCATTCGATCATGATATACAGGTTTTCCGCGTCGCGGCAGAGCTTCGCGCCCTTTATATCGTTGTTTCCCGATTCATCCGTATACTGAAGATCGCCGTAGCCCCTCGCGTTCCTGTCGCCCGTATTTCCCGTATACGCGACGTAATACGGTCCGACGTCGTCCCACTGAGATACCGCACCGTTTATGTCGATGCTCTTCTCGCCGGTCGCCGCGGGCAGCGGCTCCGTACCCTTGAATTTGCGGACGTACGACACGAACTGATAGTAATAGTGATCCTTCAGCCTGCCCTTCGTGGGCTCTATATCGCGGCTGTATTCGTCGGTGAACTCATCGGCAAAGGCGTTTTCCACGCCGCCCCAGGTCTCCTGCCTTCCGGCGGTCCATTCGTTCCAGCCGGTCACGAAGATGAATTTCGGGTCGACCTCAAGCGCGTATTCCCACTGCTCCGCGAAGTTATAGCCGTAAAGCGAATGATCCTTTTCCTCGTAGTGTGCGAAGCCGTCCTTGTTCGTGTAGGATCTGCCGAAGATGTTCTCGCCGTTCATCGCGGTGCAGATGACGTCGGGAGACGAGTTCTGAGCGACGCCGACCGTCATCTCCTCGACCTCGCCGTTCTTCGCGTCGGCAGCCGTCGCGTAATATCTCGCCTGAGGATATCTTGCGAGCCAGCCCCACTGCTTCGTTGAGCCGTCGCCCGTGTTATACGAGGGCTGACCGGGGCGGAACGTGAAGAATTTTCTGATCTCCTTGTCGAGATCCGTCGATTTCAGGCACGAGCTGCCCGCCATGAGCAGCGGCTTTCCGTTCCAGTAGAACCACAGATCCTGATATTTATCCTGTCTGTATATGTCCATGTAGATGCTCTCGAGCTGCACTCTCGTGTTTGAGCCCGATCCGTCGAACGGGAGGAGGAAGGAGATCTTCGGCGTCATGACGCCGTCCTTTCTCGCCTGCTCGAAAACGTCGAATATGGCGCGGTAGCTCGAGCGCCAGGTGAACGTGCCGTTCGTATTGTCGAAGAATATTACGTCGACTCCGGCGTTCGCGAGCAGCTCCGCGTGGCGTCTCAGGACCCAGCGGTCGACCGTGCGGTAATAACCGTAGATCGGCTCGTTCCAGAAATACGCCGTCCCTGTCGTCGGCCATTCCCTGAATTTATAATCGTTCTTCGCCTCGGGGTATTTCTCCATGAACTCGGTCACGTTCAGAGGAGGCGAGCCGGCGAGATCGTTATGCCACGACCAGTAGAACAGACCTACGTATTTGCCTTCACGCACGCCGCCCGTCTGCTCGTACGTCGGAAGCTCTCTTCCGAGGCCGTCCGTCGCGACCCATGTGCCGGGATGAGCGTTTCTCGTGTTGAGCACGTCATCGCCCGGGATCACGTATTCCGGGGGCGTCTTCTTCGTACCGTCCACCTGCATTATGCTCTCGCACGCTGTCACCGGATCGTCCGTGCGCTCGGTGAAGGCGACCGTTATCTCAAGATCGAACTGAGATTCCGCGCCGTCCATGTAAACGAAGCCCTTCGACTTCGTCATCGGATAACGCCAGATGCCGACCTTGTTCACGGTGTCGTAAATGGCGAAAAGATATTCGCCAGCGGGCAAAGGCTCGTCGAACCTGAGCCAGTTCGTCGCGCAGTCACGCATCGTTTCAAGCCTCAGCTCGTGCTTCGCGCCCGCCTTCACGGTCGAGTCGAAATCGCCCTTCCATTCAAATACGCCTATGGTGCTCTGACTGTCCGTTCTGTTCCACGTCGGCAGACAGAAGCCGGCGCCGTTGAACGGGGCGTTGAGGATCACACGCTGTCCGTATACGGAATCGGCGGCGATCTCCTCCGGATGCTTCTGAGAGTCGAGCGCCGGATCGTACAGCTTGTAATCAAACCTCTCCGCGGCAAAAACACCGACGGAAACGACAGCCGATAAAAGCATGACCGCACAAAGCGCGGCGCAGATCAAACGAAGTTTTTTCATATGTTCATCCTTTCGGTTTAATGTTCGACAAAATAAGAATTATGAATTCGGAATGATAAGCGTCCGTCATCCCGGGCGGAGGCCTTTCAGTTATGAGTTATGAGTTATGATCGCCTTCGGCGAGTTATGAGCGCTCCGCGCGTTTTCAGCCGAGCCCCCTCAACTCTCTCAGGAGTTGAGGGAGGGGATAGAGGGGGATAGGGGGAGTTTTGAGGGGTGGGGCTCCCCCGACGTTGAAGCCGCAGCGAGCAAACGGTCGGGGCAGAGTCTTCCGTCCGACTCTCCAAACATATGCTTTCTACGAGCCGACAGCCGGGTCAGGGGGTTCCCCCGCCCCCCTTTTCCACCCCCTTACCCCCGCCTTCCCCCCAAACTCTGTTCGGGGCTTTTGACGTGTAGGGCGGGGGCTTACGGGAACCCCCCAAGACGAACGACAGGCAGTGCACAAACGGTCAGGGCAGAGTCTTCATCAGCCCGTCCTCATTCTTCATTCCGCATTCGTCATTCCGAATTCAAAAGCTTCCTATCGGCAGACTCTCATCGTCCTTGCCTTTTTTGATCGATATGACCTTCACGTCGTATGAATTCTTCTCATTGACGGTGACTGTCACGGTCTGTCCGGCTTTTGCGCCGAGCAGAGCCTTACCGAACGGGGATTCCTTTGATATATTATTCGTGAAGACGTCGTTGCGCAGCGTCGTTACGATGCGCACCGTCTTTGTCTGATCGTATTTCGGAATATATACCTCGACGTCGTCGAAAAGTCCGACCTCGTCCTCGGCTGAATCGACCGATATGACGTGCGCGGTCTTTATCATCCCCTCGAGATATCTCATGCGTCTTTTGTTTTCATTTATCTCGCGCTTCGCGGTCTTGTATTCGTCGTTTTCGCTGAGGTCGCCGAGCTCGCGCGTGCGCTTGACCTCCGCCCGCAGAGCCGGCATCATGTCGAGTCTGCGCTGCAGCTCATCCTTCATCTTGTCGATATCTACCTGTGTAAGTTCGTCGTTCATTTCAATGTCTCCTTTTTTATAGGTCGCGGTTGACCGTCAGCTTTATCAGAAGGTCCGTGTCGTCGTCCGACGCCGATCTGCACCTGACGCGTGCGCCGCATTTACTGCATTTGTAATATATGATAAAACCCTTCCTCGGATCGGGCTCCGTGCGCTGAGGCGTCAGAAGCCCGCCGCAGCCGTTCGCACGGTCTCCGGGATTAACATCCACGTGAAGCGAGCAGAGGCATCTGCGGCAGTGATCCCGTGAGGAATATGACAGCGGCGGCGTCTCTTCGCCGCAATTCGCACAGATGAATCCGCTGTCGTTTTTTGTAAATCTCTTTTCCTGCATAAAAACACTCCGTTATGCAAATAATACGGTAAAAAGAAAGGAATAAAATATATGAAAAGAATTATCTCCGTTATGCTCACTCTCGCCGTCGCGCTCTCGCTTTGCTGCACCGTGTCGGCGGCGCAGGGCTCCGTGAATTCGAACAACGCCATGGGGACCCCGGACAACACGCCCGGTGAAACGACCGTGCCGGACGGCACGACGCACGCGACGGGATCGGAGACCGTCCACGCGCCGGGCACCGGAACTGACGAGACAAAAGACGGATCGGATATGAGAGCCGTGCTGATCGCCGTCGCGGTCATAGCCGGTATAGTCCTGCTCGCCGTCATCATCTACCTCGCGGTCAAAAAAAGCGAGAGATAAATCAAGAATGATGAATTATGAGTTATGATCGCCTTCGGCGAGTTATGAGCGCTTCGCGCATTTTCAGCCCGAGCGCGGCGAAGGATCTCCTTCGGCATCATCGCACGCCGTTGTATGGTGTTCGCCTCATCCACCACTTCGTGGTCCCCCTTCCCCAATCGGGGAAGGTTTAACGCGCCATGTCA
>CACYWW010000075.1 GCA_902778145.1 uncultured Ruminococcus sp.
CTGCTTGCAGAGATATGCGACAAAAATACCGGCTGAAATAAGGATTTTGTTCCTTACTCAGCCGGTTTTCATTAACTGTCCTTAAGAGTACCTCGCATAAGGATCGGAATTCCTTACTCCGGTCGTTTTTTTACTGCCGCTCCGACCGCTCCGCGCAAGACTTTTTCAGGCGTGCCCCTCAACTCAGAGAGTTGAGGGAGGGGATAGAGGGGGATAGGGGGAAACGGGATTTGCGCCGCCAAAGGGGTTCCCCGCCGCGAACTTGTGAGCGGTGGGGGTTCACGAGTGAGGGATTGGGCTCCCCCGGCGTTGAAACAGCAGTGCACGAACGTTCGGGGCAGAGCCCTCCGCCCGGTTCTCCGAACATAAACTCTCTGTAAATCGATAGCCGGGTCAGGGGGTTCCCCGCCCCCCTTATCCACCCCCTTACCCCCGCCATCCCCCCAAACTTTGTTCGGGGCTTTTCGCCTCTGATGTCGAAGCCCCCTCAACTACGGTTGAGGGAGGGGTAAGGGGGTTTGGGGGTTTTGAGGGGTGGGACTCCCCCGGCGCTGAAGCCGTGCAGCATGAACGTTCAAGGTAAGGACTTCATCAGCACGCCCCGATCCGCCGCTGCGCACTTATCGTCTCATTATTGAATCACGGTCCCTGATCCCGTATTTCCTTCGTACTACTTAACCGCGTCCCTGCCGACTACCGTCATCACGATCATGACGGCGGCGGCCGCCGCCGCTGCGGCAAAGAACACACCGTAGCCCGAACCGTCTATCAGAGCGCCGTAAGCCGGAGGTCCTGCCGCGGCTCCGACGCAGCCGAATATGTTGATCACGGTCGCGGCGCGCGCCGGCTCGGTTATATCTCTCGATTCGACAGGAACTTGGAATCCGACGGTATGCGCCACTCCGCGCGCAACGAACAGCAGCGCGACCACAAGCAAAAGCGTGACGATGAACGAAAATCCGTAAATCAATGACAAAACGACCGATACGGCCGCGGATCCGGCGCCGAGCACGACTGCCGCGCGTACGAAGCCAAGACGTTTGCAGATACCGAGGCAAACGACGGCGCCGACGGCGCCCGTAAGCGGTATCAGCAGAGTGATGAGCACCGAAAGCGACGGAGACGTGCCGAATATCTCGTTAAGAAGATTCGGCACCCAGTTCGATACGGCGTAGTAGATCATATTTATCAGAAGTCCCGTCGTACCCGCGGTAAGAAGATAAACGAATACCTTCTTTTTGTCCTTCGGTGCCGACGTCTGTTCTTCCCTTCCACGCTCCTCTCTTCTTTCACAGCCGGAGAGCGCCCGGCAGAAGAACAGCGCGGATGCGAGATAAACGGCGGGCAGAACGTAAAACACGGTCTTCCAGTCCGCTATTCTGATAAAAACGGATGAGCAGAAATAGTCGAGCGCAAACGACACGGCAAAGCCTATCCCCATCGCTCTGTTCGCCGTGGGGACGAGACTGTCAGGCAGATATTCGCTTATAACGAGCATGCACGCCGGAAAGATGCCGGATAAAAGCGAACCGACCGCCCCCATTATTATCCACGTCTGCCAAATCTGCGTGCAGAACGGCACGGCGGCAAGGAGCGCGGCGCTTACCGGTGAAATGATAAGCACATATCTGCTTATATTTATTTTCCCGATCAGTTTTATGAAAAACAACTGAAACACGGCGTATCCGATAAAGCAGAAAGACGTCGCCAGACTCGCGTCGCTCTTGGATACGTTGAAATATCTGACTATTTCTATAAGCTCCGTCGAGTATATGTTCTTCGCGGCAACGTACGTTATGTATATCAGCACCGTCGCCAGCGTGAGTATCCTGTATTTTTTCATACAGAGACGCCGCGTTTACCTCTTCTGCTGCAGCGTATAATGTACGTCGTCCGCTTTTTCCTCATCCGTATATTTGCGGAGAGTGTTGATGACCTCGCCGTTGTTCCACTTTCTGTCCTCAATGTCCTCGGTCGTGCCCATGACGGTTATATTGAGCTGTCTTCTGCGGGCTCTCACGTGGTCCCAGTCGACGAAATAAATATGTGCGAATTCGCCGCCGTCAAGCACGCCGTCCTTTATCGTCATGCACTCGGATCTGCCGAAGAAAACGGAGCGCAGATGACCGTCGGTGTTCATGCTCGTGAAGTCGCCCGGCTCGTCCACGTGACGCCCGAACTGCAGATGTATCGGACCGGGATGGCGGTACTGATGCTCCTCGGCGAAATCCGGGATCATCTTTCTCATTATATCGAGCAGGTCGTGCTGGAGATACTCGAGATCGAAGCTGTCTATATCGTGGCTGCATTCCTGTATCATTACGGAGCAGGTCGTGTGGTGGGAAGCTATCGTCACCGTGCCGTTTTTGACGCCCGAGGCGGCAACGATCTCAATGACCTCCTTCGAAACGTCGTGGAAGGTCGGTATCCATCCTCTCGACTGCAGCTCAAGCTCTTTCTGATAAACCTTGAATTCCATTGTTTTTTCTCCTGTGTTCATTTATTATTCAGACGCGCACCGACAGCCCCTGCGGGGTGTATGAGCGCGAACTGTTCGTTTTTAAAATCCGTTTCCTCGATCAGCATGGTCTGCAGAACGTGGAAAATAACACCGAGCGACGTCGTCGACGTCGTTCCCTGACAGTTGTATCTGTCCGTTTCGCGGTTGACGTACTGCGTCAGCACAACGTCCGCGCCCTTCGCAAGCGGCGAATCCGTGTTTTCGGTGACGGTTATTATCTTCACGCCCTTCTTTTTGCAGATATCCATGATCGGCAAAAGCTCCGCCGTCTTTCCTCCGCGCGAGGCGAAAAGACACACGTCGCCCTCCTGCAAAAATCCGGTCGCGCCGTGCACCGCCTCGGCGGGCGATATGAATCTGGCGGGCCGTTCGATACAGCACATAAGATGCGCGAAATGGCGGCACATGATACCGGAATGTCCGCAGCCCGTCGCGCCTATGCGCGGAGCGTTTTTCAGAAGCTCCACGGCTTTGCCGTACGCCTCCGGATCGAATCTCCTTCCGAGCTCGGCGATACATTCGCTTTCGGTCACGAACGCGTTTTTCGCCGCTTCAAGCGTTTCTTTTTTCATTTTACCCTCACCGCGTTCATTATGCCGAACGCTTCTTTTTCGTTTTTGTAAAATCCCGTACCGATACCGGCGAGCAGACACGAGCCGACGGCGCCGGCGGACTGACCGTTGATCACATCGATCTTTTTTCCGAGAGCGCGGGAAATGATGTCAACGCAGATCGGAGAATTGGTAATTCCGCCTATCGCAGTTATGCTGTCTGCGGTGAGCCCGCATTTTTCAAGCTCCCTCAGATTATCCCCGAGCATACGCGCCGCGCCCTCGATTATCGCGCGGGCTATATCACGCTCGCCGTGCCCCTTCGCGCGTTCGTGGTCGCCATCCGTAAAATCGAATACGAGACCGTGACAGCCGGGTTCGCCTTCGCCGGCGAGCCCGTCGAAGTAATTATGCGGGACCTTTCCGAAGAAATGCTCGCGCAGCCTGTCTATCTTGTCCGACACCGACTCGAGCGATTTCATCACGCACCACCCGGGACCGTTCAGAGCGAATCTGTCGACGAGGCCGCCGGTCGAAAGCGCGTGTTCACGGTCCGTGACCGGGAACAGCTCGACCCACGAGGTCCCGCAGGAAAGCAGCAGCTGCCCGGGCTCGAGAACGCCGGCACCCAGCGCGCCCGACGGATGGTCGAAGCTGCCGAGGACGACCTTCGTGTCGGCGGAAAGACAGAGTGTTTCCGCCATATCCGGCAAGACCGTCGCTAAGACCGTGCCTTTTTCGTATATCGGCGGAAGCATATCCTCACTCAGACCGAGTTTATCGAGAAGCGGCTTGTAATACTCACCCTTTTCCTGATCGATGAGATAAGACGGGGTCCCCATTGAACGCGATATACCCCATTTGCCCGTTATGATATGGTTAAGATATTCCGCGTGCATACAGAAGAAGCCGCATATTTCAAGCAGCTCGGGCTTGTGACGCTTCACCCACGCAAGATCCGCGGCGGGCATCCCTTCGAAGAAGCCCCAGCCGCAGCGGCGGTAAAACGCGTCCTGCTCCTCTTTTGTGTAGACCGCGTTTATATCCTCCCACGGCACCTGCGTCTGCCACCCAACGATCGGTGAGATCGGCTCAAGTCCCGCGTCGAGGAACAGCGGATCGCCCGAGGCGCAGCAGGAGCAGATCGCGGCGACGTGTCCGTTCGCCTGAGATGAAAGCGATCGTATCACCGAAAAACAAGAGTCGACGAAATGACCGGGATCGAGCAGCTTCGCCGTCCCTTCGACAGTGTAAGTAAAAGCCGCCTGCGCGGTCGTGACGACGACGCCGTCAACGCTCATCAGAGCCCCCTTGACCGCGGACGTTCCGATATCGAGTCCGATAAAATATTCCATAGTACCACCTTCCGATAAGATCATGTAATATTATACATCAGATTTGAGTTTTGTCAATGATTTTAAAAAATTTGAGGCGCAAAAACGGACCGGACGGAACGCGGCGTCCCGATCCACGTCATCTTTTCGTTGTTCCGGCGGATTTTATATTAAATTTTCGGGTTTTCACTTTACATTTTTGCCGCGGCGTGATATAATCGGCAGAGACAAAAGGCAAGGAGGTCAGCTTATGGCTTTATTCGAAGTCACCGAAAATGACAAAAGGATATACGAGGAAGAACTGAGGGATTTTCTTCCGGACAAAATACTCGACGTACACACTCACGTCTGGCCGTCCCTCGTCCCGAGGACGAGGATATGAGGATGGTCATGTGGCCGAAGCTCGTGGCAAAGGACAACAGTGTCGAAGATCTGCAGGAGACGTACAGACTTATGTTCCCGGGCAAAGAGGTCTCCGCGCTCATGTTCACAAGCGAGGTGCACAGCATAGAGAGCGGCAGAAGAAACAACGAATACGTCGCCGAATGCTCGAAAAAGACCGGCTGGCCGGCGCTTTATTACAGCCACCCGACGCAGAGCCCCGACGAAGTCGAATTCATGATCAGAAAAGGCGGTTTTCTCGGTATAAAATCATATCTCAGTCTGTCTCCCGCGTACATACCGGAGGCGGAGATAAGGATCTTCGACTTCTTCCCGAAGGCGCAGCTTAAGCGTATGGACGAGCTCGGAGCGATCGTGATGCTCCACATCCCGAGGAACGGCAGACTCAAAGATCCCGTCAACCTCGAACAGATACTTGAGCTCAAAGCCGAATTCCCGAACGTCCGCGTCATAATCGCGCATATCGGCCGCGCCTACGTACACGAGGACGTCGGCAACGCGTTCACCGATTATCTCTGCCGCGTGCCGGATCTCATGTACGACTTCACCGCCAACTGCTGTGAATACGCGATCACCGAGGTGATACGTCACGCCGGTCCCGAGCACGTGATGTTCGGCACTGATATGCCGATACTCAGGATGCGCACGCACCGCATAGAGGAGAACGGAACGTATATAAACCTCGTACCGCCCGGACTTTACGGCGACCCGTCGCAGGACAGACATCTGCGCGAGGTCAGCCCCGAAGAAGCGGAAAAGATAACGTTCTTCTGCTATGAAGAGCTGCTCGCCTTCAAGCGCGCCTGCAAAACGCTCGGCTGCACGAAAGAAGACGTTTCGGATATGATGTACGGCAACGCAAAAAAACTGATAGACGGCGCAAGACGCTC
>CACYWW010000076.1 GCA_902778145.1 uncultured Ruminococcus sp.
GACGCCGATGGAATTTCGACATCAGTCTGTTGTTTGATAACTAAATATTATGCCATTGGTGGTTCTTTTGTGCTGTCCGTACAAATTGGGGCAGTACACTGTCGGGCGGTTTATCTTATTCGGATATCATTTTGACAAACGCGTCGGCGTAGAGTCTGCCGATGAACGGGGAGCCGCCGTCCGGGGTCGGGTGAACGCCGTCCGCTGCGTAGAACGTCGGCTCGTGTTCGAGGCACGCTTTTGCAAGCAGTCCGTCGAGCGGAACGTACGCGTCCGCGTACTCACGCGCTAATTTGCGCACGACGAGGATCTTTTTGTAAAGGTCTTCGTAGAAATACATTTTGTCCGGCACCGGGAGAAGAAACGGCTCGAGCATCAGTATCCTCGCGCCGGTCTTTTTTACCGCCTCCAGCACCGTGCGGTAGTTCTGCTCGAATATCGCGTCGTCGAGGTATTCGCGGCTCGCCGCTCTGTGCCACGTGTCGTTTATGCCGATCAGTATCGATACGACGTCGGCGCCGACGTCGACGAAGTCGCTCTGAAGCCGCTCGACGAGATTGCCGGTCTGATCTCCGCTTATGCCGAGATCGAGAAATTCGAATTCCGTATCGGGCATGGCCTCGCGAATATACTGCGCGGCGTATTTCGGATATCCTCCGCCGAGATCGTGCGGATCGGATCTGTCGCGCCCGGCGTCCGTTATGCTGTCACCCTGAAAAAGTACCTTCATAGTTGTTTTCTCCTTCAAATATATTGTCACCCGTCGGCTTTCTGTTATGATGGCTTTCCGGGTTCTCCTCATAGTCGTCAGTCGGCGTTATATAGCGCTTCGCCTGAGTGGAGAAGAGCGTGTAGTATTCGCCCTGCGCACGCATCAGCTCGGCATGCGTGCCCTCCTCTATGAGCATACCGTCTTTAAGAACGATTATCTTGTCCGCCGTCGTCGCGGAGGAGAGGCGGTGAGATACGAATATGGACGTTTTGTCGCCGCGCAGCGCGTCGAACTGGTTGAATATCTCCTGCTCCGCCATAGGGTCGAGGGACGCCGTCGGCTCGTCAAGGATCAGTATGTCGGATTCGGAATAGAATGCGCGCGCGATCGCCAGCTTCTGCCACTGACCGCCCGAAAGCTCGATCCCGTTGTCCTCAAAATACCTCATAAGCGGCGTGTCGTATTTATCCGGCAGCTTGTCTATGAACGCCGCGGCGTTGCTGTTTTCGGCAGCCTCGCGTATACGGGCCTCGGAAACGGTCTTGTTCACCTCGCCGAACGCGATATTGTCGCGCACGGAGACGGCGTATTTGCCGTAATCCTGGAAGACTATGCCGAACATATCGTATAGCTTCTGAACGTCGTATTCACGCAGATCGTGACCGTCGAGCAGGATCCTGCCGGACGTCGGGTCATAAAGACGCGTCAGAAGCTTAATAAGCGTGGTTTTCCCGGCGCCGTTCAAGCCGACCATGACGACCGTGTCCCCCGGATTTATCGTCAGGTTTATATCCTTTATGATATCGCGGTCTACGCCGGGATAACGGAAGTAAACGTGCTCGAACTGTATCGTGTGGCCGACGCCGCGCTCCACTTCAAGCGGCTTGTCCGTGCTCGGCACTATCGTCTTTTTCTCCTCCATGAAGGCTATGAGGTTGTTTATGAATATCGTTCCCTCGTATATCGTGGCGGACGTGCCGATCAGCGTCGAGATGCCGCCCGAGATCGCGTTGAGAGCGCCCGTGTACATACTGTAGTCGCCGACCGGGTACTGCCCTTTGAAAACGCCGTTCGCTATGGAGACGAACAGTACGCAGTTGACCACGGTCGTAAGCAGCGTAGCGCCGATGCCCCACCACATTTCCGCGAGCATCAGCTTTTTCAGGCCTCCGAAGTATTTCTTGAATACGGATTTATACCTGTCCGTGAAGTCGTCCGCGAGCCCGAGCATGCGTACCTCCTTCACGAGATCCTTGTTGACCAGGACTTCGGAATAATACTGCATCTGCCGCCTGTCCTTGCTGCGGCGGAAGACGTAGTCATGGTTTTTGCGGCGGTATACGAAGTTTATTATCGTCGAAGGTATCGCAACGACTATGACGAGCAGGGCGGGGAGTATGCCGATGACGGATATGAGGAAGATGTACGACGATATGCTTATTATCGTGGATATGATGGAGAACGTGGAGTTGAGCACCTGTATCGGACGGTTGCCCGCCTCGCGGTTGGCGTTCTCCATTTTCGCGTAGAAATCCGGTGAGTCGAAGCTCTTGAGGTCGATCTCCTTCGCCTTCTCCATTATCTTGATCTTGATGTGATTTGAAACGAGCTCGCCGGAGATGCGGACGACGATACCGTCTATCCTTCTGATTATGCTGTTGAGCAGCAGATACGCGAACTGAGCGACGAGCAGCCACGTTATCACGTAAAATCCCGTCACCTGACCCGTGTACGCGCTTGACAGCTTGTTTATGAGCTGACCGGTTATGTATGTCCCGACGACGGGCATGATACCGTCGAAAAGCGCCATGAACGACATGACGAAAACGATGGCGGGACTTGCCTCCCACACGAGCTTTACTATGTATCCGAGACGCTTGAAAAACGCCGAAAGGACGTCCTTCACGTATTTCGGCACCTCTTTTATATGCTTCGGCGCCGGTATGCGGTACTGGTCGTTAACACGCCGGTCGGGCGGTGGCTGCGTCATGATCCGATCCTCCTGTTTTGTTCAATAATATTATAAACGCGCGCGACGGTGATTTCAAAATATGATTGTTAAAATACGGTGAACTATATGTTACAGCCGAAAAGCCGCACCGTGTACCCGCCCGGGCGCCGCCGCCGGATTTGTAAAAAAAGTCCGAGTCATCTCATTATTTTGAAAAAAGGCTTGCAAAAAACAAAGCTTTGTGGTATACTGTCCTGTGGCGTATAACGCAATATAATAACAGGATGGTTTATATATGTCGATATTTGAGCAGGTTGAATCCGAGGTAAGGTCATATTGCCGTGCTTTTCCGGTCGTTTTCGACAGATCGGCGGGCTGCTATATGTATGATGAGAACGGAAAAGAATACCTTGACTTCTTTGCCGGCGCCGGAGCTCTCAACTACGGCCACAACAACCCGTATATAATCGGTAAGATGACGGAATACCTGCAGCACGGAGGGATACTGCACGCGCTCGATATGCATACGAAGGCGAAGCGCACCTTCCTTGAGGATTTCGAAAACAAGATCTTGAAGCCGAGAGGACTTGATTATAAAGTCATGTTCCCGGCGCCCACCGGTACGAACGCTATAGAATCCGCGTTCAAGCTGGCGAGAAAGGTGAAGGGAAGACAGACGATATTCGCGTTCCAGGGTGCGTTCCACGGGATGTCGTTAGGCGCCCTCGCGGCTACGAGCCACGCCTATCCGAGAGCCGCCTCCGGCACACCGCTTCTCGGCATCACCTTCATGCCGTTCCCGTACGGCTTCAACAAGAGCTTCGATACGATCGGATATATCGAGAACGTCATAACGGACGACCATTCCGGTTCCGAGCTCCCCGCCGCCATCGTCGTTGAGACGGTACAGGCTGAGGGCGGCATCATACCGGTCGATGTCGAATGGCTCCGCCGTCTGCGTGAGCTCTGCGACAGACACGATATCCTTCTCATCGTGGATGATATACAGATCGGCTGCGGCAGGACGGGCGAATTCTTCTCGTTCGAAAAAGCCGGGATCGTGCCGGATATGGTAACGCTTTCCAAATCCATCGGCGGTATAGGTCTGCCGATGTCGCTGCTCCTGATGAAGCCGGAGCTCGATATCTGGGGCCCCGCCGAGCATAACGGAACCTTCCGCGGGAACCAGCTCGCGTTCGTCGCCGCGGACGCCGCGCTCGACGTGCTTGAAAACACGGATCTGCTGTCCCACGTGAAGGATATGGAGCGCGTTCTCGTGAACCACGTTGAAAAGAACATACTCCCGATCGATCCGCGTATAGAATACCGCGGACGCGGACTTATATACGGCATAGATTTCACGGCGCTCGACCCGTCCGGCGCCGCTGCGGCGAAGATCTCGCGCAAGTGCTTTGAAAAAGGGCTGATCATCGAACGCTGCGGCAGAAACGACACGGTGCTGAAGATACTTCCGCCGCTCGTCATCACGGCGGAGGAGCTCACCCACGGGCTCGATATCATCGCGGAGTCGGCGAAGGAAGTGCTCAAAGGCTGAGCTTACGGATATAACAAAACCATTCCGGAAAGACCCAACCGTCATAAGGAAGTTTTTTCACCTCACGTTCGAGTGGTGAGTAAGTGCGCACTTAACAAAAGCAGACTGAGAACAAAATCAGTCTGCTTTTTC
>CACYWW010000077.1 GCA_902778145.1 uncultured Ruminococcus sp.
CAAAGACCCAAGACCCACTATCACGTTCCGGCTCGACGAGTCGGAAAAGAAAAGGATCTTTCAGCTCGCCGAGAAATGCGGACTGTGCGTGACTGAGTACCTGATCCTGCGCGGCACCGGTTATGATCCGGTCGTCGTTCCGTATGACGCGGTGTTCGCGCTGATCAAACGGCTTGACGATCTGATCGACAAAGATATATCACCCGAAGTGAACGAAGAGGCGATGACGGTTTTGAAAGCCGTTACCGCCTCTTTAGTTTATCCCGCAAAGGAAGGAGGCGGTGTGCTATTGCCACAGTCGGACTCTGGCCCGTCAAAAACCGGCTGAAAGAAGTGATCGAATACGCAGAGAACCCGGATAAAACGACGGCGAAAGAATATCTCGACGATGATCTTTACAACGCTTTGAGTTACGTCGAAAACGACAATAAAACCGACAGACAGATTTACGTCGACACAATCAACTGCTCCAAGCGAAACGCTTACGGAGAAATGGTCGCCGTGCAGAAGCGATTCGGCAGTCGCGGAGATATAGTCGCGTGGCACGGATTTCAGAGCTTTCAGACTGGCGAAGTCACGCCCGACGAAGCGTTTGAAATCGGCAAGGAGACCGCGCGCCGAATGTGGGGAGACAAATATCAGGTCGTCGTTACCGTACACCTGAATACGGATAATCTTCACTGCCACTTCGTTGTAAACCCGATCTCATTCAAAGACGGCAGCCGTTTTCAGAGCAAGATCTACAACCACCGCCGGCTGCGTGAAATCTCCGACGAGGTCTGCCGGGAGCGCGGGAAAAGCGTTCTTGAGAATAGCCGGTTTTACAGGACAAAAAGCAAAGGTATGTACTGGGCTGAAAAGCGCGGCGCGACTACGCACCGGGATATGCTCAAGCGGGACGTTGAATACTGCCTGTCGGTATCGTACACCAAAGAGACGTTTATCAAACAATTACGCGGTCTCGGTTATGAGATCGATATGACACGAATGTCGGTAAAAGCCAAGAGCTGGGAACGCGCCGTCAGACTTTCCGGTCTCGGCTTTACGCCAGACGTGATCGCCCGGAAGCTGAACGAACACTATTCGCAGGAATGGGCGTTCGTCCGGGACGTCTGGAACACGCATCCGCCAAAGAAAACCAAATCCGTATTACTTTCATCTATCGCACACGAACTCGGATACAACATTGAACGCAGCCACGACGTCGCGGAGATCTATATCGACCTTCTGTTCCTTATCATCATCGAAGCCCTCCGCGCCGTCAAGGAGATCAAAAACGCCGTCATCATTTCAGTCGATTTAAGGCATCAGGTAAAAGACTTACAGCAATTGATTTACGACTACAATTTTCTGCGGGAAGCGGATATCCACACGCTCCCGCAGCTTGACAGATATATCGAAAACACACAGACAAAGATCGCCGAAATGGAGCGCGAACGCTCTCTGCTCCGCAACAAGGTACGACGGGAAATCGATCCCGCGGTCCTTGCGGATAACAAAGCAGCCCGCTCTGAAATCACGAACAAACACATCGAACCGTTACGGAAGAACTTGAAACGGGCGCAAAAGATCAACGATAAATCTCCTCATCTGTATGAACTCTTAAAAGATGAATTACAGAGAGAGGCGCCGTTTGTAAAAATCACCCGCGACGGTCAGGTTATTATGAAAAGCGCTCCCGAATGGGGAGCCAGATAAGAAAGAGAGGTAAAAGAATAATATATGAAAACTACCAAACCCAAAGCGCCGGTGATGATACCGGTGGACAATATCGTTCCCTTTGACGGGCATCCGTACAAAGTGCTGGACGACGACAGTATGAACGATCTGACGGAAAGCGTGCAGGATAATGGAATTATGGAGCCGATCATCGTACGGCAGCTCGAAGGCACAGACAATTATGAGATCATATCCGGGCACCGTCGATTCAGAGCAGCGCAAAAGGCAGGGATCACCGAGGTCCCTGCCTTTATTCGTGCCGTCAGCCGGGACGAGGCGGCGATCATGCTCGTGGACAGCAATCTGCACCGGGAGAGGATATTGCCGTCCGAAAAGGCGTTCGCTTACAAGTTGAAGTTTGAGGCGTTGGAGCATCAAGGTAAACGGACGCTTTTAACTTCGGACCAACTCGGTCCGAAGTTGACCGTAGATATGATTTCCGATACCGACAGCGCAACGCAGGTCAAACGCTATATCCGTCTGACTAATCTCATCCCCGAACTGCTCGATATAATGGACGAAGGCAAGATCGCATTCTCCGTCGGAGTGTAACTTTCATTTCTCGCCGATCAACTTCAATACGACATCTTGAACGCCTGCGAACTCAACGAAAATACGCCGTCCTACGCTCAAGCCGTCCGTATGCACAAAGCGTACACGGCGGGAGAACTTGACCGCGACGGCATCGACGCCATTATGTCCGAAGAAAAGGCAAACCAGCGCGAAACCGTGAAGATACCCGCTGATCGACTTAAGGGTAAAATTCCCGGCAGCTTCAACGAACAGCAGAGGCAGGATTTCATCGTCAAAGCGGTCGAGCACTACCACCGCTATCTGCAGAAGCAGAGAGAAAACGCGAGATAAGGAGTAATGCGTATGGCACAGAAAATGGAATTGAACGAGATGTCCTTTCTGATCAGCGGCGGCGGGTGTATCAACGAAAACAAACCGATCATATTACAGGATTACGTCGCGCCGGTGTTTGTCGATAACGGCGCCGTAGAGATCAAGTCAATTGCACCGAAGGCGATCACTCTGTCAAAAAAGATAGGTAAGACGGTTTACGACGTCACCGGGCTGTTTGACGTTGAAGCACAACAGTCTGCTCTTCAGCAGTTCAAACGCCTCATTTTAAACAACTCATAAAATCGACAAAAAAGGCCGTGCATTGTAGAATGGTATCACCACCTTCAATGCTCGGTTTTTAGACGCAATGCGCCGGAAAGGAGCTATGTATCATGAAAAAAGTCGAGAAAGATAAGTTAATAACGGCGCTTTACTGCCGTCTCTCGGTTGACGACGTTAAGGAGGTCAGCGAGGAAAAACGTAAAAAAGAACTGGAGTCGAACAGTATCACGAACCAAAAGCAGATCCTGGAGGAATACTGTCAGAAAAACGGGATCGTAAATTACCGTTTCTTCGTGGACGACGGGATCTCCGGCACGACCTTCGACAGACCGGGATTTCAGAAAATGGAGGAGATGATAGAAAACGGCGAGATCGGCACGGTCATCGTAAAAGACCTGTCCCGTTTCGGACGCGATCATATTTATTCCGGTTATTATCCGCAGATCAAATATCCGTCGCTTGGCGTAAACTTCATCGCGCTTCAGGAGAACGTCGACGTGGAGAAGGACGTCGGAACCGAGATGATGCCGGTGCATAACATTTTCAACGAGTGGTATGCGCGGCAGACCTCCAAGAAGATACGCGCCGTCTGGCAAAACAAGCGGGATCGAGGTGAACGCGTATCTGCAACTGTTCCGTTCGGATACAAAAAAGCGAAGAAAGAACCGCAGTGGTATATTGACGAGCCCGCCGCCGAAACTGTTCGGTATATCTTCAAACTCGCCATGGAGGGACTCGGTCCGATGAAGATCGCAAACCGGCTGAGAGAGGAAAAGATCATCACACCGACGGAATACTATTGTTCTATTGAGAGGAAAGCGTCGAATCCACGTCCGGTCGATCCGTATGATTGGAAACAGACCACAGTAAAACACATTTTGGATAACCGTCAATATACCGGATGCGCCGTGAACGGTAAAAGCAGCATCGTCAGTTATAAGGTGCACAAGAGCATCGAATATGACGAATCTGAATGGCAGATCATTCCGAATATGCAGGAGCCGATCATTGACGAGGAGACTTTCAATATCGTGTACCAGATGCGTCAGGGACGCCGCCGTAATACGGCCACAGGACGGTCGAGTATGTTTTCGGGATTGGTATTCTGCGGTGACTGCGGCGCGAAGATGTACTACTGCGCTTCAAAGAGCATAAAGGAAAATCAGGATTTCTTCCGTTGCTCCGCCTACAAGGAGAATCGTGGGACTTGTTCGATCCACTTTATCCGCAATGTGGTGCTGGAAGAATTGGCTCTGGAAACGATCAAAAGCGTGGCAAAGTATATTTCAGAGTACGAGCCGGTGTTCCTGTATCTCTATGCAAAAAACCACAAGCTCGCAGCCGCGAAGGAAATGAGGAACGCAAAACTGAAGTTAGAACAGGCAAAGAAACGCGTCGGCGAACTGGACAAGCTGATCAAATCC
>CACYWW010000078.1 GCA_902778145.1 uncultured Ruminococcus sp.
TCCTGCTTGCGCCGAGCTGCGACAAAAACCGACTGAAACAAGGATAAGCTTTCCTTACTTCAGTCGGTTTTTTATTGACTGTCCTTTAGAGCACCACGCACACGGACGGGCTTTTTCAGTTAAGAGGTAAGAGTGAAGAGTGAAGAGTGAATAGTGAATAGTGAATAGTTTCGGTGTCCCTACGGGACAATCAGTTAGGAGGTAAGAGTGAAGAGTGAATAGTTTCGGTGTCCCTTCGGGACGTTCCGTGCGCCTCGTTCCTCGGCGCTTCAGGGGGTTCCCCGCCCCCCGGCCGCTGACGCGGAGTGAAATGTCCCGCCGGAGGCGGAACGTGATATTTGACTTGCGTCAAGTGATATTTGCCCTGCGGGCAAGTGAAATCCGCCTGCGGCGGGTTTCGGTGTCCCTTCGGGACGTTCCGTGCGCCTCGTTCCTCGGCGCTTCAGGGGGTTCCCCGCCCCCCTTATCCACCCCCTTACCCCCGCCATCCCCCCAAATGTCAATTGGGGCTTTTGACAGCGTGTTGTTGAGGGCGCCAACTGCAGGCCGGCCGTGTGCCCCATCAAAGATGGGAGGGGAACAGGGGGTTTGGGGGAAACGGGATTTGCGCCGCCAAAGGGGTTCCCCGCCGCGAACTTGTGAGCGGTGGGGGTTCCCGCCGTGGGCGGATGAAGCAAATCACGTTTCGTGCAGCGGTCAAAAAATCAAGCTGAGCTTTGCTCGGCGCAGATTTTTTGGGTACCGCAAACCGGATGTAAGGCCGGCTTCCGGCCGCACCCCTCAGAAACTTCTGAGGGAGGGGTAAGGGGGTTTGGGGGTTTTGAGGGGTGGGGACCCCCAAAGCGAACGACAGGCAGCGCACGTCAATCCGTGGCAGAGTCTTCATCAGCCCGTCCTCATTCATCATTTATCATTCATCATTTATCATTTATCATTTATCATTCATCATTCCTCATTCATCATTTATCATTCATCATTCCGTATCCTGCGTTCCTACAGCTCCTCTTCGTCGTGCGATTTGAAGCCCTCGCCGAAGACTGACGTCGCTTTCGTGACTATCATGAACGCGTTTTTGTCCTCCTCGCGGACTATGTCTCTCGCCTCGGGGAGGCTGCGCATGCGCAAAACTATCATAAGGACATCCCTGTCCTGTCCGGTGTACGCGCCTTTTCCCTCGATGATCGTGGCGCCGGCGTCAAGCTCCGTCATTATCCTTGAGGCGATGCGCTCGCGCTTTCCGCTTATGATATATATCAGTCGCGCCTCCGAGCCGCCGTACAGGACGGAGTTGAACATCATCATATATACCGTGAGCGAGAGCGCCGCGTAAAGCGCGATATCGAGGTCTTTGAACACGATACCGGAGGCGGCGATGATCACGCCGTCTATCATCAAAAATATGGTACCGGTCTTCATATACCTGAATTTGAGTCTGAGCAGACGGACGATTATATCTGTGCCGCCCGTCGTCGCGCCGGTGCGGAATACAAGTCCGATGCCGACCGCCTGAAGCGTGCCTCCGGCTATGGCGGCGAGCAGAGGGTTGGACGTGAGACTGCCGACGGTCCTGTCGAATATCTCCATCGCGGCTGACGACACGGCGACCGCGTAAATACTCGAGCACAGGAACCGGAACCCGAATTTTATGACGCCTATGATCATTATCGGTATGTTTATCAGCACTATTATCGTACCGACGTTTATGGGCTTGATGAAATTGTTCAGTATAATGGCGATGCCGGAGACGCCGCCCGGCGCCAGATTGTTCGGATCGAGAAACATTGAGATACCGGCGGCGTAAATGACGCTTCCGAGCGTGATGACAAGATAATCGATGACTCTTTCCTTAACCGTTTTCTTCATTATATATGACTCTCCTGTTGGGATGTGAGCTGGCGTACGGTTCATTATACCACAAAATCCGGAACAATTCAAGCGCGGGCAGCCATAAAAAAATCAAAACTCTTGATTTTCTTCCGCATCTGTGATAAAATATGTCAAAAAGACGGAAAAGGGGTTTTCCTCTCAATGAAGAACATACTGAAAACGATCGTCGTACTCGCGCTCGCGGCACTTCTTGCTCTGCCGGTATTCGCGTCACCGTCGCATCAGCTGACCGAGGCTCAGCAGACGGACGCCGAGGCTCTGCTTTCAAAGGCGGTCTCCCGCGCTCCCGAGATCCCGAATGATCCGGTTAAGGCGGAGAACGAGGACAGCGGCACGTCGCTCTGGTTCGAGCACAGCTATGTCAAGGTCCCGGCGGAGGAGACGACGCCGAACGGCAAAAACTCATATCAGATCCGCCTGGCGAAAAACGAGATCGAATGCGTCTGGATGATACTCGCGCCGTCGGAGGACAAGACCGTCACGGTCGAGGTATCCGATTTTGAAAACGGTGAAGCGAAGCTCACCCCGCGCGTATACTACGGCCACTACTTCGACGACGTCGACGGCAAGTCCGTGATCGACCCGATCCCGCCGCTCGACGGACCGATCGATCTGAAAAAAGACAGAAGTCAGGCTTTTCTGATAAAGGTCAAAACCGAAAAGGACACGCCCGCCGGTCAGTACCGCGCGTCAGTCAGCGTAAAGGACGGCGACGGCAGGGAGATAAAGCGCGCCGACGTATACGCATACGTCTGGGATTTCGCGCTGCCGGACGCCTCCCACGTCAAAACTCTCGCCGACCTCGGATGGTGGGGGATCTACGCCGCCGACCCGGCGCTTTATTCCGGTGACGACGGCGAGGCGTACAAATTCTACTACGATACACTGCTTGAAAACAAGGTCAACGCGTATTCGATGCCGGATATCCGCTCCGGCGAATACGGCGAGCTCGACGAGGATGAGCTTGCGGTCGTCACCGCGTATCTCGACGACCCGCGCATGCAGGCCTTCAATCCGCTCGGCTGGAAAACACAGCTCTCCGAGGAGGGTATAAAGGCGGCTTATGAATTTCTGTCGCAGAAGCCCGAATGGCTCGCGAAGGCGTATTTCTACCCGGACGGCAACGACGAGCCGATGACGCGCGCACAGCTCAACAGCGTCATAGAGAACGCGAAGCTGATAAAAAGCGTCTGGGAGGATTACAAGCTGATCATCCCGATGCACTGGAACGATCTGATCGACTCGAAGACCGGGACGGACCACTTCGAATATCTCAGGGATTATGTCAACGTCTGGTGCCCGCACACGTTCTTCTTCAACACGATCGCCGATCAGAAGGCGAACAAGAAGCTCACGGTCCGTGTTAAGAACAGCACGGAGAAAAAGCTCGGCACGTTCCCCGACCGCATGGCGAAGGAGCAGGCGGAGGGCGACGAGGTCTGGTGGTACGTCACGAGATTCCCGCACACCCCCGAGATCACGCTGTCGATCGGCGATCCCGAGGTCGACCACAGGATACTTTTCTGGCAGCAGAAGCTGTACAACGTCGACGGGTTCCTCTACTACTCCGTCAACGACTGGTACGGCGGCGGCGCCTCTCAGCACAACTGGGGCTGGGATAAAAAGCACGAGGTCGATACCGGAACGATAAACCCCTTCGATTTCTACGGCAACGGCGTGCTGCTTTACCACGGCGGATATATCGGACGCCTTCATGAATGCGTCGAATCCATAAGGCTCGAATCCATACGCGACGGTATAGAGGATTACGATTATTTCGATCTGCTTGACGCGAAATACGGCGAGGGCACGAGCACGCTCCTGATAAAGCAGATCACAACGTCGCTCGGCGACTACAACAGCGACCCGGAGCTTTTCAACAGGATCAGACTCGCCGTGGGCGACCTGATAGCGCCGGATCCCGAGCCCGAACCCGAAGCGACCGACAGCGAGCCTGCCGCGCCGCCTGACGAGCCGACGGAGACCGCCGGAGAAAAGACGGAAGGGAAAAACAAAACCGTCCCGATCATCGCGGCGGCAGCCGCAGTCGCCGCGCTCGCCGCGGTCGTATCGATCGTTTTGATCAAGAAAAAGAAGAAATGAAAAAAGGCGGTTTGCGGTGTACTTCGTAAGGAAGTACACCGCAGCTAAATTCGCCTTGCGGCGAGCTAAATTGGGCTTCGCCCAGCTAAATTTGCTTCGCAAGCTAAATT
>CACYWW010000079.1 GCA_902778145.1 uncultured Ruminococcus sp.
GTTATGAGTTCCGCTTACGCGGAACGTTATGAGCGCTGACGCGCGTTATGATTGCTTCGCAAGTTATGAGTGCCTGCGGCACGTTTGCGGAACTCATATTATAACGTTGAGGCGAAGCCTCAACTCATAATTTGCACGCATCGCGTGCAATCATAACTGTAAACTGTTTCTTTGACGTTTGGCACACAAACGTCCTGCTTGCGGTGATATGCGACGAAAAAACCGGCTGAAATAAGGGCTTCATTGTCCTTACCTCAGCCGGTTTTTATGGACTGTCCTTTAGAGCACCTTGCTTCAGCCGGGCACCGATCTTATGATCAATAGTTCTCCGCGTTGACCTCGAAGTAGCTCTGCGGATGCGCGCACACGGGGCATACGTCCGGCGCCTTCGTACCGACGACGATGTGACCGCAGTTGCGGCATTCCCAGACCTTGACCTCGGATTTTTCGAAGACCTTCTGAGCCTCAACGTTTTTGAGCAGAGCTCTGTAACGCTCCTCGTGATGCTTCTCGATCGCGCCTACGCCGCGGAATTTCGCCGCAAGCTCCGGGAAGCCTTCCTTTTCCGCCGTCTTCGCGAAATCCTCGTACATATCGGTCCATTCGAAGTTCTCGCCGTCAGCCGCCGCCTCAAGGTTCTCGGCGGTGGTGCCGATGCCGTTCAGCTCCTTGAACCAGAGCTTGGCGTGCTCTTTTTCGTTGTCGGCGGTCTTGAGGAACAGAGCGGCTATCTGCTCGTAACCCTCTTTTTTAGCCTTGGACGCGAAATACGTGTATTTGTTTCTCGCCTGAGATTCGCCGGCGAAAGCGGTTTCGAGGTTCTTCTCCGTCTGAGTTCCGGCGTAGGGGTTCTTCTTCTCCTCCTCTACTACCGGTTCAAGAGCTTCGCCCATGGCTCCGCAGAGCGGGCAAACAGCCTCTTCAAGGGACGCGGCCTCAAATATATCGCCGCAGATGGTGCATTTGAATTTTGCCATTTTTATGATCCTCCCAAAGGAATTTTTCTGTCTTCTTTATACCATAAAAACACGGGTTTGTCAAGATGTAAGTTCAATTATCCCGGTGTTTACCGCCCGACAGCGCAAATCTGAGAAGCGCTATCAAAGCCACGCCGACCGCGGAGATCGCGGCGAGCACGCCGACCTGCGGAGCCGAAAGCGGAACGAGATAAAATATCCGTCCGAAGAACAGAGAGGCGGCCGCGAAAAGCACACACATCCCGCAGAAAACCGCGTATCTGAGCCGCGTGAACGGCAGGCAGACGCTGAACAGCATCGCAAGACCGACGATACCCGCCGAGACCGTGGCTATCGTGGAGCATACCTCGCTCTGCCAGATCCTTCCGAAAAGCGAAGCCGCCGCCGCGCACACCGTGACGGCGATACCGCCGGGCAGCGCGTTCATTATCACGCGGCGCAGAAATCCGGGACCGACGCGTTTGTTATCCGGCTCGAACGCGAGCAGAAACGACGGAAGCCCTATCGTCAGCGTGGACACGAGCGTCAGCTGTATAGGCTGGAACGGATATGAAGCCGGCAGGAAAAGCACGAGCAGACTGAGCAGAAACGAATACGTCGTTTTGACAAGGAAAAGCGACGCCGTGCGGCTTATGTTGTTTATAACGCGCCTTCCCTCGTACACGACCTGCGGCATGACGGAAAAATCACTGTCAAGCAGAACGATCTGTGAGGAGCGCCGCGTCGCGTCTGCTCCCGCCGCCATTGCGATCGAGCAGTCCGCCGCCTTCAGCGCCGGGATATCGTTCACGCCGTCTCCCGTCATGGCGACGCTGAAGCCCTTCTTTTTGAGCGCTTCAACAAGCTTCTTCTTTATCTGCGGCGTGACGCGTCCGAACACCGTGTACCGTGATACCGCGTCCTCCATACCGTCGTCGGACAGAGACGACGCGTCGACCGCATTTTCCGCGCCGAACACTCCCGCCTCCGCCGCTATAGCGGAAACGGTGCCGGGATCGTCGCCGGAGATTATTTTAACGTCAACTCCCTGCTCTCTGAAATAACGCATGCATTCCGCGGAGCTTTCCCTGAGCTCGTCTTTTATCAGACACAGGCCCGCGATGGAAAGTCCGTCCGGCATCCTGCCGTTTTCGATCGCGCCGTCCGCTTTTGCGAGCGCAAGCACGCGCGTGCCCTTGCGGGCGTACTCCGCGGCAAGCTTTCCCGCAGGACCGCGGTCATGATGCCCGGGCAAAAACGACAGGGCGCCGAGCGCGAGCGTCGTCCCGTCCTCAAGCGTGACGGCGGCGTATTTGTTATCGGACGAAAACGGGATCCGCGCGACGGCTGACGTCTTTTCCGGTGTTATCTGTCCGGCTATCGCCGCGACCGTCGGCGATGAGAGATCGTCCGTCGCGCCGAGATAACGCGAGAGCAGAGTCCGGAACGTCTCCTCGTCACAGCCGACCGGCAAAAGCTTCCTGAGCTTCATTGAGCCGGTAGTGAGCGTTCCCGTCTTGTCAAGGCAAAGCACGTTTACCCGCGCAAGCGTCTCTATACCGTACAGCTGCTGTATAAGCGTCCGTTTTCTCGCCAGCTTTATAACGCCAACCGTCAGCGCGACGGAAACGAGCAGGATCAGCCCCTCCGGGATCATTCCTATCATCGAGGCGACGGCGGACGGCACCGCTTTATCGAGCGGGAGCTTCTGCAGATAATACTGCTTCAGAAACAGAAGTATGCCGATCGGTATCAAAAACGCGCTGACCGTGCGCACTATGCGTCTGAGATCCGTCATAAGGGCGGAGCTCGGCGTGTTTATCCTTTTTGCGCTTCTCGTCAGACGGTTTATGTAGCTTTCGTCGCCCACGTATACGAGACGGCAGCTGCATTTACCGGCTGTGAGATAGCTTCCCGAATAAAGCCAGTCTCCGCGTTTTTTCGGCACTCCGTCAGCCTCTCCGGTGAGAAGCGCTTCGCATACGGTACACCCTCCGTCGACGACAACGGCGTCCGCCGGAATCTGATCGCCCGCGCGAAGGACCGCTATGTCTCCGCGCACCGTCTGCTCCGCCGGCATCCGGCGTTCCTCACCGCCGCGCATGACGGCGACAGGCGCTTCGCTCAGGAGCTTCAGCCTCTCGACGGTTTTTTTCGCGCGCAGCTCCTGTACGATCCCTATGAGAGTGTTGCTGACTACGACGCTGAGGAACAGCATGTTCCTGTAGGCGCCAACGACTGCGAGCGCAGCGGCGAGAAGTATGTTCAGCAGATTGAACCACGTGAACGTGTTTGACGCGATTATGCGGAGGACGGTCTTGCCCGCCTCCTCGGACGGTTTGTTCGACAAACCGTTTCCGGCGGCGGCAGCCGCCTCCTCATCGGTAAGTCCGGATAGGGGCGTTTCCTCCGTTTCCGGTATCCCCTCGGGAAGCCTCAGCGCCTCTTCCCTTTCACTTTTCTTTTTTGACATTCCATATCTCCGTACTGACACTTTATGACACTTTGTGCCACCTTCCGACATTTTATCACACATATACGGTTTTGTCAATAAAAAAAGCGCCGCGTTTCAGGTCCGGGCAGTTTCATTCCTTCATCAGCCCTCGAAGAGGGCTACTTCATTAAAAAAGGACTTGCAAATGCAGAGTGTTCTTAAGGACAGTTACTGAAACAAGAACAACCGAGCATCCGCAGGGCAAGAGAAATACCGAGATTACAGTAATGTAGTCCCGGTATTTTTCTATTTATAAATACATTCCGCACATTCGTCTTTTCCGCCAAGTTGCGCTACAATATGGGCGAAAGGAGGCGGAGACGCTGAGAAATACATAAAGCAGCCTAAGAGGCACATTGTACCGGACGACTTTGAATGGCGGGCGCTGGTCAAGGGGATCAACGAATACCGCAAGCAAGTCATTGACGAGGACGGATGCGTGGAGGTCGTGAACGAACTGCTGATCAAGATCATCGACGCT
>CACYWW010000080.1 GCA_902778145.1 uncultured Ruminococcus sp.
GTCTTACACCGAGAAGTTCGGAACGCAGCAGTGCGTCCTCGCGGCGAAGACGGCGATCCAGGACAAGTATCACGTCAATATCGACGAGTCGATCATCGAGGACGTGTTGAGGACAGGAACGGCGGATATCGCGGACGATTGGCTTGATGTTATCAAAAAAACCGTAAAGGATTACGTCAAAAAGCTGTTTGCCGTTCTCAGACGGTACGACTACGAGCCGTCGCTGATGCGTCTGTACGTTGTCGGCGGAGGCGGTTGTCTGATCCGCAATTTCGCGGAATACGATGAAAACCGTGTAACGATCAACAGCGATATCCGCGCGACGGCAAAAGGATACGAATCATGGGCGTTCCGTCTTCTTGAAAAGGCTGACGCAAAATGAGCGTAAGGTTCATCAAGATCAGGCTGAATACGGACAGCCCTCTTGATAAAGACGTGATTGAGGCATTGAAAGGCGTAAACGGTCAAAACACTTTCATCAAAAAAGCAATTCTCACGTATGCCGGTAAGGGCGGCGAGGAGATTATAGCAGAGAAAATCGCTTCATCGGTCGTCGAAAAACTGAAAAGTTCTCCTGTTTTATCTGTCACCGTACCGGTAGAATCCGATTCCGTCGTTGATGAACAGACCGCCGCCAAGAGCGCTGATATAGCCGATGATTTCCTTGACCAATTGTAAAAATGACAGTCACTGTAGCACCCAATTCGGAAATGAAAACATGAGAATGACTGCTACTATGACCCCCACCGACGATCACGAAAACAATGACAATTATCCTAAAAGCGATGCACCCTGTCGGGAGATCCCAACTGTTTTACGGTTTCACCGAAATCGTGGTATGCGCCGCACAGGAACAGTGGTGATAGCCCTTACGGGGTGTGTCGCACACCGTAGCAAGCAGGGAAAACGTACTGCACCGTTTTCCCGGGCGGAGAGTTTTCTCCGCACTTCAAGGGGACACCCCCTGACCCCCGTGCAGAATAATTGATGAAAAGAGGTAATCGTTATTAAAGGAAGACAACCGAAAGACCCAAGACCTACGATTTGTTTCCGGCTCGATAAGCCGGAGAAAGACAAGATACTGCGGCTCGCTCGAAAATGCGGACTGAACGTGACCGAGTATATGATCCTGCGCGGAACGGGCTACGAGCCGGTCGTCGTCCCGTATGACGCGGTGTTCGCGCTTATCAAGCGGCTCGACGATCTGATCGACAAAGATATATCCCCCGAAGTGAACGAAGAGGCGATGACGGTATTGAAAGCCGTTACCGCCTCTCTTGTTTTTCCGGTAAAGGAAGGAGGCGGTGTGCTATTGCCACAGTTGGACTCTGGCCCGTCAAAAGCCGACTGAAGGAAGTGATCGAATACGCCGAGAACCCGGATAAGACTACCGCGAAGGAATATCTCGACGACGATCTTTACAACGCTTTGAGTTACGTTGAAAACGACGATAAGACCGACCGTCAGATTTACGTTGACACGATCAACTGCTCCAAACGCAACGCCTACGGCGAGATGGTCGCCGTACAAAAGCGTTTCGGCAGTCGGGGAGATATCGTCGCGTGGCACGGATTTCAGAGCTTTGCCGAAGGTGAGGTCACGCCCGACGAGGCGTTTGAGATAGGAAAAGAGACCGCGCTCCGGATGTGGGGAGATAAATATCAGGTAGTCGTCACCGTCCATCTGAACACAGACAACCTGCACTGCCATTTCGTCGTAAACCCAATTTCATTCAAAGACGGCTCCCGCTTTCAAAACAAAATCTACAATCACCGCCGCCTGCGCGAGATCTCGGACGATGTATGCCGTGAGCGCGGAAAAAGCGTTCTTGAGCACAGTAGCTTTTACGGCGGCAAAAGCCGCAGAGCATACTGGGCTGAAAAGAAAGGACACCCGACGCACAGAGATATGCTTGCAAAAGACGTTGAATACTGTCTGTCCGTTTCATACACCCGCGAAACTTTCTACAAACAATTATACGGTCTTGGCTATGAGATAGACAAAACGCGTATGTCGGTCAGAGGTAAAGGATGGGAGCGCGCGGTACGCCTTCGCAGTATCGGATTTACGGATGAAGTCATCGACCGTCGTTTGAACCGCAATTATTCTTACGGCTATTCTTTCGTAGGTCGGGTATGGAATACGCATCCGCCGAAAAAGAGAAGATCCGTTTTACTGTTCTATATCGCTCACGATCTCGGATACAACATCGAGCACAGCCGCGACGTTGCTGAGATTTATATCGACCTTTTATTCCTTATCATCATAAATGCCTTCCAAACTATAAAAGAGATCAAAGACGCCGTTGTTATGTCGGTCGAACTTCGTCACGCCGTAAAAAACCTTCAGCAATTCATCTATGACTACAATTTCCTGCGGGAAGCAGATATCCACACGTTCCCGCAGCTTGACAGATATATCGAAAGCACACAAAACAAAATACAAGAGCTCGAACGCGAACGCAGCCTGCTCCGAAACAAGATACGCCGGGAGACCGATCCCGAGGTACTTGCGGATAACAGAACACAGCGTTCGGAAATCACGAATAAGCACATCGAGCCGTTACGGAAGAATCTCGATCGTGCAAAGCGCATAAGAGATAAATCTCCTCACTTATACGATCTGGTACGTCAGGAGTTTGAAATGGAGGCGCCGTACCGTCAGCTCGACCGCAACGTGAAAATGATATTCAAAGACGCTCCCGACAAAGGAGCACGATAGAAAGAGAGGTAAAATAATAATATATGAAGTCTAATAAACCCAAAGCGCCGGTTATGATACCGGTAGAAAATCTCGTCCCCTTTGACGGTCATCCGTACAAAGTGCTGGACGACGACAGTATGAACGATCTGACAGAGAGCGTACAGGAAAACGGTATCTTAGAACCGATTACAGTCAGACCGCTCGAAAACACGGACAATTATGAAATAATCTCAGGACACCGCCGTTACCACGCGGCAAAGAAGGCAGGGCTTACCGAGGTCCCTGCCTTTATTCGTGCCGTCAGCCG
>CACYWW010000081.1 GCA_902778145.1 uncultured Ruminococcus sp.
TTCGACTGCATTAGTCCTCCTTTCCGGCAGTCGATACACATTCCGTGCTCATTATACCACCTTTTTCGTCATTTGTCCACTCTGCGAGATCGTTTTTCAAGTACCTTTCAACAGCGTCTGCAAGGGTGTCCTTGAAATTTTTGAAATCGAACGGTCTGAATACCGGATTCACGATATATTTCACCCCGTTGACGGTGTATTCGTGATCCCCCTGTCCGATCCCTATGATGAATCTGTCTTCGTTCATCGGCTGATTTCCTCCTTTTTCTTTCTTTTCGGTTTGATTTGGATTTCGGGCTCCTGCTCCTTCACCTTTTGCTTCGGCTTCAGCAGGTTCGTAAAGAATTCTTTGACCTTTTCCGGGAAGCGTTTCATCGCTTCCAGATACGGGCGGCAGAAGTCTTCAAGGCGCTGAATATAGTCCTGCAAGCGCTCTATTTGGCTTTCGAGACTCCATATGCGGTTGCGAAGACGATTGTTTTCGTCCTTCAGATCGCGGATCCTGCCTCGGCTTGAAATGCCCTCTTTGGCAAGATTGGTGAGTGTTTCGTAGTCCTCCTTCGCCACGGTGTATTTGCCGGTGATGCCTTTCTTGCCCATCTCGTCGATCTCCGAAAACGTCTTATGCTCCGGGTTGACGACCGAATAACGGACGGTTTCCTCCTGCACCTTCTTCTGGATCTCGTTCAGACGTTCGGTGTCCTTTTTGATCTGATAGTCGAGGGACGAAAGATGCTCCGTCGTACTGCCGCGCTCGCCTCGCACGAAATCCTCAAATGCGGCGCCGCTCATGTGCTCAAAGAAACGGTCCTGCAAAAGGCTGTACGACGTGACGAGAACGGGAGTGCCATCGGGATTCTTGACGGGCTCGCCGCGCTCGTCGAGCTTCGGTGCTGATTTCCATTTCTTTGAGTGACTGATCTGCCGGATCGTTTCTTTCACCATCCCGACAAGCTTCGGATCCTTGCACCGTTTCGTCCAGAGCACCTTTTTCTCAACGACGGGGATCGCCACGATGTGCATGTGGTAGTGGTACACCGGATAGCCGTATTTGGCGGTCATCGCCTTATTCAGCTCATCGGCGTGCATAACGGCGGAGATAATATTCTCCTCGCCGTATTCTTTTACAGCGAAACGGTATGCCTCCTCATAGAAGCGGACGGCGTAATCGTAACCGCCGTGTTCCTCGAAATACTGTGTGTTGATATCCACCACCATTTCGTCAAACACCTTGGCGTTTTCCTTCTGACCGCGCCGGGATACGGTGCCTTCTTCAACCATCTTTTTCAGCGTTTCGTTGTAGGTCATCCCGCCGGGATCTTTGAAGTGGACGTTCATCGTCGACCGCTCCGGTACGACGTTCAGGTTCCCGTAGTTCTTGTTCTTGCGTTCGTTATGGCGTTCGATCTTTCCTACGCCGTCCGTCGTGTACGCCTTTACGCGGGCGACGCTGTAGTTCTTCTTTGCGATAGTTCATTGCTCCTTTCATATTTTTCTTACAATGGTTCGCTTCGCGGTTACGCAGCTTTTTCAAAGCGCGTAACCCACTATGACACTTTCAGCAAAGCTGCAAAGATGTCATGGTCGTGGGCTCTGCGAGGCGGCTTACCGCTGCGGATATTCGCGCCCGGTGGGCGCAGAATATCTCTTGCGGTCAGGGCTCCGCCCTGCGCTCTGCGGAGCTCACCCGTCAGGGCAGACTTTTTGAAAAAGTCTCCCTGCACCCCGTCAAAACTTTTGCCCTGTGACGGTTGTGACGCTTGTGACGGTTGTTTGGTTATATAGCCATTTATCCGTCACTCCCGTCACATCCGTCACGCTTTCTGAAATTCAGGACCCGCGCTTTGCTTGTTCTCGTCGCCTTGAAATCGATCCCCGCCGGGTACAGAATTTCATAGTAGTAATGCACGATGGATTTCGCCGCCGAAACGGGCGAGGTCTCTTCGTCTCCAAGCTCAGCGAGAAGCTCGGTCGTCGTACCCGACCATTCCGGCTTGTCCTTCATGAAGTCCACCAACTGAAAAAGGAATTGCGGTATACGCTCCTTTCTCAACTCCTCGCCGTCCTTGCGCTCGACCATCACCCAATGCAGATTTTCAAAGTTGATGCGAAATTGCTGGTAGTCGATATCGCGCCCGGTGGCGATCAGCAAAGCCGTGTTGCTCCCGCGCGCGTCGCGCATCATCACATACGCCGAATCCGCCGAGCCGATGATCCCAGTGGAGCCGGAGATCTGATTGAAGACGTCGCTGTCCTTCTGCTTTCTCAGATGGTGTACGAGCATGATCGTAACGCCGCGCTCGGCTGAGATCTTCTTGAGCGCCGACATATCCTCATAGTCGCTCGCGTAAACGCCGCCGACGCTGCCGACCTTCGGCGCGCGGATCTTCTGCAGCGTATCAATGATGATCAGCTTCGTCTGCGGATAGGAATGAAGATAATCTGAGATTTCTTGCTCCAGTCCGTTTCCGAGCGTTCCCGCCGTCACGGAAAAGCGCAGGTTCGTCGGCGCTTCGTCCGTCAGCTTCATCAGTCGCTCCTGAATACGCTGATAGGTGTCCTCGAGGCAGAGATACAGCACGTCGCACTGTGTTGTCTCCAGCCCCCACAAAGGCTCGCCCGCTGCAATCTTCAGCGCCATATCCAGCATCAGCCAGCTCTTCCCGGTCTTGCTTGCACCCGCGAGGATGTTTACCCCCTGAGGCACAAGGCTTTCCACAAGAAAGCGGTTCTTCGGCAGGGGCTTAGTCATCAGCGTATCGGCGTCGATGATATCGAAGCCCTGCACACGGTTGTTTACATTCAGTCCGTTCATATCGTTGTCACCTCCTCTCTTT
>CACYWW010000082.1 GCA_902778145.1 uncultured Ruminococcus sp.
TTATTACTGTGATTAAAATCAATATTATTTCTATCTCTGCTCTTAAAAAGGAATTTAAAAGAGTATCCCGCAATTTTGAAGTAGAACGAAGGCGTTCTAACCGTAAATTGCAGTTAAATTAGTGCATATGGGGGTGGACCCCGAACGCGGAACGCGCGGCGGAGAATTCATCATTCCGAATTCTTGATTCATTTTTATCTTTTCCCCGGTCTTCCGCCTCCGCCGAAGCCTCCGCCGCCGAAGCCGCCTCTGCCGGATACGCCCTCGCTCTGCGAGGACTGTGTCCAGGACAGGACCGTTTTGCCGTTACATTCGAGCGTATAGCTCCCGTTGAGCGCCAGATGCTCCGAGCCGATCCAGCATGACGAATACTGACCGTCAAGCGCGAAGGATACAAGCTCGTTCCCGCTCTTGTCCTTCAGCACGTAGTCGCCCGCGGAGAACGTTGAATTCGATCCGTAGACGTTGACCGAGCCTGTTCCGGGCGTTTCACATATGCCGCCGAAGGCGACGATCGTACCGCCTGTAACGGTGATCGTCCCGTCGAGGTCGACCGAACCCGCCATGCCGCCGTTCGCGGCGCCGCCCTTAACGAGGACGAAGCCGCCCGACATCGTTATGCTGCCGTTGCTGTCTATGCCGTCGGTGTCACCGGACGGCGTTTTTACCTCGAGATATCCGCCGGTGATGTTTACAAGAGGCGTTGACGCTCCCTTGCAGGCGTTGACGCCGTCGTCGTCGCCGTACACGAAGACCGAGCCGCCGTTTATCTCGATCATGTTTCCTTCAAGTCCCTCGTGCGCGTTCACCACGTTCACCGTTCCCGCGTTCACGGTAAGCTTGCCGTCCGCGTGGATACCGTCGTCCGCCGCGGTAAGCGTGACGGTACCGCCGTTCACCGTGACGGCGCCTTTGCCCGAGGCGCCGTTTTCAAGCTTTTCGGAATTTGCGTGGAGCGCATCGTCCTTGCTGTATACGGTGACGTTTCCCGAGGAGATGACTATCTCGTTCCCGGCTTTTATTCCCTTTGACGAGTACGCGGTCTTCTGAGAATTGCCGCCGCCGCTGCTGAGCGATACCCAGTCGCCGTCGATCACGCCGGACGACTCCGAGCTGTAAAGATAGGCGTTCATCTGCGTGTTCACTGTCTGACCCGATATGGAATCCGTAAACACGGCGGATGGATCCTTGCCTTTTCCGACCGTGAGGAACGCGATGCTGCCGTATCCCGACGGAGCTTTCGTTACAAGACCGTAATACGAGGCGGATCTGCCGCTGTAGACCATCGTTTCATATTCGAATTTACGGAAGACGCCCGTATCTTCATTGTAAAAATATGCGTAATAATCCTTGTCGGTCGAGTACGACGTTCTCGGAACGACGAGATACAGATCCGACGACGCGGCGTCGCTCTGACCGGCGTATGACGACGTGAACACGTTCAGCGTGCATTCGCCGGATACGATAACGTCGTATGCGGCGCTTATTCCGTCCTTCGCGGCGTATATATCGACCGCGCCGCCGGATATTTCGACCGTGCCGCGCTGATTGCCCTTTGACGATACATCCGTGTTCTTCGTCCTGACTCCGTCAGACTGCCCGGATATGAGCATGAGAGAGCCTGATTCCACCCTGACGCTGTCGTTCCCCTTGAGCGCGCTGCCGACCGACGTGACCTTGAGAGTCACGTTCTTTATTTTGAGATCGTCCTTCGATTTTATACCGTTATCGTACGAGGACGTGACGATGAGCGTGCCTTTTCCGCTTATCTTCAGATCGCATGCCGCGTATATCGCGGCGTCGTCGTTCTCGTCCATTTCCGAGAGCAGCGTCGGGTCGCCCGTACGCTTGTCCGTCACGGTGTGTACGTGCCGTCCTCCGACCTGACCGTCGCGCTTTCCGCCGACACGAAGCCGATCGGCGCACCGTCGGACGACGTGACCGAGGTGCCGCTCAGTATGAGCGTGACCTCGCCTTCTTTTACGTCGACGACGATCCGCCCTTCCTCAAGCGCACCCTTCAGCGTGTATTCGCCGGGCTCCGTCACCGTGTATACCGTACCGCTTTTTGACACCGTCACGCCCTCGGGCGCCGTAATCGTGAAATCTCCGATTGCCGCGAGACTGTCGTCCGACGGGTCTGCCACGGCTGAAGCCGTGACAGCGGGGACGCCCGACTGAGACGACGGAGACCCCTGAATGCCGGACGTTTCCGGTGTTTCGCTCCGTTTGCAGGAGACCGCCGTCATCATCAGCGCGGCTGTCACCGCGCATATTATTCTCTTTACTGTTTTTTTCATCACCGGATGCCTCCGTTTCGTATTCTGATACCATTATACGGAAACGGCGTTAAAGAATCTGTCGCAAAAATGAAAATACTTGGTACCATTCAGGCGAAAATCAGGTGAAAAAAAGGTGTAAAAAAACACGGGACGCATTCGGCGCGGCGTGATAAGGATGGTTTTTGATATGCCTATGCCGCGCCGAAAATGAAGACGCCCGCAAGCGGGCTAATGAAGAAATGAAGACGCTTCGCTAATGAAGAAATTCGAATTTAACGGTTTTCTTCAAGCGGGCGGCTTCGCTTCATCAGGCAACGCAGTTGCCGTCTTCATTAGGGCATAGCCCGTCTTCATTAGTGAGCGAAGCGAACGT
>CACYWW010000083.1 GCA_902778145.1 uncultured Ruminococcus sp.
TCACGGTGAAGTCGTGGCTTGAAACCTGGCAGGAAGAGTATTTGCAAGATGTGAAGCCTTCGACCGCATACAAGTACAAGGTAGATATCAATAACTATATCATTCCGAGACTTGGTGCGACGAAGCTGGAGGATTTGGCTGCGCCCATGATCCAGCACTTCTATAATGACCTCCTGCGTCCCAAGAAGCCGGGGGCAAAACCGTTGACTGCGAAGACTGTCCGCTGTGTTCACGGCATCTTCCATTCGGCATTGAGCAAAGCAGTACAGCTCGGATATATCCGCGTGAATCCGAGCGACGCCTGTGAATTGCCGCGAGCTGTTCGCAAAGAGATCGTCCCGTTGGAGGATGATCAGATTGCCGAGTTTCTGAAAGCCATTGTCGGCCATCCGCATGAGTACCTGTACAAGATTGCCTTGTTTACAGGAATGCGTGAGGGTGAAGTTCTCGGCTTGACCTGGGACTGCATCGACTTCAAACGCGGCAGACTTGTCGTTCGCCGCCAGTTGGTACGAGATCGTTGCAAGGGTGGAGAATATCACTTCTCCACCCCCAAGAACGGCAAGATCCGTGTCATCGTTCTTGCACCTTCGGTTGTTCAGTTGTTTCGAGAGCAGCAGAAGCGACAGACACTGATGATGATGGATGCGGGGAAGAAGTGGGTGGACAACGACTTGATCTTTTCCAATCAGACCGGCGGCTACCTTTCTTACCGCACCGTGTATGATTGCTTCAAGCGCGTGATGACCAAGCTCGGCCTGCCGGAGACTCGTTTCCATGATCTGCGGCATACTTACGCAGTGGCTGCGATCAAGAGCGGCGACGACATCAAAACCGTCCAGGAAAACCTCGGACACGCGACGGCAGCCTTCACTTTGGACGTGTATGGGCACGTTACAAACCAGATGAAAGAAGCCAGCGCGAGCAGAATGGAACTGTTTATCAGTACCGTTTCGTCCTGATATTTGCTGGGTTTTACCGCACTCTAAAGGCTAAAAATAAGTAAAAAAACTGTTTTCTGAAAAATTGGCTCAACTATTTCGTACAAAAATCGGCAGTTTTCGGCAGAAAAAGAAAGAAACCTGAACTTTTCGTTCAGGTTTCTGTGGTGGACGATACAAGACTCGAACTTGTGACCTCCCGCACGTCAAGCGGATGCGCTACCAGCTGCGCCAATCGTCCATCGCTCTGTCAGCTTGGTCATTTTACTCTATACCTTTCCGATTGTCAAGCTTTTTTTCATTTTCAAAGCAAATTCTTTTTCTTTCCCTCGCCCAGCGGTGAACATAATCGGGAAACCGGCCGTTCTATCGTTATGCTTTTGTAACTATTTTGTTTATTTTTATTCTATAATTTGGCGTTTTTCCGTGATTCAAGCCTTTTTTATTCAAAAAAAATTCGAAAACATAATGAAAAAGGTTGACATAAACAAATAGCTGTGTTATTTTTGGTACACAGGATTTATGGTATAAACTGTCGGAAAATCCCCTTTTGGGTTTTCCGGGGGTGAATCGATCAAAGTCACGTGATCAAGAAGGACGGAGCAGCATGAAAAAAGCCGGCATTTTCATCGTTATACTGGCTTTGTGCGTTCTCCTCACCGCTTGCGGCGAGCAGAAGGCATACGATGAAGCATGCGCTCTTTTCGAAAACGGGCGTTATGCCGAGGCGATCGAGATGTTCCGTGCGCTCGGTGAATTCTCCGACAGCCCCGACCGGATCAAGATCGCCGAGACCCGCCTCGAGCAGACCAGCGTCTGGCGCAGCGGCGACGATTCGGGGGCGGAGCGCGCCCTTCGCTACAAGGACGCCTTCACCTTCATTGAGACCGGCCGCACGCGCGAGGCGTACGAGACCTTCGCCTCTCTCGGCTCCTACAGGGATGCCGCGGCTCAGCTTGACCGCTTCACGGTGCTCAAGAGCGCTCTCGTCAGTGAAGAGACGCGCGTCGTCTCCGGGGAGAGCAACGTGCTGCTCGGCACCGCTTCCTACACCTACGGACCTGACGGCCGCGCCGTCTCCCGCAGTGGCTACTGCATGCTGGAAAAATACGGCTTTTCTGAAAACTTTAGCTATCACTACACTTACGATGACGCCGGCAACGTCTCCCGTCTTGACGCCGTCAACGATCCCGGTACGCTGAGCTTCTCCGTCGAATACGAATATGACGGAAACGGCCGCCCGGTGCGCGAGCTTTATTCCGACAACAGCGGCGTGACGCATGAATATGCCACCGCCTACATCTACCACGACGCCACCGAGGATTCCGAGCCCTATACCGAGGTCGTGGAGAACGAAATATTTAACGGCAACGCCTACCCGCTCATGACCCGTCAGGAGAGCTACGGTCCCTTCGGCGTGTCGAACGTTAAATGCAGCGACGCGACCGTCGTGAACCATTACGGCGCGGACGGCCGTATGACCGACTCGGTCCGGATCGACGCCGACGGCAGCCGCACCGTCACGACCTACAGCTACGACGACGTTTACATCTACACACCGGCCGCATAAAAGCAGAATCGAGTAGGAGGGGCTGAATAAGCCCCGACCTCTCACACCACCGTGCGTACCGTTCAGTACACGGCGGTTCAATCGCATAAGTGCAGAGACTC
>CACYWW010000084.1 GCA_902778145.1 uncultured Ruminococcus sp.
CCTGCGGAAAGATATTGACGCCTGTGATGCGAACGTGATAATTCTTGCGGTTGAACGTAAATCTGACGTCAGGTACCCTCAAAAGATAGTCCGAGAACGGTTTTTTCTGCTGCGATACCCATTTCAAGGGCAGCCCCGCCGCGATATGCACGTTCGCTTCCGTCAGCCCGTAGCTGTTCAGTTCCATAGCGATCCCCGCAAGAGTGAGGATGAAATACTCCCCGTCGGTGATCTTGTCGGCGCTGAATTCCTTATGCCCCTCGCCGACAAGATAATACTTGCCGCAGTAGGTGAGCATATTTGTCTGGAACACGGACTCCGAATCAAATGCCGCAATGCCCGCCTTAAAAGTGTGGTTCGCGGTCTTGATGTTCCCGTAACCGTGATCGATCCCAATGATGAACTTGTCTTTGAATTGTTTCATGGATTTTACCTCCTGTCGGTCTCTCCCGACTGTCTGAATTTTTAGTTTGTTTTGTCGTACACACGCTGTCATTTGTTTGGCTTTTCAGCCGGATACCCTCATAGGCGTCACCTCCTTTTTGATTTTGGGCATAAAAAAAGGCCGGCGGTTTCCCGTCAGTCTTGCCTTTACTATGTAAAAAGTGCGTGCAGTTATCAAATGACTCATCTTGACTTTTTTCGACTTTTGTGATATAATGCTCTTTGGTAAATTATCGGGAGGCGCGGTATGGCAAAACAGAAGTACGTTATCAGACAGATATCAGCGCTCGGCATCATTTCCGCCTCGAAGGGGGAAAACGGTGACCGGCGCTTTTTCTTTGACGCCACCGATACCTCAAAGGAATATCTGGTGGAAGAAACCAAGCAGGACGACTGCCCGATGTTTTATCAGGCGATGCGCCTGCTTTACGGCGACGGTTTTTACGCAGGACCCGACTGCGATAAGCTGAAGGACGCCATTCTCTATATCGACTTTTCCGGCACCTTCGACAGACGGCGGAACACGGGTGCTCCCGATACCGTCGCCAAAGCGGAGGCGATGCTCTCGCCAGAAGGCGTGACGATAGACTTCGGCAAAGGCGGGAACAAATACGTCGCCTTTGAGCGTTCGGCGAGTATGAGCCGGAACAATATCCTCTCCTTTATCCGCGAGGATCTGTACGAGCCGCTGCGCGAGCGGATCATGCTCGGGATGACCGTCGGCAAATGCCAGCTTGCCAAGCTCTACGCCTACAACGGGCTGATGTACACGAGCGGGCGGCGGCTTGAAGACGCCGGCTTCCTTTCAGAGAAAAAGATCGTCGTCATCGACAACCCGAAAAGCGTCGTAAAAGACGCCCATATCATCACCGTGGTGGACGACGGATCGGACGAGCCGGAGCGAGAATACAAACGCGTGGAAAAGACCGCAGACGTGGAGGTGCTCGAATTCGACGGCGAGGGGATCATATCAAAGGAGCTTGCGTATTCCCTCGATCCGTCGTCCGGCTCGCATCACTCTTTTCAGATACGCCTTCCGTATATCAAAGGGGTCGTACACGAAATCGATATCCGAAGCCTCTTTTCCGAGCTCGGAGTACCGAAGATCAGGGACGTCTGGGGCGTGGAACACGACGTGGGTGACGTAGAAATGATCCTCACCAAGAGTATGTTCAAGGGCTTCGGATGGATGACCGAGAACGGTCTCTCCTGGGCGCAGTATCTGGAGCGCTGCCGTAAATACGGGCACGCGCTGTATATTTCGGGGCAGGACAAAGCCGAACGGCAGGGCACGACCGAGCTGAACTATCAGTTTCTCAACACTCTCGCCCTGACCGAAGACGAATTCCGCCCGAAGGATCTGCCGCTCGGGTGGGACGTCTCTCCCGCAAACGATCCGCGAAACTGGCTGACCAAGACCACCGAGACCGCCTATTACGATCTTGTCGCAAACGACGGAGCGCGGCTGGCGTATTATCTGCGCGATCTTGATAACGACGAACTTGAGATCACCGACCGCCGCCGTCAGCGCGCGGAGGTCATCAAGAAGAATCCGCTGTTTATAGAAGAATCCGTATTTGCAAAAGAACTCTCCGATAACGCGGAGAGCATACGGAAGAAATATTCGCTCGGGCAGCTGCTTGTCACGGGCGACAATCGATATCTCTCCGACGACCTGATCCGGCTCCTTGCGTATATCGTCAAAGCCACCGTCGGCGAAGGCAAAGCGTATCAGGCGCTTATCGCCGAAGAACTGCGCGGCAGCGAGATCTACGCGCCGTCACCCGCCTATCCGGAGCAGCCGTATTACACCCTCCTGCGCAGTCCGCATATCGCGCGCAACGAGGAGGCGTTCGTCACGCCGCT